>CAZAPO010000317.1:0-18951 GCA_964487005.1 uncultured Flavobacteriaceae bacterium
CAATCTTGCGGTCTGGACGGGACTCGAACCCGCGACCCCCTGCGTGACAGGCAGATATTCTAACCAGACTGAACTACCAGACCGTTGCATTATTGCGGATGCAAATATACACTCCATTTTTTATAACACAAATGTTTTTAGATATTTTTTCCATAAAATCGACCTAGGCAAATTTTTGTCGTTCTAACATATAGGTGGTCAAAATTTTATTGAAATGTTCATTTATATTCGCCTCTACATACTTGATCTTATATTGGCCACAGCGCAACTTAATATCTTTAAAATAATTGGTCACAGCTTGCTCATAATTCTCTTTTATATTTTCGGCATATAAATCTATATGTTCGCCAGTTTCAACGTCTACATACCTTTTTGGTGCATTATCAAAATTAAAATTCAATTCTTTTTCTTTATCAAATACATGAAATAGTATGACTTCGTGTTTGTTGTACTTTAAATGTCGTAAGGCATTAAAAAGTTCGTCTTCTGCTACTCCCGATTGAAACATATCTGTAAACAAAAATATCATGGAACGACGATGTATTTTTTCGGCTATCTGGTGAAGGTATTGGTAAGTCGCTGTGCCTTTATTCTTAGGCTGTTGTTGCACAGTCTTATCCAATTGTTCTAATAGCATTCTATGATGTCTGTCGCTTCCTTTTTCTGGTGCATAGTAATCGTACGAATCACTATAAATACTTAAGCCTACTGCATCTCGTTGTTTTTTTAAAATATTCATCATAGAAGCCGCTGCCAACACAGAAAATCCTATTTTATTGAGCGCGTCTATGGTTAAATTCTTAATCGCCGGGAAATGCATCGAACTACTATTATCTATAATAATATGACAGCGTAAATTGGTTTCTTCATCATAGCGTTTTGTAAAAAGTTTATCTGTTTTAGCAAACAGTTTCCAGTCGATATGTCTGGTACTTTCACCCTGATTATATATTTTATGTTCGGCAAACTCTGCCGAAAAACCATGAAACGGACTTTTATGCATTCCTGCAATAAATCCCTCTACCACTTGCTTTGCAAGGAGTTCAAGGTTCTCAAAACCTGTTGTTTGCTGTAATTCCTGCCTTATTTTCATAGGGTATCTAAACTAAAAAAGGTTTGCCGTAAAGACAAACCTTTTATAATTTCTTTTGCGTTTCTTATTTATAGAAGAGCATCTAATGCTTCTGAATAAGCAGCTTTTGGAGCAACTCCTACTTGTCTTCCTACAACTTCTCCGTTTTGGAAAACTAATACTGTTGGAATGTTACGCACACCATATTTTGCTGCAAATTCTTGATTAGCATCTACATCAACTTTTCCTACTACTGCCTTACCATCATACTCATCACTAATTTGATCAATGATTGGTCCTACCATTCTACATGGTCCACACCAAGCTGCCCAAAAATCAACCATAACTGGTTTATCACTGTTTAATACAGTTTCTTCAAAGTTTGCATCTGTTATCTCTAATGCCATATCTAATATTATTTAATTGTATTCTATATTTAATTGCACAAAATTAGTCAAAAAAAACACCATAACTTACAACTATAGTATTTGTTTTACCTATTACAAAATCAATTGGCGTTATAGCGGCTTACACTCCTATTAATTTAGTTTATAATATACATGCAACTCCCTTAATTCTTCTAATAATTCTTGAGAGATTTTTACTTTTTGTTTTCTACTCTGCATGTTAAGCTTTAGTTGTTCTTCGCGATCGTAAATCACAAAATTAAGTGCATGATTTCCTTTATGCATATGCAACAATTCTTTAATGGAATTGATCTTTTCTGTTTGTAAATCCTTTACATCTAGTTGGATGGAGAGCTTTTTTGCATAATTATCCATTACATCATGTAACAGCTGAAAATTATTGAACTGCACTCTTGGGTCTCCTTTTTTTCCAGTATCTCTATTTACCCATCCTTCCTTAATAAACGCACGTACATACACAAAATTATTGACCATTAAGAAATGCCTAAATTTTAAATATTCTTCTCCAAATATTCTAAACTCATAGGAGTCTATATAATCTTCAATGGTAAATGCCGCCCATCCCTTACCTTGTTTACTTACTCGATGCTGCACATCTGTAACCACACCACCAAAGGTTAACTCTCTATTTACGTAATTTTCTAGATCGTTGAATAATGATACCTCGGCATTACAAAATGTATTCATTTCAATTTTGAAATCATCTAATGGATGTCCTGAAATATAAATACCAACTACCTCTTTTTCTCTAGCCAGTTTCTCCATTGTTCCCCATTCTTCACAAGGTGGTACTTCTGGCTCTGGCACTTGCACCTCACTTGATTCACCAAATAAACTTACCTGCGCCGAATTTTGATTTTCTTGATACTTACTGGCATACCTAATGGTTTTCTCTAAAAAAGTGATTCCGTCTCCCGAGTCATGAAAATACTGCGCCCTATGTGTTGTGGTAAAACAATCAAACGCACCTGCGTTTGCTAAATTCTCAAATGCTTTTTTATTTGCTGCCCGAAGGTCAATTCGTTTTGCCAAATCGAAAATAGACCTATAATGTCCTTCCTTTTTTCTGTGCTCAACAATGGTTTTAACCGCTCCGTGTCCTACACCCTTAATTGCACCCATACCAAAGCGAACAGCATTGTTTTTGTTTACCGAAAACTTGTAATATGATTCATTGACATCTGGCCCTAACACATTTAATTTCATGCGCTTACATTCTTCCATAAAGAAAGTAACCTGTTTGATATCATTCATATTATTAGAGAGCACTGCTGCCATATACTCGGCCGGATAATGTGCTTTCAAATAAGCGGTTTGATAAGCGATCCATGCATAACAGGTAGAATGAGATTTGTTAAATGCATAACTTGCAAAGGCTTCCCAGTCTTTCCAAATCTTTTCTAGCTTATCTTTATCCATACCTTTGGCCGCCGCTTGCTCTATAAACTTAGGCTTCATCTTATCGAGAACCGCCTTTTGCTTTTTACCCATGGCCTTACGCAATACATCTGCTTCGCCCTTCGTAAAATCTGCTAGTTTTTGAGAAAGCAACATTACCTGCTCTTGATAAACAGTAATTCCGTAGGTCTCTTTAAGGTATTCTTCCATTTCTGGAAGGTCATAGGCTATTTCTTCATCTCCATGTTTTCTTCTAATGAAGCTTGGAATGTATTCCATTGGACCCGGTCTATATAAGGCGTTCATGGCTATAAGATCATCAAACACAGTTGGCTTAAGATCTCGCATATGTTTTTGCATCCCTGGTGATTCGTACTGGAAAATCCCAACTGTCTCTCCTCTTTGGAATAGCTGATACGTTTTTTCGTCGTCAAGCGGAAAGTTATCTGGATCCAGTTCTACTCCATGTTTGGCCTTAACAATCTTACAGGTATCTTTGATAAGGGTTAAGGTTTTGAGTCCAAGAAAGTCCATTTTTAACAGCCCTGCTTCTTCCACCACCGAGTTATCGAACTGAGTAACATAAAGATCTGAATCTTTGGCGGTTGCCACTGGTACAAAATTGGTAATATCATCTGGTGTGATAATCACTCCACAAGCATGTATCCCAGTATTTCTAACCGACCCTTCTAGTGTTCGTGCAAGATTCACTGTTTCTGCTTCCAGATCATCGCCTTCTGAAATATTGAGCAGCTGATTGATTTTCTCCATGTCCTCTGATCTAAACTTCGCGCTCAACTGTTTTTCGTCTGCGCCAAAAATTTTGTTCAGTTTTGACATGGTAGGAATTAGTTTCGCTATTCTGTCTGCATCATGAAGCGGTAAATCTAATACCCTGGCTGTATCTCTAATCGAGGATTTAGCAGCCATAGTACCATAGGTAATTATTTGTGCTACCTGATTGGCGCCATACTTGTTTATTACATAATCCATGACACGACCTCTTCCCTCGTCATCAAAATCTATATCAATATCAGGCATGCTAATTCGATCTGGATTCAAGAAACGCTCAAAAAGCAAATCGTATTTAATAGGGTCTATATTAGTAATCCATAAACAATATGCTACTGCCGATCCTGCCGCCGACCCACGTCCTGGACCAACCGAAACATTCATATTACGCGCTTCCCTAATAAAATCTTCTACAATAAGGAAATATCCTGGATAGCCTGTATTTTCTATAGTGGCTAACTCAAAATCTAGTCGTTCTCGAATGTCTTTTGTGAGCTCTCCATAACGCTCTTTCGCCCCTTCATAGGTTAAATGCCTCAAATAGGCATTCTCTCCTCTTTTACCGCCATCGATTAAATCTTCGTCATCGATAAATTCTTCTGGAATATCAAACTTTGGTAATAGTACGTCTCTGGCTAATTCAAAAGGTTCTATCTTATCTACAACCTCTTGTATATTTAAGATGGCTTCTGGAGTATCTTTGAAGATAGATTTCATCTCTTCAGATGATTTAAAATAATACTCTTGATTAGGCAGGCCAAACCTGTACCCTCTTCCTCTACCAATTGGAGTTGTTTGCTTCTCCCCATCTTTTACACACAATAAAATATCGTGGGCATTTGCATCTTCTTTGTTGGCATAATAGGTGTTGTTTGAGGCAACAAGTTTAACATCATGCTTTTTAGCTAAGGCCTTAAGTGCCATATTTGCTCTTCTCTCATCTTCTTGTTGATGCTGCATCAATTCTATGTAGAGATTATCTCCAAATAGCTCTTTCCACCATAGCAACGCTTCTTCTGCTTGTCGTTCTCCAATATTTAGCACTTTACTAGGCACCTCACCATAAAGGTTTCCAGTGAGTACAATGATATCATCTTTGTATTGCTCTATAACCGAACGATCTATTCTTGGAACATAATAAAATCCTTCGGTGTATGCGATAGAAGACATCTTCGCTAAATTTTGATACCCTTTTTTATTCTTTGCCAACATGACTATTTGATATCCATAGTCCTTATGTGTTTTGTTGGTTCTATCTTCGCAAACAAAAAATTCGCATCCTACAATTGGCTTTATTTCTTTTCCTTCAAAAAGCTCGCCATTTTCTTCGGCTTCTAACCTTTTGGTTTTCACATTCCTATTGTGATTAGAAATCTCTTTTACAAAATGAAAAGCGCCCATCATATTGGCATGGTCAGTCAAAGCAACGGCTGGCATATTATACTTAGCTGCCGATGCAACTAAATCTTTGATACTAATAGTAGATTGCAGGATCGAGAATTGTGAATGATTGTGTAGGTGTACAAAATCTACATCTCTTAATGATGCGATGTCCTCTGACAATACGGCATCATCAACAACCTCATCTATTTGCTCTTGTTGAAGCCGTTCATTAATCTTTGCAGAAGCTTCCTTTAAATTTATATGCTCTAGTCCTATTAATTGAACTTCTAAAGGATTGGCTTCTTTAAATCTGCTAAAATAATCGGGTTGAACATCTAGCTCTTCTTTGGTAAACTCTTCTCTTCTAATAAGCTCCAAAAAGCATCTGGTAGTTGCTTCAACATCTGCCGTGGCATTATGCGCCTCATCAAATGCTTTTCCAAATAAATACTGGTGTAACTCTGTTAATGTAGGTAGTTTATATTTTCCTCCTCTTCCACCTGGAATTTTACATAGTAACGCGGTATGCTCTGTACATGTATCGAGTATAGGTAGTTCTTGAAGTGGTGTAGCTACATCCTCCCTAAAGAACTCACATCCCATAATATTAACATCAAACCCTACATTTTGACCAACAACAAATTTCGCCTTTGATAATGCCTCATTAAACTTTTCCAATACCGTTGCCAATGGCACTCCTTCTTGCAGAGCTAACTCGGTTGAAATACCATGAATCTTCTCTGCATCATAAGGTATATTAAACCCCTCTGGTTGTATCAAATAATCTTCATGCTCGATACAATTACCTAAAGCATCATGCAATTGCCATGCTATTTGAATACATCTTGGCCAATTATCGGTATCACTTATTGGAGCATTCCATCGCTTTGGTAATCCAGTGGTTTCAGTATCAAAAATTAAATACATTTAATATCGCCTGTTTAGAGGTTGGAGGTTGTTTCGTTTGATAAAAAACGAAGTGTATAAAAATACATATTTACATCACTTTTTTAAGAAGAAGTTATAAACAATTGTAAACAACGATTTAGTCTTTGATAATTAGAATTTTATAGTATCTTTGCACCCTCATTAATAACAGAGGTCGAGAACCTCACTAATTAATTATTATGCCAGTTAAAATTAGATTACAAAGACACGGTAAAAAAGGAAAACCTTTTTACTGGATCGTAGCAGCAGATTCTAGAGCGAAAAGAGACGGTAAATTCTTAGAAAAATTAGGAGTTTATAATCCAAACACAAACCCAGCACAAATTGAACTTAATGTAGACGGTGCGGTACAATGGCTTCAAAATGGAGCACAACCAACCGATACAGCAAGAGCGATATTATCGTACAAAGGTGCTATGCTAAAAAACCATTTAGCAGGTGGTGTTAAAAAAGGAGCTTTCTCTGAAGAAGATGCTGAGAAAAAATTCCAAGCTTGGTTAGATGAAAAAGCTGCTAAAATTGAAGCTAAAAAAGAAGGATTAGCGCAAGCTAATGCAAAAGCGAAAGCTGACGCTCTTGAAGCTGAAAAAGCAGTTAACGAAGCTAGAATAGCAGCTGCAGCTCCTGTAGTTGAAGAAGAAGTTGCTGAAGAGGCTCCAGAAGTTGAAGCTACTGATGCTACTAACGAAGAAGAGTAAAAAATTAATTTTTTATACTTTTAAACCTGATAGTTTCTATCAGGTTTTTTTATGTTTAAATGAAAAAAGAAGACTGCTTTTACTTAGGGAAAATTGTAAAGAAATATAGTTTCAAAGGAGAAGTGCTTGCCAAGCTTGATACCGATGAACCAGGACTATATGAAAATCTAGATGCCATTTTTGTACAGCATAGAAATACCTTAATCCCATTTTTTATTGAACAATCGCAGTTACACAAATCTGACTTACTTCGTATCAAATTTGAAGATGTAGATACTGAGGAAGATGCAGATAGCCTTATAAAAAGTGAACTCTATTTACCCTTAGCGTTGCTCCCGAAACTAGAAGGAAACAAATTCTATTTTCACGAAGTTATTGGGTTTACCATTAGTGATGTGAATTTTGGGGTTGTGGGTACGATAACCGCCATAAATGATTCAACTGCTCAGGCCTTGTTTGAAGTAGATAGAGATGGTTTAGAAATTCTTATTCCAATGAACGATGAGTTTATTAAAGAAGTAAATAGAGTTACCAAAACTATTGTGGTAGATACACCAACTGGATTAATTGATCTGTACCTAGAATAATGCCATCAAAACCATTTAAGTTTAAACAATTTGAGGTGCAACAAGATAAGTGTGCCATGAAAATAGGCACCGATGGCGTTTTATTGGGTGCATGGGCAACCACGAAGCATCAACCATTTGCAATCTTAGATATTGGCGCTGGCACAGGAGTAGTTGCCCTAATGCTGGCACAACGATGTAATGCCGAAATTATTGATGCCATTGAAATTGAAGGTAATGCCTATGAACAATGCGTAACTAATTTTGAAAACTCTCCTTGGGCAGATCGAGTATTTTGTTATCATGCTTCTCTGGCCGAATTTGTTGATGAGATTGACGACAAATATGATTTGATTGTTTCAAATCCTCCATTTTTTACGAATGCCTTTAAGAGTGAGAAAGAAACGCGTGATCTTGCCCGATATGAAGACGCATTACCGTTTGAAGAACTTATACTTGGTGCTTCAAAACTGTTAGAAAACACGGGGAAATTTGTAGTGATTATTCCATTCTCAGAGGAAGAAAATTTTATTAAATTGGCTAGAAGTTATCAGCTTTTCACCAACAACATTATACACGTTAAGGGCACTCCAAATTCAGAAATTAAGCGTTCCCTTATAGAGTTTTCCTTTATAAAAAGTGAGGTCAGCATTAAAGATTTAGTGATTGAAACAAAAAGGCATCATTATACCCAAGATTACATCAACCTTACTAAGGAATTCTATCTCAAGATGTAACTAAATTACGCTTCAATTATAACTAGCTTCATTTTTTTCTGTACCTTTTTCCTTAAGAAATTGACATTTCATTTTTTACTAGCCAAAACCGCTTCTTATGAAAACACTAAAAATTGTTCTTCTAGTATTCACCCTTGTATTTATTAGTTGCAAAAAAGAAAATGTAACCACAGTTATTGATGATGGAGATCCACAATTCGCAACATCATCAAATGGAATGGTCGCCGCTGCTCAACCGCTAGCTACTCAAGCAGGACTCGAAATTCTTGAAGCTGGAGGGAATGCTGCTGATGCAGCCTTGGCAACAGCATTTGTTATTTCGGTTGTCGAGCCAACAATGAACAGTATTGGAGGTAGAAACTTGGTACTCATTAGAAAAAAAGATGGCTCATTTCAAGGGTATAATGGAATGACAGAGATTCCCATTAATTATACACCACCTGAAACGCCTGTAAGAGACGGACATAAAACCATTGCAACCCCTGGAGTTGTGGCATCACTAATGCGCTTATATAAAGAGCATGGCTCTTTACCACTATCTCAAATTATGGAAGCATCCATAAAACATGCTACAGAAGGGTTTGAAATTCTACCAGGAGAAGCTGCTCGACATAAGATTGCACACAAGGCTATGTTATCTAATGTTGGATTTAGAGGGCAAATGCTCAAGCAAGATTCAATTCTATATGAAGTTGGAGAAGTACTTAAGCAACCAGCGCTTGGCGAAACTCTAGAGAGAATTGCAACTACTGAAGGAGAAGATTTTTATCGCGGAGAAACTGCTCGTCTAATTGCTGCAGATATGAATGCTAATGGCGGCTATGTAAGTTTAGAAGATTTGCAAAAATATGAGGCTCCTGATATGAGGTATGTTACCACCAATTACCGTGGCTATCAAATTCATACCATGCCAGCACCTTCTGGAGGAGGTTTACTGATAAAGACCCTAAATATTCTTGAAAACTTCGATTTAACCACTATTAATGATACCCAATGGGCGGCCATTGTAAATCAAGCTTTATCGAGTGCAATTAATACGATGCAGACACATTATAAAGAAGAAGATTTGGAATTAGTACAAAGTAAAGAATGGGCAAAAGAGCAAGCAGCATCTATGATAATACCAAAAATAGAAGCGAGTCAAACGAGTAGCAAGTTTATTTTTGAAAACAGCATACAACTCGCAAATAACACAGACTGGGGTGGTGATAGCTGGGGACAAGATAGCCATCATACCACTCATTTTGTAACAGCAGACTGCCAAGGAATGGTAGTCTCTATTACCCAAACTGTAGGCCCATTATTTGGTTCAAAAGTAATTACACCTGACCTAGGTTTTGTATATGCCTCTACAATGGGGACATACCTGTCTAATTCTGATCAAGCTCCAGGATCAAGACCAAGAACAACCATTGCACCAACCGTTGTAACTAAAGATGGTGAGACAATTATGGTATTGGGTGCTGCTGGTGGATTACGAATTTTATCGGGAATCGCTCAAACTATTTCAAGACATATAGATAGAGGTTTAACCATTAAAGATGCCGTTGCTGCACCTCGAATTCACCCAGAATTCACTATTGATGAATCGACCAAAAAGAGGCATTTCGATGGTATGAAATTTAGTGCTGAGTACACCCCAAACAACGGCTGGCAGGCCACTGATTCTATTATGTGGAAAAACAGTGGTTTTGAAGTAAAAAATATTACACGCTATGGAGCCTTTGCTCGCGTTCATGCCGTAGCATACAATCCAGAGACCAATACATGGACAGGTGTTGCCGATCCTGATTGGGAGGGAACAGCAGAAGGGCCATTAAAGTCTGATTGTGAGTATTAATGGGTTCTTAACATTGGGCGCGTTAGACAGGTCGGGCCTCCTCCTCCTTTAACGCTTATCTCATTACCTTTATACGTTTGTACCACACATCCTGCTTCTTCCATACGCTTTTTGGTGATGGGATTACCTGCAACCATAATACATTTCCTTGGAGCTATTGCCAGAACATTGCATCCCATACTTTCAAATTCTTCATCTGGAACCTCAACCAATGTAAAGCCTCTTTCTAATAACATGTTTCTAAAATTAATGGGCATTAATGGCGAGTATACAACGGCTAAATCCTTATCTACAGGGCTTAATATTGACATTAAATGAAAAACATCTTGATCCCCTTTATAATGTGGTAGCTCAACCACAATTACTTCTATTCCTTGTGGTTCTAATAGTGCTTTTAATTGACCTATACCTTCATAATTAGATCTATAGGTGTGTCCCACCGCTAATGTTTTTTCATCTAACCAAGCCACATCTCCACCTTCCAATGTTCCAGGTGCTATTATTTTACCAAGTACTTCAATACCGTGTTCTTCATAAGTTTGGACATGTGAGGTGGGTTCATTTCTTCTTCCCTCTTTTCCCATATTGCATAAAATCATCCCATAATCTGTAGCAATTGAAGCATCTCTACAATAAATTGAATCTATCTTTGTTGCTTTTTCTAGTGGAAAAAAATGTAACCCCACATCATTATCAATCAAACATTGCTCGAATGTTTCATACTCGTCTATGGCCTCATCAAAATCTGGTCTTGAAAGATAGTTAAGTTCTTTCCATTGTTCACTCAAATGGATGTCTGAAATAAATGCGTTTTTTACTGATTTCAAGTAAACCGATTGCAATTTTAAATATTCTGAATGACTAGTTGATTTCATTAATTTTTTATCGATAATTAAAATTCCGTCTCTTGTTATATAAAATAAGCATACAAAATTTAGGACCCTACAAATATGGTTATTTGATCATTTTTTTAAATAGATAAAGTGATAAATGATTACTTTTAGGAGCATATACCAATATACAACTAATTAACTTATGGCATTTAATTTTTTCATCGATCCCGACATCTCGAAAGCAGAAACGCTTCCTGCTAGTTTTTATAAAGATGACGCTGTTTTTAGTGCGATTAGAGATCGTATATTTTTAAAAACTTGGCAATGGGTTGGAGACGAAAATCAGGTTGAGCTGCCTCAAACCGCTCACCCATTTGTATTGTTAGATGGATTTTTAACCGAACCATTAGTGCTAACAAGAGGTGAAGATGATGAAATTCACTGCTTAACAAATGTCTGTACACATCGTGGAAATATGGTGGTTCTAGGATCTGGAAAAACCAGAAAATTAATTTGTATGTATCATGGTCGTAGATTTAATCTTCAAGGTGAAATGGAACATATGCCCGAGTTTAAAGAAGCACAAGATTTTCCAAGACCATGTGATAATCTTCACAAATTCCCACTTAGAAAATGGGGTCCATTCTTATTTGCTGGTTTAAATCCTGTATTTGATTTTCAGCAGGTTATTGACAAAATGAATGAACGCGTTGGATTTTTACCTTTAAATGAGTTTACCTATGATGAAACCACCTCTAAAGATTATTTAGTTCACGCGCATTGGGCGCTGTATTGTGATAACTATTTAGAAGGGTTTCATATACCTTTTGTACATGAAGGTTTAAATCAAGTGTTAGATTATGGTACGTATACCACCGAAATTTATCAATACTGTAATCTGCAAATTGGATATGCTTCTGACGGTACAGATACTTTTGATTTACCTGAAGGGCATATTGATTACGGCAAAGAAATTGCGGCCTATTATTATTGGGTATTTCCAAATATGATGTTTAATTTTTATCCGTGGGGAGTATCTATAAACGTTGTGAGGCCAATTGCTGTTAATAGAACCAAAGTATCATTTATTACTTATATATACGATCCCGAAAAATTTGATCAAGGAGCTGGAAGTCAACTTGAAAAGGTAGAAAGAGAAGACGAATTTGTTGTTGAGCATGTTCAAAAAGGTATTCGCTCATCATTTTATAAAGCCGGAAGATTCTCCCCTACAAGAGAACAAGGTGTACATCACTTTCATAGTTTATTAGCCAAGTTTTTAAACCAATAAATTACTCTTAGTATAAGCACAGTTTATTCATTTGCTTTGATTAAATTTGGCGGATAAAATCACACCAAAATGAAACCAGATTTATTTGAAGCTCCAGACTATTATAACCTGGATGAATTATTGACAGAAGAACACAAACTCGTACGTGATGCTGCACGTGAATGGGTAAAGCGTGATGTTTCTCCAATCATTGAAGACTATGCTCAAAAGGCCGAATTTCCTACCCAAATTATCAATGGATTAGCTGAAATTGGAGCATTTGGACCCTACATCCCAATGGAGTACGGTGGTGCTGGATTAGATCAAATATCGTATGGTTTAATCATGCAAGAAATTGAACGTGGCGATTCTGGAGTAAGAAGTACTGCCTCGGTGCAATCTTCGCTTGTAATGTATCCCATTTATAAATATGGTACCGAAGAACAACGTCAAAAATATTTACCAAAATTGGCGTCAGGTGAATGGATGGGTTGTTTTGGTTTAACCGAACCTGATTATGGGAGTAACCCTGCTGGAATGGTTACCAACTATAAAGATATGGGAGACCATTACTTATTAAATGGCGCAAAAATGTGGATATCAAATGCTCCTTTTGCACAGGTAGCCGTTGTTTGGGCAAAAAATGAGGAAGGACGTATTCATGGACTTATTGTCGAGCGTGGAATGGAAGGATTTTCAACACCAGAAACGCATAACAAATGGTCGTTAAGAGCAAGTGCTACAGGAGAATTAATTTTTGATAATGTAAAGGTCCCAAAAGAAAATTTATTACCGAATAAAACTGGACTAGGAGCTCCTCTTGGTTGCCTTGACTCGGCAAGATATGGTATAGCCTGGGGGGCCATTGGTGCGGCTATGGACTGCTATGATACTGCATTACGTTACAGTAAAGAGCGTATTCAATTTGGAAAACCAATTGGACAGTTTCAGTTACAGCAAAAGAAGTTAGCCGAAATGATAACCGAAATCACCAAAGCTCAATTATTAACATGGAGGTTAGGTGTATTGCGCAATGAGGGTCGAGCAACCTCTGCTCAAATTTCTATGGCTAAAAGGAACAATGTTGATATGGCCATTAACATTGCTCGCGAAGCCAGACAAATGCTTGGCGGAATGGGTATTACTGGAGAGTATAGCATCATGCGACATTCTATGAACTTAGAAAGTGTGATTACCTATGAAGGTACACACGATATACATTTATTGATCACTGGATTAGATATTACAGGGTTGAATGCCTTTAAATAATTGCTAAGGCTTGTAAGAGAATAAAAAGAAGCGAGTTTTTTAACTCGCTTTTTTTATGGATATTTATATCATGTCATCAAAGAAAAGATTAGATAGAGCATATCAACATGCCAAGCAAATTCCTTTTAATAATCAATCTAAATTCATTCTCTTTAGTGATTGCCATAGAGGTGATAATAGCTTTGCCGATGATTTTGCAAACAACAGAAACATTTATTTTCATGCACTAAAGCATTATTACAATGAAGGTTTTCAATATTGTGAACTAGGTGATGGTGATGAACTTTGGGAAAATCTATCTTTTGAAAGCATCTTGAATGCACATAAAAACGTGTATATGCTTATGAAACAGTTTCATGATGAAGGTAGGCTTCATATGATCTGGGGAAATCATGATATGGTGTATAGAAATCCTTCGTATGTAGAAAAACACCTATCAACCTTTTTCGATCCTAAAACAGGACAGGACGAAGATTTATTCTGTGATATAAAATATCACGAAGCGCTGGTTTTAAAACATACTGAGACCAATCAAGAATTGTTTTTGACTCATGGACATCAAGCTGATTGGTGGAACTACAATTTTTGGCGATGGAGTCGCTTTCTGGTACGTATTTTATGGAAACCTCTAAACGTAATGGGAATTGCAGACCCTACCAGTCCTGCAAAAAACTATAAGGAAACAATACGTATTGAACGTAGAACCAAAAAATGGATTGCCGATAATAATAATCTGCTAACCATTGTTGGGCATACACATCGTCCCAGGTTTCCTGAACCTGGAGATATTGCATTTTTTAATGATGGAAGTTGTGTACATCCGCGCAGTATAACAGGAATTGAAATCGAAAAAGGAGCAATCTCGTTGATCAAATGGCAAATTTCAACTTCTGATGACGGAACTTTAAAAATTGTTAGGGTATTATTAGAGGGGCCTCAAAAACTGACAGATTATATCACTGAAAATTAGCTTTCGGGCGCTATCTCAACTGTCAAACCATCCATCTCTGGTGAAATTTGAATTTGACATCCTAAACGACTATTTTCTTGAACATAGAAAGCTTCGCTTAACATAGCCTCTTCATCATCCTGCATTTCTGGCAAAGGATGTTCTGAATTTACGTAACATTGGCAAGAAGCGCACATTGCCATTCCGCCGCAAACACCTATGGTTCCTTCTGGCGCGAGTTCGAAGGCGCGTATTACTTCCATAAGGTTCATGGCCATGTCTGTTGGTGCATCAACGTTGTGTGTCACACCTTCACGGTCTGTAATAATTAGCTTAACGTCTTCCATTTATTTAATAGCCTTCACTACTGCTTTAGGTGCTGTTTTGCTTGTTCCATCAAATCCGTGAACTCCGCTCACGGTGGTATATTTTAGAACATATCTTTTGCCAGGGTTTATAATCTGATAGGCAGCCTGACACATAAGCGTTGCTTCATGAAACCCACAAAGAATTAGTTTTAATTTCCCAGGATACGTATTCACATCACCAATGGCAAAAATACCTGGTATATTTGTTTGATAATCAAGCGCGTTATTTACCTTAATGGCATTCTTTTCAATCTCTAAACCCCAATTTGCAATTGGACCTAGTTTAGGTGACAACCCAAATAATGGAATAAAACTATCGCATTCAATGACAAATTCCTTTTCTATGTGCTGAGACTGTTTAACCACGACACCTGAAAGTGCATGGTCACCAACAAGACCAATAACTTCTGCAGGAGTTATTAAATTAATCTTACCTGAATCTTTAAGTTCCTGTACTTTTTCAACCGAGTCTAACGCTCCTCTAAATTCATTCCTTCTATGAATCAAGGTCACCTCTGATGCAACATCTGCTAAAAAAATACTCCAGTCTAATGCAGAATCTCCTCCACCAGCAATTACAACACGTTTGTCTCGATACACTTCTGGATCTTTGATCATATAGGCAACACCTTTATCCTCAAAATCACTAATGTTATGTATTAATGGTTTTCTTGGTTCAAAACTACCAAGTCCTCCTGCGATGGCTACTACAGGTGCTTTATGCTTTGTCCCTTTATTTGTAGTAACAATAAAACTACCATCCTCCTGTTTCTCAATAGTTTCAGCACGTTCACCTAAGGTAAATCCTGGTTCAAACTGTTTGCCCTGTTCTAATAATTTTTCGGTAAGATCTCCAGCTAGGATTTCTGGATATGCAGGTATATCGTATATTGGTTTCTTAGGATAGATTTCTGAACATTGTCCTCCAGGTTGTGGCAACGCATCAATAAGATGGCATTTTAGTTTAAGTAAACCCGCCTCAAATACAGTAAACAATCCAGTAGGTCCAGCTCCAATAATTAATATATCTGTAGTAATCATTAAACTTTCAATTTATGCGTGCAAAAATAATTGTTCTTTACATTTTGAAAGGTGACTTTTATCACCTTAAGCTTCAATATTTATAACACGTTCTATTTGGGGTGCATATTTTTTTATAGTCATTTCAACACCTGACTTAAGCGTCATTTGATTCACACTACATCCTACGCATGCTCCTTCAAGTTGTACTTTTACAAGCGTGTTATCTTCTATTGCGACTAACGAAATATTGCCACCATCACTTTCTAAAAAGGGGCGAATTTCTGCCAGGGCTTTTTCTACATTAACTCTTAGCTCTTCTGAAGTCATACGCATATTATTTTACAGCTGAACACCCAGCCATTGTTGTTATTTTTATTGCTTCTGTTGGTGGTAAATCTTCATTTCTATTCACTACTTCCTGCACTACATTCTTAGTTAAGTTGTCAAATGCTTCTTCTAATGTAGTCGCTGTCTGTAAAGCAGCAGGTCTACCAACATCACTTGCTTCTCTAATACTTTGTACCAAAGGCAACTCACCTAAAAACGGTACATTTAAATCTTCGGCTAAATTCTTTGCACCTTCCTTACCAAAAATATAATACTTGTTCTCTGGTAATTCTTCTGGTGTGAAATAGGCCATATTTTCAACAATACCTAACACAGGTACATTAATGTTTTCTTGTTGGAACATTGCTACTCCTTTTTTGGCGTCGGCTAATGCAATATTTTGCGGTGTACTTACCACTACTGCACCAGTAACTGGCAGCGACTGCATAATACTTAGATGTATGTCACCTGTTCCTGGTGGCAAATCTATTAACAAGAAATCTAATTCTCCCCAAGCTGCATCAAATATCATTTGATTTAAGGCTTTAGCTGCCATAGGTCCTCGCCAAATTACTGCTTGATTTGGTTGCGTGAAAAATCCAATTGATAAAATCTTTACGCCATAATTCTCAATGGGTTTCATCTTTGACTTTCCTCCAACATTAACTGCTAATGGTTTTTCATTAGCAACATCATACATAATTGGAATTGATGGACCGTAAATATCTGCATCTAAAACGCCTACTTTAAAACCCATTTTAGCCAAGGTGGCGGCAATATTTGAAGTTACGGTCGATTTTCCTACACCACCTTTACCTGAAGCAACCGCAACAATATTCTTAATTCCTGGTATTGGATTTCCCTTAATCTGATTCACGGGCTTGGCAGGAGCTTCTACCTTAAGATTCACCTTTACCTTTGCTTTTTCGTATACTAAATCATGAATGGTCTTCATGATGTCAACCTCTGTACGTTTCCTTGCTTGTAAGCTTGGATTCTTTATTGTAATATCTACTATTACCTCATCTCCAAATGTAATCACGTTGCGCACTGCGCCGCTTTCTACCATATTTTGTCCTTCGCCTGGAACCGTGATTGTTTCTAGTGCCTTGAGAATATCTTTTTTATCGAGCTTCATCAATTTTATATCTCTAATTTAGATTAATTCTAAGATGCAAATATACTGCGAATTGTTGAAATTTAAACTATTAGAAATTGAAATGATCTATAGTCATATAAATAGAAGTATGGCAGGTTTTAAAGCTCCTTTGAAGGATCCCAAAAGAGTTTGTCAAAATCTTGAATTTGGTTTTCAACAACATTAATTCCTTCACTCTCCAACAATTGTTGCATAAGGTTGGTACCATCAAAGTGATGTTTTCCTGTGAGCAAACCCTTTCTGTTCACCACCCTATGTGCTGGTACATCTTTACCTCCAGAGCCATTCATGGCATAGCCAACCATTCTTGCACTTCTAGGAGCACCTAAATATTTTGCTATTGCTCCATAACTCGTGATTCTTCCATATGGAATTAACCTGGCTATTTCATACACCTTGTCAAAAAAATTAAGTGTTTCTAACTTCATGCTAAGCTTCCATTAAAATATTACACAAAGTGGCTGTAGCAATAAGACCTGTAATTGTACCAATGATGTAGTTCATGCCTTTTTGTGTGGTAAAGCTCTTATCTTTTATCTTATCAAAAAAGAAAATATAGATATACAACATTATAAAAGTTCCCATTGCCGCTCCAGCTACGTAAGATGCAATGCTCGTTGATTCAAAGGCCAACCAGCCAAAAGAGGCTAAAGTAATTGTCATATAAGCCTGATATGGAATAGGAAAAACATTTAAACTAGACAATAACATTCCCTGAAAAAATCTGCTCTGACGACTACGCACATTAGCTTCAATATCTGGTTTAGGCTGCTTTCTAGCAATCAATAAAAAATATATAGTAATAAGTACAAATATTACAAATGCTACCATTTGCAATATGTCTACCACCTCTGGATGGCTACTCAAGTATCTAGCAAAAATGGCAGCAATATATGTTTGAACGCATACAATTACACATACACCTATTGAAAAAACGACGCCATTTTTTGAGCCATCCTTAAGGCTAATTTTTGCAGCTGTCATATTAAGTAATCCGGGAGGAATAACTCCTATTAATGCAATAATTAATCCTAAGAAAAAGATGAAAGTAATATTCAAGCTTACTTAATTTTAAACCTAATATACGTAATTGGTTTGTTTTGTTCTAAATATTGGCTCTCATAAAAGGTTTGGATATCTGTAACCTCTTCTGGACTTCCTAAATTTGTGTACACATTATGATTGGCATAAATAACCTCATGCCCTTCTCCATGCAAAAGTCCTAGCGTATAACCATGCATAAATTCACTATCTGTTTTTAAATGTACCAGCCCTTCTGGTTTTAAAATTTTCTTATAACGCTGTAAAAAGGTGGTATTGGTCATTCTGTGTTTTGTTCTTTTGTATTTTATTTGCGGATCGGGAAAGGTTATCCATATTTCATCCACTTCATTCTCGGCAAATGCATACTCGACCAATTCAATTTGTGTACGCAAAAAAGCAACATTAGCAAGATTTTCTTCTATTGCTGTCTTTGCGCCTCTCCAAAACCTTGCGCCTTTGATGTCAATACCAATGAAATTCTTTTCTGGAAATTTTTTTGCTAAGCCAACACTATATTCTCCTTTACCACATCCGAGTTCTAAAACAATTGGATGATTATTTTTAAAGTGCTCAGACCTCCACTTACCTTTCAAATGAAATTCTTGATCAACCAACTCTTCCCTTGAAGGTTGAATTACATTGGTAAACGTTTCATTTTCTTTGAACCTTTTTAGCTTGTTCTTACTTCCCAAATCGCTATAATTTTCAGCAAAAATAAACAAATATCCCAGAGTATAAATTATTGCTAACTTTGAAAACTTTAATGAAAAAACGCATTTTAATAGCACCTTTAAACTGGGGTCTGGGACACGCTACCCGATGCATCCCTGTCATAAATTCCTTGATC
>CAZAPO010000318.1:0-12855 GCA_964487005.1 uncultured Flavobacteriaceae bacterium
AATGGCCGATTTAAAATCTAGACCCAACATTGAAAACCCTAATGCTCCAATAATAAAAGAAAGCATATATAAAATAAAAAAGGCCAATATGTTGAAAATAATCTTTCTATCAACGGCTTTTGTATTGTAGCGCACCGGCAAAATTGCATTGGGATGTAAAGTTCTTTTAAATTCTGTAAATCCATTTCTTATCATCAATAAATGCCGTACCACTTTAACACCTCCAGAAGTACTACCTGCCGAACCACCAAGAAACATTAAACCAAAGAAAAATACCGTTAAAAAGGGTGTCCACATTGTAAAATCTGCCGTTACAAATCCCGTTGTTGTTACAATTGCCAAAACTTGAAACAATCCATGTCTAATCGCGCTTTCACCTTCTCCCCATACCATTGGATGTACAACCGATGACGCAGACACATCTGCTCTAAAATAAATGATAAGTGCGGCTACTATTGTGAAAGCACCTATAAATTTAAAGTACAGTTTAAACTCCTCATCATTGATTATTTTTTGTACCCGTCCCTTAAAAGCAAAATAGCTCAAAACAAAATTCATTCCTGCAAGGAACATAAATAGCATAACAATATACTGTATGATTGGTTGTCCATTCCAATGTGCTAAACTTGCATTTTTAGTAGAAAAACCACCAGTAGATAGCGTACACATTGAATGATTAAGCGCATCAAAAAATGTCATACCAGCAACATTTAATAAGATTGTTTCTGCAGCGGTATACCCAAAGTAAATTAGCCATAAACGTTTTGCTGTATCTGTAATTCGAGGATGTAATTTATCTGCGCTTGGTCCAGGTGCTTCTGCGGCAAATAACTGCATTCCACCAATCCCCAATAGTGGTAATATAGCAATTGCCAAAACAATGATCCCCATTCCGCCAATCCAATGCGTTAAACTCCTCCAAAATAGAATTCCTTTTGGCAAAGACTCAATGTCCTGTAAAATAGTAGAGCCCGTAGTAGTATATCCAGATATTGTTTCAAAAAAAGCATTCGTAAAGCTTGGAATGGCACCAGTAAAAACGTAGGGTAATGTCCCCGATAATGCCATGATCAACCAGCCAAATGTAACAACAATATAACCCTCACGCTTATTAATTTCTTTATCATGTTTACGCGTAAGAAGCATAAAAATTACACCCGCAATTACAACTGCCAGTCCCGCTAAGGTGATATGTGTGGTTACACCATCATTATAGATGTAGCTAATTAATGCAGCTAAAAGCATAAAGCCTCCATTGCACAACAATAAAAGGCCCAAAAAATGACTTATAATTTTAAAATTTAATCTCATTTTTATTAAAAGAAGAAACGCTCAACTTTACCAATCGATTTAGGCAAACAGCATACAACTACTCTATCACCTGCCTCAATTTTAAAATTTCCTAAGGCAATAATCCCTTGGTCATCCCTAATCACTCCACCTATGATAGCGGTTCGAGGAAAATCAAGGTCTTTGATTAGTTTTCCAGCAACTTTTGAATTTTCGTTTACTACAAATTCAAGCAATTCTGTATCCATATTGTTAAGCCTTGTCATGGCAACAACTTCACCTTTTCGAATATATCTAAAAATTGAATTTGCCGCCAATAGCTTTTTGTTGATAAGCGTATCTATTCCTATTGAGTGGGAAAGCTCAAAATAATCCATGTTTTCAACCAGAGCGATGGTTTTCTTTACACCTCTTGATTTTGCAACAAGACAAGACATGATATTAGTTTCAGAATTTCCCGTTACCGATATAAAGGCGTCCATATCACCTATATTCTCTTCGTCAAGTAATTCAACATTTCTGGCATCACCATTAATTACTAATGTATTGGGAAGTTCATCAGCCAGCTCAAATGCCTTATCTCTATCGACCTCAAAAAGTTTGATATTAAACTTGTTATCTGTAAGATCACGTGCTGTTTTTGATCCTATTTTACCACCTCCAAGAATCATCACATTCTTAATTTCAGTTTTAAACTGTCCCGTAAGTTTACAAATCTCCTCATCACCACCTTTAGAGGTCATAAATACCACATGATCTCCTTCCTTTAACATGGTATCACCCCGAGGTATTATGGTTAAATGAGAACCATAACGTTGTATGGCAATAGGCACGAAATGTATCTCTGGTATTAAATGCGCAGCATCCTTAACCGACATATCTATGATCTTGGCTTCTTTGGTTAGATTTAATCCTAACATTGTTAAAGCACCATCTTCAAACTCGTAAGTATCACTAAAAACCGATTGATTTAAAAGCAACTCGATCTCTGATGCGGCCAAAGATTCTGGCGAAATTAATTCATCAATTCCAAATTTTGTGAATCCTACCTCATCTTTAAAATCAATAAATTCTGTATTAGATATTCTAGCTATTGTTTTCTTTGCCCCCAATTGTTTAGCTAAAACACTCGCCGTAATATTTGTGGTTTCTGAGGACGTTACCGCAATAAAAAGGTCGGCATTTTTAACTCTACAGTCTTTAAGTATTTCTATAGAAGTGGCATCACCTTTTACAACCTTAATATCTAAATGCGTATCAGCATAAATTAGGCTGTCTTTTCGGGAGTCTATTAATGTAATTTCTTGAGATTCGTAAGATAAAAGCTTTGCTAAATGAAATCCAACTTCACCTGCTCCAGCGATAATAATCTTCATCGGTTATTCTTATAAAAGATGAGCAAATATAATTTATTTTTAGGGATTTGCATTCTAATTGTATTTCTTTGCACTAAATTAAAAACTGAAGGTAAAAATCGTCTATTGTAATCAATGTCTGAAAAGGTAACTCCATATAAAAATAGCGAGCTGAGTAAAAAACAACAAGTTGCTAAAATGTTTGATACTATCTCAAAAGAATATGATGGTTTAAACAGAGTCATCTCTTTTGGAATAGACGTTAAGTGGCGTAAGAGAGTCGTGAAAATAGTCTCGAAAACCCAACCAGAATCGGTTCTTGACATTGCTACTGGAACCGGTGATTTAGCGATTAATTTAACCCAAACCAATGCTAAAAAAATAATTGGCCTTGATATAAGTGATGGAATGTTGGAAGTTGGCCGAAAAAAAATAGCAAACCAACAATTGGATGGGACGATTGAAATGATTCTAGGTGACTCAGAAAATCTTCCATTCGACAATAATTCGTTTGATGCTATTACCGTTGCATTTGGGGTTAGAAATTTTGAAAACTTAGAAAAGGGATTGGCCGAAATTTTACGCGTTTTGAAACCCAACGGAATTTTTGTGATTTTAGAAACTTCGGTACCCACAAAATTCCCTTTTAAACAAGGATATCATATATATACCAAAGGTATAATGCCTCTTATTGGAAAATTGTTTTCTCGTGATAAAATGGCCTATTCTTATTTAAGTGAATCGGCATCAGTATTTCCATATGGTGAGGCCTTGAACAATATTTTAAGTAAAATTGGGTTTATTAATCCTAAAGCAATGCCTCAAACATTTGGTGTGGCAACAATTTATACCGCAACAAAGCAGTAAATATGAAGAAAGTACTTTTAGTTTTAGCACTTGTTGTCTTCTGTCAAACAGTATCGGCACAACTATTTACTAAAGATAAAATTCAGAATAACCAAAATATGGATAAACCACGCTATTCATGGGGTTATTTTCTTGGGTTTAATAGCTATGATTTCAACTTTGATTATCATGACAATCTACCCGATATTCAAACTAAACAAACTTTAGGGTTTAGTGTTGGGTTGATTGGAAACATGCGAATCAATGAACATCTTGATTTAAGACTTGAACCTGGATTGTTTATTACAAGAAGAGATTTATATTATAATAGCTTATACTTTTTTGGACAAGAGTTTAACGATAACGATCTTATTAGAGAAGTAAAATCTACCTATATCCATGTCCCACTTTTATTAAAGGTTTCTACAACTCGCGTAAATAACATAAAACCATTTGTGGTTGGAGGTTTTTCTGCCGCTATTAATCTATCTAGTAACGAGAAAAACCCTGACGATAATAATAATGGGCAGTTTAGAACCAAAAGTAATGTGTTCTTCTATGAGCTAGGGGCTGGTATAGATATCTATTTACCTTGGTTCAAATTTACGCCGTCAATAAGAGGGATTTTTGCAATTAATGATGAATTAATGCGAGACAAAGACCCAAATAGCCCTTGGACAAGTAATATTGTTAGCATGAAATCGAGGGGATTATTAATCAGCTTTACTTTTCAATAAACCTTCGCTTAAATTCACTTAAGAAAATAGCTGTTGCTGTAGCAACATTTAAACTTTCGGTTTGTTTCAAATCTCCAAATCTTGGTATCGCTATTCTGCTAGTGACAAAGGAAGCAATTTCATCGCTAATACCATTAGCTTCATTACCTAGAACTAATATACCCGAATGGGTCAATGGGGTTTGGTACACATTTTTACCATCCATAAATGTTCCAAATATATCAAGCTTCTTATTAGAAATTGTTTCACTTAAATTGACATAGCTTATATTAACCCTCGTAATTGAACCCATGGTAGCCTGAACTACTTTTGGGTTATAGCAATCAACGGTTTCTCGGCTGCAAACAAGGTCTTTTATCCCATACCAGTCACATAGTCTTATAATAGTCCCTAGATTCCCTGGGTCTCTAATGTTGTCTAATACTAGCACAAGATTATTAAAATCTATAGGTCTAGCTTCAGGAATTTTAAATACAGCCAATACTTGATTTGGAGTAGTTAAAAAACTTATCTTTTTTAATTCACCTTCTGTGATTTCTGTTTTCAAATCATCCGAAACACCAATTTCTAACGTAGTTGTATAGAGTTCGTGCAATTGTAAATTAGAATGCAATAACTCTGTAACCGTCTTTATTCCCTCCGCCACAAATAATTGATGCTGCTGTCGGTATTTCTTCTGTTTCAGACTTGTAATAAGCTTTATTTTATTTTTGCTTAGCATTCAAACAATACTGATAAATTATCGTTAATTTTTATGTAAAGTAAGCGATAAAATAGTAACATTAACAAACTCTAAGCTATTTATTTTTATTTGATTTATTTCGAATGAAATAGTGTATTTTTGAGCAATAGGAGGTTTCTGTTTATTTAAACCCAAATCCGTTTCACTAATTGAGATTTGAATTTCTTAAAATATTAATTGTATTGCTGTTCTTTTCGATCATTACTTCTTGTAATGTGGTTAAAAGAGTTGGTGAAAATGAGCATTTACTAACCAGTTCGACTGTTTATGTAAATGACAAGAAAACCTCTTCGGAGAAAATCAATGAACTTATTAATCAACGACCTAATAATAAATTATTAGGATTCCCACTGCGATTGCACATTTATAACTTAGCACGAGATAATAGAGATTCTATTTTTGAAGCATGGTTAGACAAAAACCCAAAAAAGAGAGAACGACTTACACGAAGGCTTTCTAAAAAACAACTAGATCAGCTAAAAAATTCAGCTTTGGGATTTAACAATTGGATTCGAAAAACGGGTGAGGCACCTGTTATTTTAGATAGTCTTAGAACAAAAAGATCTGTTCAAACTTTAGAAGGCTATTATTATGCCAATGGTTGGTTTGATAGAGAAGTTAGATCAGAAATAACAAAAAAAGATAATAAACGAGCAACTGTAGATTATTATGTAACCACGGGTGAACCTAGAATCATAGATTCTATATACAGTACCATTAGCACACGTTTAATAGACTCGCTGTATCATTTTAACAAAGAAGGTAGTTTTATAAATAAGGGTGATCAGTACAACGAATTAAACCTTGTTGATGAAAGAGATCGTTTAACAGAAACGATTAGAAATTCAGGAGTTTTTCATTTTTCACAAGATAATATAGAGTTTAATGTCATCACCAATGAAAGAGATAAAAATTTGGATGTTGAAGTGGTGATTGGAGATCGCATTATACGAAATGAAGATTCTGTAGCCACTGTACCTTTTAAACCATATCGTATTAAAGAAGTGAATGTTATGACAGACCACTCGTTTGAAAAAAGGAACAGTCCTTTTGTAGATAGCACTTCCTTTAATAACATGAACTTTAAGAGTTATGATAAAATGCGTTTCAGACCAAAAGCCATTCAGCAAGGAATCTTTATAGAAAAAGGTGATCTCTTTAGTGATATTGACCGAATTAGAACATATAGATACTTGAACCGGTTTGGTAGTTTTAGATATCCAGATATAGAATACATCGAACATGAAGAAGATTCAACGCTAACGGCTTTAATTAAATTATCACCTAGAAAAAAGTATGCATTAGGGTTTGATGTCAATGTTTCACAAAGTAATATTCAATCAATAGGATTATCATTTAATACTTCTCTACTTATAAGAAATATTTTTAGGGGAGCAGAAACGCTCGAAATTTCGGCTTTAGGTGCCATTGGAGCTTCAAAAGATGGATCAACCAATGATCAATTCTTTGATATCAACGAATTAGGTGCTGATATGAAATTGACGATTCCTCGTATATTTTTTCCCATTAATACAGAGCGAATCATACCCAAACGTATGATGCCTACAACAAGAATTAGTTTAGGATTTACAAGTCAAACAAATATCGGACTTGACAAGCAGACCGTAAACGGAATTTTTAATTATAACTGGTCTCCTAATGAAACGTCTTCAAATAGTTTTGATTTGTTTAATACACAATACGTTAGAAACCTGAATCCGGGAAATTATTTTAGCGTCTATAGAAATTCGTTTAATACCTTAAATGAAATTGCCCTTAATGATTATAACACGCCTATTGACTTTTTTGAAAACGGCACATTAATTGAAAGTAGGGCCGATGAATTTATTGATCTTGTCCTCAACGACAACGCTTTTCAAATAAGTAACCCAGATGAATTTCAAACGGTTAATAATATTGATGAACGAAAAACAAGGTTGACCGAAGACAACTTAATTTTTGCTTCCAGTTTTAGCTTTACAAAAGACCGAAGAGAAAATTTGATAGATGAAGATTTTTCAATCTTTAGATTTAAACTGGAATCAGCAGGAAACTTGCTAACGTCTGCTTCAAAACTTTTTGGAATTGAAAAAAACAGCGAAAATCAATATGAACTATTTGGTGTACCCTATTCACAATATATTAAAACCGAATTCGACTACATTAAACATTGGGATATTGGAAGAAACAATGTCATTGCCATTAGAAGTTTTTTCGGCATCGCAATTCCTTATGGAAACTCAAAAAGTATCCCGTTTGCAAAAAGTTTCTTTGCGGGAGGAGCAAATGATAACAGAGCATGGACCGCATATGACCTAGGGCCAGGAAGTTCAGATAGTAGAAATGAATTCAATGAAGCCAATATGAAAATAGCCCTAAGCTTAGAGCATCGTTTCAATCTTTTTGGAAGCTTGAACGGTGCATTATTTGTGGATGCCGGAAATATTTGGCATGTAGCAGATAATGAAGATGATCCTAGCGCTACATTTACCGATTTTGCCTCCTTAAAAGATATTGCTATTGGATCTGGATTTGGTTTGAGATACGACTTTGGTTTCTTTGTTCTTCGTGGAGATATTGGATTTAAGACTTACGATCCTTCGTATAGAGATGCAGATCGTTGGTTTAACGACTACAATTTTGGTAATGCTGTCTACAACCTTGGTATTAACTACCCTTTTTAACCATTATTATTACAAATCTGCTATAACGTTTGAGTTACAATTTTGCAATTTAAACGCCAATATATTGGGGTGTTTTGGTTAATTTTTATGTACTTTTGAATTCAAATTTTTATTGCAAAAAAACAAACAATGGGACACAATATTAAACCAGGAGTTGCTACAGGAAGAGAAGTGCAGGAAATCTTCAAATTAGCTAAGGAAAAAGGATTTGCTTTACCAGCAGTTAACGTTGTAGGATCAAATTCAATTAATGGTGTTTTACAAACAGCGAGAGATTTAAATGCTCCAGTAATTGTTCAATTTTCAAATGGTGGTGCCTGTTTTAACGCAGGGAAAGGACTGTCAAACGAAAATCAAAGAGCGGCAATTGCAGGTGCCGTAGCAGGTGCTAAGCATGTTCACTTAATGGCTGAAGAATATGGTGTACCCGTAATATTACATACAGATCATTGTGCAAAAAAATTATTGCCTTGGATTGATGGTTTATTAGATGCTAGCGAAAAACATTTTGCTGAAACAGGTAAACCATTATACAGTTCACACATGATTGACTTGTCTGAAGAACCTCTTGAAGAAAATATTGAAATTTGTAAACAATATTTGGAGCGAATGAGTAAGATGGGTATGACGCTGGAAATTGAACTAGGTATTACAGGTGGTGAAGAAGATGGCGTTGATAATACAGATGTTGACGAATCAAGACTTTATACTCAACCTGAAGAAGTGGCTTACGCTTATGAAGAATTAAGTAAAGTTAGTGACCAATTTACGGTAGCAGCAGCTTTTGGTAATGTTCATGGAGTTTACAAGCCTGGAAATGTAAAATTAACTCCAAAAATTTTATTGAATTCGCAAGAATATATTACTAAAAATTATGGTGTAGGTCATAACCATATAGATTTTGTGTTCCATGGTGGATCAGGTTCAACCCTAGAAGAAATTAGAGAAGCTATTGGTTATGGAGTTATTAAAATGAATATTGACACAGATTTACAATATGCATTTATGACGGGTATACGTGATTATATGAAGGGTAACGAAGGTTATTTACAATCACAAATTGGTAACCCTGATGGTGATGATGTGCCTAACAAAAAATACTACGATCCTAGAAAATGGCTAAGAGAAGGTGAGTTAACTTTTATTGATCGTTTAAAGAAAGCATTTGAAGACTTAAATAATGTAGATACATTATAAAAATTACGTAGTTTTGCATTCTAACTAACAATAAATTTAGAAAAGCAAAATGGCTTGGTTTAAACGTAAAGATAAGGGTATTCAAACACCCACCGAAGCTAAAAAAGATACTCCAAAAGGATTATGGTATAAAACCCCAACGGGGAAAGTAATTGATACCGAAGAACTTGAAGAAAACTTTTACGTAAGTCCAGAAGATGGATACCACGTACGTGTTGGAAGTAATGAGTACTTCGAAATTCTTTTTGATGACAATAAGTTTAAAGAACTAGACGCAAAGCTTGAATCTAAAGATCCTTTAAAGTTTGTCGATACCAAAAAATATCCAGATAGACTAAAAGCAGCTAAAGAGAAAACAAAACTTAAAGATGCTGTTAGAACAGCCGTTGGAAAATCAAAAGGTAGGGATATCGTCATTGCATGTATGGACTTTACCTGTATTGGTGGATCTATGGGAAGTGTTGTAGGTGAGAAGATTGCTCGTGCAGCAGATTATGCTTTAAAGAATAATACTCCTTTTATGATCATTTCAAAATCTGGAGGTGCACGTATGATGGAGGCGGCATTGTCATTGATGCAATTAGCGAAGACATCAGCTAAGCTTGCACAATTGGCTGAAGCAAAAATTCCATATATCTCACTTTGTACAGACCCTACTACGGGAGGCACAACAGCTTCTTTTGCTATGCTTGGTGATATTAATATTAGTGAACCAGGAGCCTTAATTGGATTTGCTGGACCTAGAGTTGTAAGAGATACTACTGGAAAAGAATTGCCTGAAGGTTTTCAAACGGCAGAATTTGTTCAAGAACATGGATTCCTTGATTTTATATCACATAGAAAAGATCTAAAGAATAAGATCAATCAGTATATTGATTTAATAACAAATCAACCATTAAGAGCATAAAAAAAGCGAACCAAATGGTTCGCTTTTTTCTTAAACATTATAAAGCCTAACGAAGCGTAATTTCTCGTACGGTACCATCTTCAAATGTGAAGGTTGCTTGATTATCGCAATCACCTTCACCATAATCAAACACACCAGAAAAATTAGTTCGTTGTACGTCTATAGAACCGCTCACAAAGAAACGGCAAACTACTTCTCTTCTAAGGGGAACAGTAACTTCGTAAGAATGTGAATTTCCATTTCTAAAATTAGATGTCCAGTTTCCTGTAACCTCAAATACGTTATCACTCCAAACACCACTACCATGACCTTCAACCCACGCTCTAATTTTAGTTCCAGTTCTTGAAGCTTCTGCTCCATCTGGCCATGTCACGGTAATATCAACAGTCTTTGTAAATTGAGGATTTCCATTATCATTAGATCGTTCTTTTAAAATGGTTTTACCGCCTTCAATATTTTTGTCATTGAAGTAAAAATCCTCAAGAGTTTTAGTAATTAAAACCTGGCGAGCTTCGGGATCTCTCTCGTAAGATAAGTGTATTTTACCCTTTAAAATATGCCCTCTTACTTCGCACCCCTCTTCACCAAAATCTACAGTAATCTCTCTTGAATTTTGCTCGGCAACAACCGTTACCGTAACACAATCTGGAAGTGGATACGTCTCTACACCAGTGGTTCTGCCAGTTGGATTCTCACTAGTTTCTTGAGTTTCATAGGCATCAATAGCAATCTCATCCATGATTTCTGAAGATTCATCAATCTCAGCAGACATAGCAACTTCTTCATAGTCTTGGGTTTGGGGCTCAATAATTTCAATTGGTTCATTATCGCTACAATTTGCAAGTAGTAGTGATAAAACCATAACCATCAACATTTGTTTTGTTAAATTTAATTTTCTCATCATTGCTTGATTTTTTGATTTTATACTGTTAAGACTTTCTTAAAATGAAATAGTTTAATTGTATTGTATTTTTTCGATGAAATGCATTTTCAGCTCTCATTCAAAAAAACGCCGTTAAACCTTGTAACTGGTTAATTTTTATTATATTTGCCGCCTGAATACGAGAATCGTATCGGTACATAAAAATCATTTAAATAATATTGGAATGTATTTAACAAAAGAAACTAAAGAGAAAATCTTTAAAAAGCATGGTAAAAATGCAAATGACACTGGTTCTGCAGAAGGACAGATTGCATTATTTACGCACCGAATTAATCACTTAACTGAACACTTGAAGAAAAATCGTAAAGACTTTAACACTGAGCGTTCATTGGTAAAATTAGTAGGAAAGAGACGTGCGTTACTTGACTACCTAATTAAGAAAGATATTTTAAGATATCGTGCCATTGTTAAAGAATTAGGATTAAGAAAATAAAAAAAGAGAGGCTTTTAGCCTCTTTTTTATTTTTATAATAATAGTACAAATTGTCATTTTCAAGCACGTAACAACGTGGTAATCTTAAGATTAAGAAGATTGCTTCAGCAAAAATTAAAATAAGTTGATTACTTTTGCTTCGCAATGACGCATTTTTAAAAGAAGCTAATTATAGTTTTTCATTGGTCAGACACTAAAGTGTCACTCAACAACTACAACAACACAACGACCATTGTTTAATTAGAATTAAAAAATTTATGATTCCACAAGTTTTTAGAGAGGTCATAGACCTCGGTGATGGAAGAGAGATTTCCATCGAAACCGGAAAATTGGCAAAACAAGCACATGGTTCGGTTGTTGTACAAATGGGTAACGCGATGTTACTTTGTACCGTAGTATCAAATTACGATGCTGCAGATGTTGACTTTTTACCTTTAACAGTTGACTATAGAGAAAAATTTGCTGCTGCTGGACGCTATCCGGGAGGGTTCTTTAAAAGAGAAGCAAGACCTAGCACAGAAGAGATTTTAACTATGCGATTAGTAGATAGAGTTCTACGTCCATTATTTCCTAAAGATTACCACGCTGAAACACAGGTGATGATCCAGTTAATGTCTCATGATGAAAATGTAATGCCAGATGCATTGGCAGGACTAGCAGCTTCGGCGGCAATTCAATTGAGTGACATTCCTTTTGAAACACCAATTTCAGAAGTTCGTGTTGCTAGAGTTAATGGTGAGTTTGTTATTAACCCAAGTAGAGAAGTTCTTGAACAAGCAGATATAGACATGATGGTTGGAGCCTCAGTTGATTCTGTTATGATGGTTGAAGGTGAGATGGACGAGTGTAGTGAGGAAGAAATGACTGAAGCTATCAAGTTTGCACACGAAGCCATTAAAGTACAATGTGCGGCTCAGGTAAAATTAGCCGAAGCTTTTGGTAAAAAAGAAACGCGCGAATATGAACCTGAGGTTGAAGATGAAGAATTAGCACAAAAAGTATATGATGCTGCTTATCAAAAGTGCTACGATATCGCAAAAAGCGGATCTTCAAAGAAAGAGCGTGGTTTAGCTTTTAGCGAAGTTAAAGATGAAGTAAAAGCGATGTTCACCGAAGAAGAACTTGAAGAAGTTGGCGGATTGGTATCAAAATACTTTGGAAAAACTCAAAAGGAAGCCGTTAGAAATTTAACATTAAATGAAGGTATTCGTTTAGATGGTCGTAAAACTACAGACATCAGACCTATTTGGTGCGAGGTAGACTATCTACCATCAACTCACGGATCGTCAATCTTTACTCGTGGAGAGACGCAAGCATTGGCAACAGTTACTCTAGGAACATCGAGAGAGGCAAATGTTATAGATCTTCCAACCTACCAAGGAGAAGAAACATTCTATTTACACTATAACTTCCCTCCTTTCTCAACTGGAGAAGCCAGACCATTAAGAGGGACTTCACGTCGTGAGGTTGGTCATGGTAACCTGGCGCAACGTGCATTAAAAGGTATGATTCCAGACGATTGCCCATACACTGTAAGAGTTGTATCAGAGGTGTTAGAATCTAATGGTTCATCATCAATGGCAACGGTTTGTTCGGGTACTATGGCATTAATGGATGCTGGTGTTCAAATTAAAAAACCAGTTTCAGGTATTGCAATGGGGTTAATTTCTGATGGTGAAAACTATGCCGTACTTTCAGATATTTTAGGTGATGAAGACCAC
>CAZAPO010000319.1:0-5103 GCA_964487005.1 uncultured Flavobacteriaceae bacterium
GCTACATCTTCTTGCATGGTCACATTAATAGTAGACTGCCCGTTAACTGCAATCTCCTGAGTAACAAAACCTACATAACTAAAAACAAGTACATCTGAAGATCCTGCTTCTATGGAATAATTTCCATCAAAATCTGTCTGAGTACCCGTCGTAGTTCCTTTTACTAAAATATTTACACCCGCTAAAGGTCCACTAGCATCAGATACCGTACCTGTTACCGTTTGAGCGTAAACTAAACTCCCCACCAAAAGGAAGACGGGAAGTAAGAACGTCTTAAGTAATTTGTTTTTCATATTAGATTAGTATTCAAGTTAATTAATTTAAGTTAGTTTCAAGATTGGTGTAAATGGACTGTAATATACTAAGTTTCACACCAATTATGCATTAATAATTGATAATATTCTACCAAATATTATTAATAATTGACCAATTTTGCCAATTTTTTTAATAATCAAAAATTTTATATCAAAAAATTGAAAGGTTGATAACGAAAACGTTTTCGTAAAAATCTACCCCAAATTGATTGGTTTATTCACAATTATGCAAAAAATCCAACATAAATATGAGTACATCTCCTTTGAAAAGAAAATTATTTATACTAACAACGAGTATTTTTAGCTAAACGACATAATATTTGGGACAAATAAAGAAAACCCAAAAAGCACTCTTTTTTTAACTAAAATTGGTCCTATAATGCATCAAGGGGTGAACAATTGTTCACCCCTTGATGCACTTAATAATACTAATTCAAAAAATTATTGATTCACAGCAGTTTTGGTAAATATACCTGGATCTTCTGCTGGTGCGTTTGAATTTGAATTCAACTCGGTTGTTGAATATGGCATTCGCTCTGGATACGGTGGATTAGGTCCATCTTGTAAAAAGAAAGGAACCGCGTAGTCACCATCTGATTTACGTAGCCTTCTCGCATCATTATAAGGCATGTGCATACCAAATCCAGAAACATATCTTTCTTCGATAACTTCTCTTAAGAATGCTGTTGCTGGAGCAACATTATCTGTATTTTCTATACCGCCATTATCAAAATCAGCTTCCACAAAAGCATCATATAAATAGGTCATACCTTGATAGTTGCTATTTAAATGACCTCCTGTATTCATCCATGCTCTTACATTATTAAGGTACGGCAGTCCTGCACTTACGCCGCTAGCTCTACCCGCTGCTTCGGCCATAATTAATTGATTCTCAAAATAGGTTACCAAATTTTGTGGTTCTAATTGTTCAATGATACCATCATTAGCACTACCAGAACCTGAATCAATTGTATAGTACCCTCGACGTGCCGTTTCATCGGTTTTAGCATGATTACGTGACAGTGGATTTGTACCATCTAATATTTGTAATAGGTAACTTTCTGAACCATCAGAGTTTCCAATATCACCTGAACGTGATCCTTCTAAAATCTTCCAAAATAAGTTAACACTATCGTTTAATCCTACTGGAATATACATCATATCTCCACTGGCATCACTAATTCCATTTTGTGCTGCAGACATGGCATTTGAATAATCTTTTTGGTGCAAGTAAAAGCGTGCCTTCAATGTATTAGCAGCCGCTATCCACTTGTCTTTATCACCTCCAAAATAAATGTCCTCTGAAAGACTTGCAGAACTGGTTGCATTAAGTGATGCTATTCCTTGATCTAACATATCTATCGCTTGCATATAAACACTAATCTGCGGATCAAAAACCGGATCTGAAATCTCTGAATTACCAGCCTCTGAATAAGGAATATCTCCAAATAAGGAAGCCGCTGTACCAAAGGCGTGACCTTGAACAATTTGCGCGATACCAACCAAAAGCTGGTTACTTGAATTGTTAATTATATGATTCGTATTGGTCATTACACCAACGTACAAGGCATTCCACTCGCCATTAGATTCGGCGGTTGATAAGCTAAAACCATATATGTTAGAATATAATGAAGCATAACCTATTAACTGCCCTGAGTACATCCCGCTAATACGATTTAGATGTCCACTATTCACTTGAACATTAGCTAACATACTACCTGTTAAAAATAATCTGTTCTCTACATCAGATACAATGATATCATTTGGATTCTCATTGATACCTTCTACCATATCTTCACACGATACTGTTGTAAGTAGCGCAAATGTGATTGTAAGTATATAAGATATTTTTTTCATAATTACTTTTTTTTAATAGTTAAACGCTACTTTAAATAATACCGACTTGGTTTGTGGATTTGTAAAGTAATCCAATCCAAGAGCGTTTCCTACACCATATTGATTCACTTCTGGGTCAATTCCCGGAATGTTATTAATATTAATAAGGTTTCTTCCTGTTGCCGTAAATACAATACTACTCAATCCTGTCTTATTTTTCAACCAAGGTTGATCATAAACATAGCTCAGCGATAATTCTCTTACTTTGGTAAAAGTTGCATCAAATAAGGAGAAATTATAGGCCTGGTTATCACCAAATCCACCACCAATTCCATGTCTGTACCAAGTTTCATCTAGTAGTACTGGCCCACCTCCAAAATCTTGAACATTACCTCGAACTGTAGTTCCTGCTGGTATTACATCGCCGTCATAATTAACTAAGTCTTGTGATAAGGTAACTCTGTTAGCTGTTTCTTGAGTTGTTCCAAATCGACGTAGTACCCATAATGTACGAGGTGAAAAATCTCCACCTTGTGAGTGTTCTACAACTACATTTAGATTAAACTTCTTGTAACGTAGATCTACTGCTAATCCTCCTCGCCAATCTGGATTAGGATCACCTAACACTATTGGACTAGGTGTAATTTGCGGGAATCCGTTTCCATCTAATACAAAACTTCCATCTGGATTGGTTTGTGAACCTGTTCCAAATAATACGCCTAATGGATATCCAACTACAGCTCTAGAACTTACGGATGCTCCTGGTGATCAATTCACCGATTCTGTCCCAAATAGGTCAGTTACCTCGTTTTCGTTCTTAGACCAGTTTAATGTTGCAGATAACTGAAGGTCGTCTTTGTTTATTGCTTGCCAACCTAGATCTATTTCTAGTCCATTGTTTTCCATTTCTCCAAAGTTTCCGTACTGTGTCGCAAATCCAGATGATGGTGAAAGGTTGATATCTAATAAAATGTCCTCAATTTTATTTTGATAATACGTTAATCCTAACGATAATTTATCTTCTAAAAATCTAAGGTCTGCACCAATCTCCCACTCCGTTTTAATTTCTGGTTTTAGATTTGGATTTCCTAAGTTATTATCGAGTCTAAATCCTCCTCCAAAATCATCAATACTTACTCCATCACTATAGGTAGAATATGCAAATCCTCCTTCGGCTAATGTTTCAAATTGATGGGCACTTGGTTGCACACCCACTTGTCCCCAGGAAGCTCTAAGTTTCCCGAATGAAATTACATCAGAATCTATGGCAGTGTTTGTAAAGTTCCACGCCATATCTACTGCAGGATAGAAGAAACTTCCTTTTACAGTAGATGAGGCTTCTAAACCTCCTGATATGTTCAAGAATAATTCATCATTATAGTCAAAATTAAGTACCCCATATCCCCGATTTGATTTTCTGTTTGATTTAAAATTATCAAAAGTAGATGCCTCTGCAGAGGTATTTAATGAAGTAGTTTGTTTTGTGGAATTCACTAAGAATCCTGTAATCAAACCAGAGTTTCTATTATATTTTCTATGGTTCAAACTCCAACCCAATGTTGCTGATAAATTAAGATTATCTGTAAGGTCAAGGTTTGCACGTCCTATAACATCAAGATTTAAATCGCGTGTCGCAATCTCATCTTCTTGATACGCTCCAATTAAACGCGGGTTACCCGCACTACCAATAGGGAAGAAATATATTCTTCTGTCATCGGCAACATCGGCATTTGCTCTTGTAATTATCTGTAACCAATTGGTTGGTCTAATTGTCAATTCTGGTGTTACCGTAAAGCGATTTACCAATGTCTGCGCCGTTTGTTCATAAATAGTCCACAACGGATTATTATAACTTGGGTTAGAGCTATTCGCTATTTGTCGTCTGTAAGAACGATGTCTTCTAATAAATTCTTCTCCACCACCACTGGTATATGTTCCTATATAATCACGTTGATCAAAGTCTGGTGAAGTTCTTAACAGCCCTAGCATCACACCCGCCGTATTTGAACTCTGCTGAATTCTGTTAGAATCTGTATAGGTGTATGCTGTTTTTGCCGATAACGACATAAAATCATTCAACTTTGCATTATAATTTAAACGCAAGTTCGTTCGATCATAATTTGCTTCTCTTATAATACCTTCTTGTTGTAAGTTTGAAAGACTGAAGAAATAGGTGTTATTTTCACTACCTCCACTAATCGTCACATCATTTTGCCAGAATGTTCCTGTTTGAAATACTGAATCCCAATTACTTTCTACGAAGGTATCTCTAGAATTCTTGGCAGTTACTGGATAATAAACTGTTCCATCAACCGCAGTAAAGAAGCCACCCGAAGTATCTACTCCGTCTGCTCCTCCTGGGCGGTCTGGAATATAATCACCCCAAGATTCGGCTGTAGTTGATGTTCCTAATGCTGGTGATCCGTTTCTACCTCGTCCATACGTATTTTGCATTGGTATTCTTTCTGATACCCTGTCAAACGAATAGGTTGATGAATAGGTAATTTTTGCCTGTCCTGCTTGACCTTTTTTAGTTGTAATAACAACTACTCCATTTGCCGCACGTGATCCGTAAATTGCCGCTGCCGAAGCACCTTTTAACACCGTTATTGAAGCAATGTCTGAAGGGTTAATATCGTTGAGACGTGATCCTTGTGTAATACCTCCAGAACGTCCTCCCGTTAGCCCATTACCACCTGCATAAGAAGTGGTGTTGTTTAATGGTACACCATCTACAATAATTAATGGGTCACTATCTCCTAAAATGGTATTAGCACCTCTAATTCTAATGGCACTTCCTGCACCAGGGTCACCATTTGAACGTGTGATTCTCACCCCTGATGCCTTACCACTTAATGCGTTGGCAATTGTTGCTTCCCCTGATCTAATTACTTGATCTGTTTCTACAACCGAAGATGTGGATCCTTGTTCGTCTCTGTTTTGTGTAAAACCT
>CAZAPO010000320.1:0-20072 GCA_964487005.1 uncultured Flavobacteriaceae bacterium
GGTTCGTTTAACGATTCGTTTACCGTCACCATGGAAACACCAAACAGACCAAACAGAATTAGCAATATCTCCATAAATATTCCCGCTGATGTTTTTGAATTAACAGCTACTCGAGATTCTATAACAACCCAATATCAATTAAACAAAGAGGACTGTGTTTTTAGTTTAAATGGTGATTTTATGGTTTCTGACGCTCTTGCTAAGACGCACAACTTAAGTTGTGAGCGCGGTAATATGTATAAGAATTACTATACCTATTTGTATGGATTGCCCATGAAACTTAAAGATCCAGGAACACATATTGATGAAAAAGTTGAAACAAAATCGTTTAAAGGCAAGGAGTACCTAGTTTTAAAGGCAACTTACGATGAAGACGTAGGTACCGATATATGGTATTTCTATTTTGATCCCAATACCTATGCGATGGAAATCTATCAATTCTTTAGAAAAGACGAACAGGGAAATCAAAAAGATGATACTGGAGAATACATTCTACTCACAGATGAAGAAATTGTGCATGGTATAAAAATGCCTAAGACCAGAGCCTGGTATTATAATAAAGATGATAAATATTTAGGTACTGACGTTTTAGATTAGCTCAAATCGATATCACTTTTACCAATCATTTCCAGTTCTAACTCGGTAGTTCTTTTTGAATCATATTTTTTGATGTTAACTACATAGGTGTCTGACATAGAGTCGTGCCAACCTCTACCAAGGTCACCTAAAAATGAAAACGCCTCAAAAGGAATTAATCTGCATAAGCTTCTAATAATGATGTCTTTTGTAGTGGGTTTGCTTCCATCTTCCATAATTACCTTTGTCTTAGTAATAAACTTGCCAAACGACTTCTGGAAAATTGCTTCCATTGAAACATAGTATACAAGATAAATAGAAATTGTAAAGGCATATTCACCCACCAAACCCATGGTGTCCAGATACATTAATGGACCTTCAACACCAAGAACTGCTAGTATTCCTAAGAGGATACCAATAATAAAGGTAAAAATGTGATAGCCTGCGTAATCGATTATAAAATTTGCAAAGCGTTTTTCTTTGCTTGCATATACATCGGTAGTAACTCGGTAGTTTTTAGTATTCATGTCAATTTGGTTAAGTTAGGCGATAAATATAATACTATTTTACTTTAATTATTGATAAGTCGATTCTTACTTAAAAGAATCATTAAATAAAAAAGCACCTCTTTCGAGGTGCTTTTATTAACACTTAATTTATTTGTTGGTTATGAGCCGCACATTAAACAATCGTCCCCTTGTCCATCTTTGGCAGCGGCAATTAGCGCTTTCATCTCCTCGGCCGACATAGGCTCTACATCGGTTTCTTGAGCAAATTTAGCGGCTGTTTTTGCTGCTTGTTCTTTACGCTGTGCGACAACTATATCTGTAGCGTCTTGCGCTGTAACTTCGACAACGGCTTCGGCTGTTGGCTGTGCTTTTTTCTTATTATCTAATGTAAATTTAATGGCATCAACGGCACTCTTTGTACGTAGGTAGTACATTCCTGTTTTAAGTCCGCTCTTCCAAGCATAAAAATGCATTGAAGTTAATTTTGCCATTGTTGCACCTTCCATAAATAGGTTAAGTGATTGAGATTGATCGATAAAGTAACCTCTCTGGCGAGACATATCTATGATATCTCTCATACTCAATTCCCAAACGGTTTTATACATTTCTTTAATGTCTTGAGGGATAACATCAATTCCTTGTATAGAACCGTTGGCTCTCATGATCTCTTGTTTAAGGGCTTCATTCCATAGGCCAAGTTCAACTAAATCCTCTAACAAGTGTTTATTTACCACAATAAATTCACCAGATAACACACGACGTGTATAAATATTTGATGTATATGGCTCGAAACATTCATTGTTTCCTAATATTTGTGATGTACTGGCAGTTGGCATTGGTGCCACTAATAAGGAGTTTCTAACCCCATTTTTTAGCACTTGCTTACGCAGTTTGCCCCAATCCCAATTACCGCTTAGTTCTTCATCTTTTATTCCCCATAAATTATGTTGAAACTCTCCTTTACTTATTGGCGATCCTTTGTACGTTTCATAGGTTCCATCTGCTTTTGCCTCTTCCATAGACGCCGTTACAGCCGCATAATAAAGTGTTTCAAATATATCTTGGTTTAATTGTTTTGCTTCATCACTAGTGAACGGTAAACGCAATTTGATAAACGTATCTGCTAATCCTTGAACACCTAATCCAATTGGTCTATGGCGGAAGTTAGAATTCTCTGCTTCCTTCACTGGATAGTAATTTCTATCAATTACTTTGTTTAGGTTTTTGGTAACGCGCTTTGTGATGCGAAACAATTCTTTATGATCAAATGCGCCATTCTTTACAAACATTGGTAAAGCAATAGATGCCAAATTACATACGGCTACCTCATCTGGAGAAGTATATTCTATAATCTCGGTACATAGATTTGATGAACGAATTGTTCCTAAATTTTGCTGGTTTGATTTGCGGTTTGCCGCATCTTTATACAGCATATAAGGTGTCCCTGTTTCAATTTGAGATTCTAAGATCTTCTCCCACAGTTCACGCGCTTTAATTTTTTTACGCCCTTTTCCTTCTTCTTCATACTTTAAGTATAATGCATCAAATTCTTCACTGTGCGTGTCTGGTAATCCAGGACACTCATTTGGGCACATTAGGGTCCATTCTCCATCTTCCTGTACACGTTTCATAAAAAGATCTGGAATCCACATAGCATAAAACAGATCTCTTGCACGCATTTCTTCCTTTCCATGATTCTTTTTTAAATCCAGAAAATCAAAAATATCGGCATGCCATGGTTCTAAATAAATCGCGAACGATCCCTTACGCTTTCCTCCTCCTTGATCTACATATCTTGCGGTATCATTAAATACGCGTAGCATTGGCACAATTCCATTACTGGTACCATTAGTACCTGCAATGTAGCTTCCCGTTGCACGAATATTATGCATAGCTAAACCTATTCCTCCTGCCGATTGTGAAATCTTGGCCGTTTGCTTTAAGGTGTCGTAAATACCATCAATGCTGTCTTCTTTCATTGTTAGCAAGAAACATGAAGACATTTGTGGTTTTGGAGTTCCAGAATTAAATAATGTTGGTGTCGCGTGTGTAAAGTATTTCTTTGACATTAACTCGTAAGTCTCTACTGCTGCATCAAGATCATTTAGGTGAATCCCCACTGATACACGCATTAACATATGCTGCGGGCGCTCTGCTATTTGGCCGTTTAATTTTAATAGGTATGAACGCTCTAAGGTTTTAAAACCAAAATAATCGTACCCAAAATCACGGTTGTATATAATTGTGGAGTCTAATTTATCTTTATTCTCCATAATTACGTTATATACCTCATCAGATAGTAATGGGGCATTCTTACCTGTTCTAGGATTTACATAAGTATACAAATCATGCATTACCTCACTAAAGGTTTTCTTGGTGTTTTTGTGCAAGTTAGAAACGGAAATTCTTGCAGCTAAACGTGCGTAATCTGGGTGTGCTGTAGTCATTGTAGCCGCAATCTCGGCTGCCAGATTATCTAATTCACTTGTAGTAACGCCATCATATAACCCTTCAATGACACGCATTGCGACCTTGACTGGATCGACAAGTTCATTTAAGCCATAACACAATTTCCTCACCCTAGCGGTGATCTTGTCGAACATCATAGGTTCTTTTCTTCCGTCTCTTTTTACTACAAACATAATTAAGTCTTCTTTTTTTACTTTTTGAACAGCCTTCAAAAAGGTGGTTAGTTAGTTGCATGGCCGCCCTTGCGAGCGCCTTTTATTTAGTTTCAAAATTCAATCAAATGCATACGTTCTTAATAAAGGGTCTGCAATTAATCGTGGTAATTAAGGTTTTTGTTTGTTCCCATTTACATGGGATTGACATTTAATTCATTACTGAATTAAAAATCGGCATCAAAACTGAATTTGTCTTTCTCTTCTTCTTTGTTTAGGACACCTGCTTTTTGGTACTCTGAGACACGTTTTTCAAAGAAATTTGTTTTCCCTTGCAATGAAATCATGTCCATAAAGTCAAATGGGTTTGTTGAGTTGTATACTTTTTCACATCCAAACTCAACTAATAATCTATCTGTAACAAATTCAAGATACTGGGTCATTAACTTGGCGTTCATTCCAATTAAACTAACTGGTAACGACTCAGTAATAAATGAACGCTCTATATCTAAAGCATTCGTTAATATTTTTGTGATACGTTCTTTTGGTACTTTCTTTACAATGTGATTGTTATGTAAGTGCACCGCAAAATCGCAATGTAATCCTTCATCTCTTGAAATTAACTCATTAGAGAACGTTAATCCAGGCATTAATCCACGTTTCTTTAACCAGAAAATTGAACAAAAACTTCCTGAAAAGAAAATTCCTTCTACAGCAGCAAATGCGATTAACCGTTCTGCAAAACTTGGTGATTCTATCCACTCAAGTGCCCATTCTGCCTTTTCTTTAATTGCTGGAAATACTTCTATGGCCTTAAAAAGTTGATTCTTTTCGGTGTCATCTTTCACGTAGGTATCAATTAATAAAGAATACACTTCTGAGTGAATATTCTCCATCATTATTTGGAAACCATAAAAGAACTTAGCCTCAGTGTATTGAACCTCTGACACAAAGTTTTCGGCCAAATTTTCATTCACTATGCCATCACTTGCCGCAAAAAATGCCAAAATATGTTTGATGAAATAACGCTCGTCATCACTTAATTTATTTTCCCAATCAATAATATCTTGATGCAGGTCAATTTCTTCTGCTGTCCAGAAACTTGCTTCCTGTTTTTTATACCATTCCCAGATGTCATGGTGTTGGATTGGAAAGATGACAAATCGATCTTTATTTTCTTTTAATATTGGCTCTACTTGCTGCGACATATTTTATGTAGAATTTTAAATTTTTGAATGAATTTTTGGGTTCAACTTTGGACTAACAAATATTTAAAAATCGCCATGAAAAAGAAAGTCATTTTTATAAACATTGTTAACGACTTTTTAACAACGAGTGCGTATTGTCTTACATTTTCATATAAATTGTTAAAGGTTTAATTATTTGATTTTCAGGCTTTTATATACTTATATAAATTGCAAACCCCTATAAACTAAGGGATTTTTGAAAATTGCAATTTTTAAATTTCTCGATCAACGGCAAGAAAAAAAGTTGTTTTTTACACAAAGAATGGACCTGAAGTTTACATAGCCAATCTTGAAGGCCTTCAATAGCTTTTAAACAAATAAATAAAAGCTAGAAATCTCTAGCCCTTATTTGTAAATCAATAGCGTGTAATTTAAAAAAAGTGACTCTCCACAATCACTAATTTCAATCTTTACAAATGAAACAAATTCAAATATTATTTGCAATACTGGAACGAACTAAAATTGAAGAATTTTAGTGAAATTTAACCCGTTTAATTTTTATGGGTTTCGGCTATTTTTTCAAGTTCAGCATACCAATCTTCACCAAACTTCCTAATTAATGCTTCTTTTACAAATTTGTATATAGGTACTTGCAACTCTTTCCCTAAGGTACATGCATCGTCACAAATTTGCCATTTATGATAATTAACCGCCGAAAACTCACTATAATCTTTGACTCTCACTGGATATAAATGACATGATACTGGCTTCTTCCAATGTACTTCTCCTTGATTGTATGCTTCCTCTATAGCGCAAAGTGCTGTTTCATTATCGTCAAAAATAACATAGGCGCAATCGGCATTATTAATTAGTGGGGTTTCTAACTCTCCGTTGGCCGTAGTTATGTATGTCCCCTGTTTTTCTATAGCTTTTATCCCTTCGGCTCTTAGAAAAGGTTTTACCTTATCATAAATTTCATCAAGTATCTGAGCCTCTTCTTTATCTAAAGGCGCTCCAGCCTCCCCATCAATGCAGCACGCGCCTTTACAAGCACTTAAATTGCATATAAAATCCTTTTCTATAATATCTTCTGAAACTATGGTTTTGCCTAACTGAAACATGGCACAAAAGTATATCAATTTTTTAATACTGTATTACAGTTTAAATAACGACCTTTGCACAAAATTTTTTAGGAAGCCGATGAATTTAAATCTGAAAGAAATAGTTACAGCTTTTATGGTATTATTTGCAGTAATTGACATTATTGGCAATATCCCCATTATTATTGATCTTAGAAAAAAGGTAGGTCATATACAAAGTGAAAAAGCATCAATTATTGCTGGAATTATTATGATTCTTTTTCTTTTTCTAGGGCAAAGTATTTTAAAACTCATTGGAATTGATGTGAACTCCTTTGCAGTAGCTGGTGCTTTTATACTGTTTTTTATTGCACTAGAAATGATATTGGGCATTACGCTTTACAAAGAAGATGAAAATACGGCATTAACAGCTTCTGTTTTTCCATTGGCCTTCCCCTTAATTGCGGGGCCAGGAAGTTTAACTACCCTTCTTTCTTTAAGAGCAGAGTTTAATATTGAAAATATTATTATTGCTGTAATATTGAATGTTTTACTTATTTATGTGGTGTTGAAAACTTCAGCAAGAATTGAGCGTATAATTGGAAAGAATGGCATCAGTATAATTAGAAAAGTATTTGGTGTAATTTTGTTGGCAATAGCTGTTAAGCTATTTATGTCTAACATTAAAATGTTACTTTAATTATGAAACACTTCATCAATGTTTTAATGATAATTGCAATTCTATTGATTGGATTTAACCTCACTCAGGTTGATTTTTCAAATCCATTTGGAGACGAGAGTATTGTTGCTGCAATTACAGTATTGGCTGGTCTTTGTACAATTTTATTATTGGCAATTTTAAAAGTTTCCAAAAAAATTGATGACAAATTTAAAAACAAACGTTAATGTTTGATGTCCTTATCATTGGTGCTGGTGCATCTGGAATGTCTTGTGCACTAGTTTTAGGTTCTGCAAACAACCGTCCGTATGTCATAGATAAGAAAGTTGGCATCATCACCCATCAAAAAACGTCCCATCTTCAAACTGCTCTTTTTAACAATGTTCTAGGTTTGGCTCCAGGTACAACCGGTGCAGAAATACTTGAAAGTGGAAAACAGCAACTGTCATCACTATACCCACATATTGAGCAAATTGAGAAGGAAAAGGTTATTAAAGTTGTAAATCAAGAAACCTATTTTGAGGTTATCACCAATAAGTCTAGTTATACTGCAAAAATTGTAGTGGTTGCTGTTGGCTATACAGATCTCTTTAATATCGATGGATTGAAGCAATATATAGAACCTCATCCTCGATCTTTAAAAGAAAAGAACAAGATTTGGCTAAGAAACACAGACCATTTAATTGAAAAGAATCTATATGTAACAGGGACATTAGCTGGTTGGCGGAGTCAATTTGCTATTGCATCTGGCAGCGGTGCCCATGTTGCGACTGATATTTTAACCTTATGGAATGGTGGGAAACACACCAAAGTACACGATAAAATTTAGTAATCTAAGCCATACTTAAATTCGCTAATCTTATCTAGCATTGCGTCGTTTGTATTCACGACTTGCATATATGCTTCACTACCAAAAAGTTGTTCGGCAAGGGTAGCCTTAAGATATAACTTGACCTCCTCGGCATAAGCCACAAAGGTAATTTTATACCTTGTTCTTCTATCTAAGTAATTGGTGAAGTCTTCTAATTCTTTATCTGAAACCTTGTAATTAGCTACAAACTCTTTTTGAGAAATACCTTCAAATTTCTCACGGTCTTTATCAAGGTTTTCAAATACAAAATAACTCATGATGCCACTCCCTAAAATTCTATTAATGGTAGCATTTTCCATTTTCTTATTAATGGGTACAAAAACATCTGGAATTATCCCGCCTCCTCCATATACAACTTTACCCTTAGGCGTAACAAACTTAAGGGAATCTGCCACTTCAATATTACTTGCATCTGAGAGCTCTCCATTATCTATTCGCTTATAATAGTCATGATAATAATCTTCATTTCCTTTATCATAAGAACGTTGAATTGATCTTCCCGTAGGCGTGTAATATCTCGACACCGTGAGTCTAACGGCACTGCCGTCTCCTAGTGCCATTTCACGTTGTACCAATCCTTTACCATAAGACCTGCGACCTAAGATTGTACCCTTATCATTATCTTGTAAAGCACCTGCTATTATCTCACTAGCCGATGCAGAATTTTCATTGATTAACACATATATTTCACCATCTTCAAAATCTCCTTTCTTGGTTGCAAAACTCTTTTCAATTTTACCCTGCTTATTCTTAGTGAATAAAATTAGTTTATCATCTTCCAAAAATTCATCTGCTATTTGCTCGGCAATACTTAAAAATCCACCTGGATTATCTCTTAAGTCCAATACCAATCTAGTGGCTCCTTCTTCTTGAAGCTTATTGAGGCCTTTTTTAAACTCTTTATAAGTCGACTCAGCAAACCTGTTAATTTTAATATATCCAAGATCATCTTCAAGCATATAGGCAGCATCTACACTTTTAATAGGTACCTCACCCCTTTTCACTTTAAAATCTAGCAGTTCTGATTCGCCTCTTCTGTACACTTTTAAATTCACCCTTGATCCATTCTCGCCTTTTAATCTTTTAACCACGTCTTCATTCGTCCAATTTGGTCCAAAAATAGAGTCTCCATCTGCAATTACAATTCTGTCTCCACCCTTAATTCCAACTTTTTTACTCGGTCCTCCTTCTAATGCTCTAATAACCGTTACCGTATCTCTATATGTGTAAAAACTCACTCCTATACCCACAAAATCTCCTTTCATGTTCTCTGTTACTTTTTGAAGATCTCCTTTTGGAATATATGTTGAGTGCGGGTCTAAATTATTTAGTATACTATTTACCGTAACATCTACGATGCTATCTGTATTCACTTTATCGACATATTCAAAGTCTATATAATCAATGAGCCGATTTAGTTTATCTTTTTTTGAATTGGATGTAAACAATCGATCCGACTTGTCATTAAAACTAAGCTTACCTCCAATAAATATTCCTAGTGACAAGGCGACACTTATAATAATTGGTAAATATTTTTTCTGAATATTCATTAATCTAGATCAGTTATATGGGTAACATCTATTCCTGCCTTCTTTAAAAATTCTATCCCCGAGGTATCCCTATATGCTTTTGAAAAGACTACTCTAACAATACCCGCTTGGTGAATCAACTTACTACATTCTTTGCACGGAGAAAGTGTAATATACAAGGTACCTCCTCGACATGATTGCGTAGACGAGGCAACTTTTGAAATGGCATTGGCCTCGGCATGCAACACGTACCATTTTGTGTATCCTTCTTCATCTTCACAAAAATTTTCAAATCCTGTTGGAGTGCCGTTGTAACCATCAGAAATAATCATTCTGTCTTTTACAATTATTGCTCCTACTTTTTTTCGTTCACAGTAAGATAACTTTCCCCACTCATAAGCCATACGTAAGTAGGCCTTATCATATTTTAGTTGTTTTTTCCCTGGCATTTACCTCAAGTATTTATTCTTGCGAATAACTCTGGTCGAATTTATATATCATCCAATCAAATGTAACGATAAAATGAGCAATTATAAAAGCCTTGTAGTTCAAGTAACGTTAAAGTTTTACCAATCTTTTATAATAATATCACAATTTAAGCAAATAAGTCACTTTCAATGAGCATTGGAATTACTAATCCCACCACAATCGACGAGAGTACCATCATCCAATCGCGTTTTGAAAATCTGAAGACGGTCTGGCAAAAGAAACCTAAGAATAAGACCACAAATACTATAATAAGCTGGGCAATTTCAATCCCTAAAGCAAATTCAATCAAGGGCATTAATTTGCTCTCAGTCTTTCCCACAAACATTTTAAATTCACGAGCAAATCCAAGTCCATGGATAATACCAAAGAATAGTGTTGACAAAAAGAGCACTCCAATTTTTTGTTCTTTTGCTTTTTTACCTGCAGTAAAAACATTGTACAGCGCAACTATTAATATGGTAAGTGGAATCAAAAACTCGACTAAAGCACCATTGATACTAACCACATCATAAGCCGCAAGAACCAGCGACAATGTATGCCCTAAGGTAAAAGTTGACACCAATATTAAAACGCGCTTCCAGTCTTTGAATACATATGGCACGGTGAGCACCATTAAAAAAAGTACATGATCATAACCATTAATATCAAGCACATGGTTAATACCATATTCAACATTAAACCAAAAGTTATCTAACATAGTTTATAGGGGGTTTTGAATCTCCAAAATTAATAAAATATCGCATACACGTTTTTAAATGAAGAAAGCCGACAAATTTGTCGGCTTTCCATACTTCCTAAAATTGATTGTCAACCAATTTCAATTTTTCGAACAGGGTTGGATTCAATACCCTTTTCAGCTTTTGTCAAGTTAAATTTTAAAACACCCTCTTCATAGGTAGCTTTAATTTCTTCTTCCTTAACATTGTCAGGCAACATTAATGAACGTTTGAATGAGCTGTAGTTAAACTCTTTTCTCGTGTAGTTGTCTTCACGATTTTCGATATTCGACTCTTTTTCGGCGTAAATATTTAAATAGCCGTTGTCAATAAAGATCTCGAAATCATCTTTAGACAAACCAGGAGCTGCCAGTTCAACTTCATAAGCTGTTTCTGTTTCCTTAATGTTCATAGCTGGTTCATTTTGAACTCTTTTCAACCAAAAACGATCATTAAAAATATCATTTTCACCAAAAAAGTCTGTAAACTCTGATGACAGCCAAGGAAAACGTTTCTTGTTAAATTTTGTAAGTGTCATGATCTTTGTTTTTATGGTTAAACATAATTTTTCAAACTTTAGTTTAATGATTTACAGAGTTTTAAACAATGATAAATATCATTTTAAGAGGATTTTTTGCGTTCAATAAAAATTAAGGCTCTTTAACTTTTTGACGCTTGTTAACATAGTAGTTTATCGTTATATTTGTTTAGATATAACGATACTATGATTTCGGTAGAACAGGCATTGCATATTGTACAACAATCAATAAAGGCTGAGACCAGAACAGAAACTGTTTTGTTATCAAAGGCGCAAGGTAGCGTATTAAGTGAAGATGTTATAGCTCCAATCAACATGCCACCCTTCAGGCAATCTGCCATGGACGGATATGCCTTAAATTTACATGAGCATAATACGTATAAAATAGTTGGAGAGGTAAAAGCAGGTGATGGTCATATTCCAGTTATCAATAAGGGTGAAGCGATTAGAATTTTTACTGGAGCTCCGGTTCCAGATGCTGCTAATGCCATAGTTATTCAAGAACATACCTTAGTTAAAAATAATTATTTAACTGCTGAGCGTCCTGTATCATATAACGCTAATATCAGGCCATTAGGTGAACAAATAAATAAAGGTGAAATTGCGCTCAAAAAAGGGGTAAAGTTGCATGCCGCAGGTATTGCATTTCTAACTTCTTTAGGGCTAACTGAAGTTTCTGTTTTTAAATCTCCATCCATTGGTCTGGTTGTAACAGGAAATGAGCTTGCTCGTGCGGGACAACCGCTAATGCATGGTCAGATTTATGAGAGTAATGCAATAATGCTTAAGGCTGCATTGTCTAATTTAGGGTATTCAAATGTAGAAATTTGCACCGTTAAAGATGATTATTCTAGCACCTATACTATGCTGGAACAAATGATGAAGAAACATAACCTATTATTGGTTTCAGGTGGAATTTCTGTAGGCGATTATGACTTTGTTGGTAAGGCATTATTAGAACTAGGCGTTGAACAGCTATTCTACAAGATCAAGCAAAAACCAGGAAAACCACTATTTTTTGGTAAAAATAAGACCTCTTATGTTTTTGCTCTTCCAGGAAATCCCGCATCGGCCTTAAGTTGTTTCTATGTGTATGTAAATACTGCGCTGCAGCTCATGTCTGGAAATACCACCTATTCCCTAACAAAAACCAAAGCAAAATCGGTTTCAAATTTTATAAAAAAAGGTGACAGGGCTCAATTTTTAAAAGCAATTTATTCAAATGGAACTGTTGAGATATTGGAAGGACAAAATTCTTCCATGTTGCACACTTTTGCCCTTGCAAATGCCTTGGTTTATGTACCAGAACAATTAAAAGATATAACTAAAGACGATATTGTAGAAGTCATCCTGTTACCAATAAATTAATTATTATGAAGTACAAAATAAAAAGTCGCATTTGGATTGAAGCAGACAACAATATCTTGCTTGGTGAAGGAAGAGTTGCGCTGCTTGAAGCCATTGATGAATTGGGTTCATTATCTAAAGCTGCAAAATCTTTAAAAATGTCGTACAAAAAAGCATGGTCTTTAGTTGATGCCTTAAATAACAGAGCACAAAAACCTGTGATAACTACAAGTATTGGAGGTAGAGGTGGCGGTGGAGCTAAATTAACTCCTTATGGTAGGGCTTTGGTACGTGCATTTAATTCTATAAATAAGAATTGCTGGAAATTTTTAGATAAAGAAATGAAGAAACAATTGTACAGTGATTTTTGAAATTGAACATATTACTTTATTCCTTTTAATTCTGCCTATTATAGCATTTTTGTATGCTAGTGTTGGGCATGGGGGAGCTAGTGGTTACTTAGCTCTAATGGCGCTGTTTTCGTTTGCTCCTGAGACTATGAAACCTACGGCATTACTTTTAAACATATTTGTTTCTGGAATTGCATTTTATCATTACTATAAGGCTGGATATTTTAATAAAAAGCTATTCTTAACCTTTGCAATTGCATCAATACCTTTAGCTTTTCTAGGTGGAATGATTATCGTAGATGCAGCTATTTACAAAAGAATTTTAGCAGTCCTTCTAATCTTTGCCATCTTGAAGATGTTAAACGTTTTTGGGAAAGAAAACGGAATGATTAAGCAGGTGCCTATTTGGCAAGGTGTTGCAGTAGGTGCGGTAATTGGATTTTTCTCTGGGCTTATTGGAATTGGTGGAGGAATCATACTTACGCCTATTATTTTACTCTTACATTGGGGAAAAATGAAGGAAGCAGCTGCGGTTTCGGCCTTATTTATTTGGGTTAACTCTGTTTCAGGCTTATTGGGGCAATTAAGTAGCGGTGTTCGTATTGATCCAAATTCATTTGTATTAGTTGCTATTGCTTTAATTGGTGGTTTCTTAGGTAGTTATTATGGTAGTAAGAAGTTTAACAATACGATGTTACGTTACTTACTAGCAATTGTTTTAATTGTTGCGTGCTTCAAACTAATATTCGTGTAATGCTTAAAAATAAAGACATAACGGCAATTATTTTAGCTGGAGGCCAAAGCTCGAGAATGGGAAGTGACAAGGGGTTAACAATGTTTAACAACAAACCTTTTATTCAACATATCATAGATGTGGTTCGACCAATGTGTCGTGAAATTATTATAGTTTCAAGTAATTTGGCTTATGATGTTTTTGAATGTACAAGGCAAGCAGATATTATAACCAATGTTGGTCCTTTAGGAGGAATACATTCAGGTTTAAAACATTCAACAACAAATGTGAATCTAATTATTAGTTGTGATGTACCAATGATTTCGAAAGCAGTAATTGAACAACTGTATTTGGGTTATAGCAAAGATTTTGACGTGATTCAAACTATGGTCGATAATAAATCAATGCCTTTGGTGGCTCTTTATCATAAAAGTTGTATATCGCAATTAGAAAATTGGTTAGCCAATGATAAAAGAAGAGTACGTGAATTTGTGGGATCGTTACGTTTGAAGACAGTTACCATTGCTAAAGAACAGCGTAACGATTTACTCAATATAAATAGTCCACAACAACTTAAAAAAATAGCACATGCAATTGGAGATTAAATATTTTGGAATGCTAACTGAGGTTACTAATTGTAACAACGAAAATTTTGAGTTTTTTGGTGAGTCGGTAGCCGAATTATTAAACATACTTTTTGCAAAGTATCCTCAGCTTAGTAGTAAAGATTTTAAGGTGGCCGTTGCTCAACAGATTGTATCAGAAAACGATAAAATAACAAGTCCAGAAATTGCATTATTACCTCCATTTTCTGGGGGATAGTTAAATGAGTAGGTATAACAGACATATAATTTTATCTGATGTTGGGGCCAAGGGTCAACAACTCATTTCTAAGGCTAAAGTGTTAGTAGTTGGAGCAGGTGGTCTGGGCTGTCCTGTACTTCAATATTTGACGGCTGCTGGTGTTGGGCAGATTGGAATTATTGATTTTGATATTGTAGAAACTTCAAATTTGCAAAGGCAAATTCTGTTTGGGACGGCATCATTAGGAAAAAATAAGGCACTTGCTGCCAAAGAGCGACTTAAAGACCTTAATCCAACCATACATATTGAAGCGTATCCAAAAATGTTAAGCCCTAAAAATGCTATTACCCTGTTTGAGGAGTACGACATTGTTGTTGATGGCACCGATAATTTTGAGACGAGATACCTCGTTAATGATGCATCGGTAATCACCAAAACTCCAGTTGTATATGGCGCTATTTACAAATTTGAAGGACAGGTTTCGGTTTTCAATTATAACAATGGCCCAAGTTATCGATGCCTTTTTCCAAAGGCTCCTGCAAAGGGTACGGTACCAAATTGTTCAGAAATTGGTGTCCTTGGAGTACTTCCTGGCATTATTGGTACTATGCAAGCAAACGAAGTCATAAAAATAATTCTTGGTTTCAAGGGTGTATTATCAGGGAAGTTACTTTGCTATGATGCTAAATCAGCAAATTCCTATATGTTGAAAATACAGCGAAATGAGGCAGAAATTGCAAGAGTAAGGGCAGCACAGAAAAAATTTGAGCTTTTAGCATTTGACCTCAATTGCGAATCTGATCTAGAAATTTCAATTTCACAGCTTGGTCAATTTAATAATGTAGTATTCATTGATGTTAGGGAAGACCACGAACAACCAAAACTAATATTAGATAATGTGATAGGTATTCCATTAAAGCAATTTGAGGAACGCTTAGAAGAAATCCCAAAAAATAAAAACATTATAGTTTTTTGTCAATCTGGTGTACGTAGTAAAGATGCTGTTAGCCAGCTTAGAAAACATCAAATTACCAATAGTTTTAGTTTAAAAGAGGGTGTATTTGCCCTTACCAATCAACATATAGAATCATGAAAGAAAGAAAACCAAAAAATGTATTTAAAGAGGGTGCCATAACATCAGATTTTATTGCAAATTCAATCGCCAAGCATCAGTCCAAAACCACTATTGGAGCCCACAATATTTTTTTAGGACAAGTTAGAGCAGATGAAATTGAAGGTAAAACAGTAGCAGCCATAGAATATACTGCTTATGAAGACATGGCCAATGCTAAATTTCACGAGATTCGAGAAGCCACTTTTGAAAAATTTAATCTAACGTGTATGCATATCTATCATAGTTTAGGTAGTGTAGCTGTTGGTGAAATCTGTTTGTTTGTTTTTGTTTCTTCTCCAAGACGAAAAGAAGTTTTTAAGGCTTTAGAATTTGTTGTTGAAGAGATTAAAGCCAAAGTGCCAGTATTTGGTAAAGAACTTTTTGAAGACCAGTCTCATCAATGGAAAGTGAATAGCTAAATATTAAATCGTTTATTCAAAACATCTGTTATAAAGAATTCACAATGGTAGACATTACACATAAAAATAACACACTAAGAATTGCAACAGCCCAAGCTATTGTTCGCGTAAGTAAACAAGAAACAATCGAGGCTATTAAAAATGATGCTGTTCCAAAAGGGAACGTATTTGCAATGAGTAAAGCCGCTGGATTGCTAGGCGTTAAAAAAACTCCCGATTTACTTCCAGATTGCCATCCACTACCAATTGAGTACACAGGTATTGATTTTGAAATCAACGAACTCGAAATTCGTGTTTTATGTACCATAAAAACAATCTATAAAACGGGTGTTGAAGTAGAAGCCATGCACGGTGCCAGTGTGGTGGCATTGAATATGTATGACATGTTAAAGCCAATTGATAAAGGGGTTGAAATACATCATATTAAGCTCCTTAATAAAAAGGGTGGCAAATCAGATTTCAAGCATACATTCAAAAAACAGCTACGTGCTGCAGTCATAGTGTGTTCAGATACCATTTCGGCAGGTCATAAAGAAGATAAAGCGGGTAAGGCAATAATTAATATTCTGGAACAATGTGATGTTAAAATTTCGGCATATGAAACCATTCCGGATGAAATCGAGCTAATTCAAAAAAAGACCAACCAATTTGTGAATGATACTATCGACCTTGTTATTTTTACCGGTGGTACAGGCCTTTCAAAAAGAGATGTAACCCCAGAGGCATTAGAGCATCTTATTGAACGTCGCATTCCAGGAATTGAAGAAGCCATAAGAAGCCATGGACAAAATAGAACTCCATATGCTATGCTTTCAAGGAGTTTGGCAGGCACCATCAATCAATCATTAATATTGGCGCTACCTGGATCTACAAATGGAGCACGAGAATCTATGGAAGCAATTTTTCCATCCGTATTACACATATTTGGAATTTTAAAAGGAGCTAGACACGACTAATGAAAAAAACGCAAAACATACTAACAGATTCCTTTGGACGCGAACATACATATTTGCGTCTTTCACTCACTGAATTATGCAACCTCCGCTGTACCTATTGTATGCCAGCAGAGGGGATTCAATTATCTCCTCGATCACATATTATGACGTTTGAGGAAGTCTTTAAAATTGCGAAACTTTTTGTGGATCACGGTGTAACGAAAATAAGACTAACAGGAGGTGAGCCACTCGTTAGAAAAGATGTTGAGGTTGTTTTAAACGAATTGTCCAAATTACCTGTAGAAATATCTATAACTACCAATGCAGTATTAGTAGATAGATACATTGAAACCCTGAAAAAATGTAACATCAAAAAAATAAACGTAAGCCTTGATACCTTAGATGCTCAAAAGTTTAAAACAATAACTAGAAGGGATAACTTTGAAAAAGTATGGAATAATATTCAATTGCTTATTGCTAATGATTTTGAAGTTAAAGTGAATGCTGTTCTCATGAAAGGGTTCAATGAAAATGAAATTATTGATTTTATTAAACTCACCAAAAATTTAAATATCGTTAGCCGGTTTATAGAATTTATGCCTTTTGATGGCAATCAATGGAATAGTGACAAATTAGTAAGTCTTTCTGAAATAAAAGATACTGTTCATGCCGCTTTTGAAGAAAATCAAATTTTAAGATTGCAAGATGCTCCAAATGATACTTCCAAGAATTATAAAATAGAAGGGTACAAAGGTTCTTTTGCAATAATAAGTTCGGTAACAAATCCTTTTTGCGACTCTTGTAATCGTATACGACTTACGGCAAACGGAAGAATTAAAAATTGCCTTTTTTCAAATACCGAAACAGATCTACTCACACCATTTAGAACTGGCGAAGACATTAGGCCTTTAATTCAAAAAGCAATATTTAAAAAGTTCAAGACTCGCGGTGGTATGGATACAAAAGAGAAATTTGAATCACCAGATCTTCATGGACAGAACAGAAGCATGATCACAATTGGCGGGTAATTTTTAAAAGTTTGTTATAAGCTTCTTTGGTATCAATATCTAAAAGTTTATTTGATAGCTCGATAGCCAAAATATGTTCTTTGTTTGCTAATAATACTTCTTTTGCTCCTTTGTCTTCATTTAATGTAGCTAATTGCTGGTAGTAAAATTGGTCAAAGATAGCTGGTACACCTATACGCGTATTTTCATATTGAGTTGCTACAATCTGTCTTTTCCCTTCCTTAAAACTAGCAATTAGTTTATCTAGGTCATCACTAGAAATTAAAGGTTGATCTGCAAGCATTACCAGTACTCCGTTAAAACTATCATGGCTCATAATATGTTTAACACCAGCAGCAATAGAATGTCCTAGTCCTTTTACCCAATGCATATTGTATAAAGTCTCAACGTCATAGGACGTAATGTGTTGGCTAATCTGATTTGAATTTGCACCCAAAACAACAAATATTTTACCGCTAGATGATGCTAAAGCAGTTTTTATTGCGGTCTCGATTAAGGTAGAATTATTCCAAGGCAACAATTGTTTTGGGCTCCCCATACGTGAAGAACCTCCAGCCGCCATAATAAGAATTGCTATTTTAGAAAGTTGAGACAAAAAGGTACTTTATGAATGAATTCCTGTGCCTTTCTCTTTAAGCGACATAGGCACTTGTCTTCTAATAACCGATAATACTTCAGCAAGAATAGAAATAGCGATTTCTTGTGGAGTTTCGGAACCAATATTTAATCCTGCTGGACCGTGTATTAACGATAAGAATTCTTCTTCAATCTCTGGACAATACTCAAAAAGTTGTGAGAAAAGTTTTTCCCGTCGATGAGACGGTCCCAATAATCCAATATATGCTGGTCTGGTTTCCTTTAATTCAATTAAAAACTTAAGATCATTCGCAAAATTGTGCGACATTAAAACCACAGCAGTCTGATTATCAATGGCATCTAATTCCATATCACTTGGTGAAACTGAGAAAAAGCGACTTGCCCCAGGAAAATCTTTGATGGTTTTCGACTCTAATGGTCCAGTAACAATTGTTACCTCCCATCCATTATAATTGGCTAATTGGCACAACTTTACGGCATCGTGTTCTGCTCCAAATATCATTAACTTAAAGCATGGTGGCATAGCTTCTTTAAACCTTAACAGCTTATCGGTACTTTTCTTAAATTTTGACAGTGCAAACTTTGCAGTCCCAAAAGTTACAACACTCCCAATACCTTGTAATGCACCCTCTTTACGAACAAATTTTGATTCAATTTGAAATGTTTGTCGTTTTTCTAAGATGTCACTAAACGCATTAAAAAAATTGTCTTCTGGGTTAAATTCTTCCAAAAGAATATATAGAATTCCTTCGCATCCTAATCGGTATCTCCCATCGTAGGTCATCATTTTTGCCAATCCGTCTTTAAAAACCGATTGTGATTGTCGTAATATATCTTTTTCAACACATCCACCACTTACAGCGCCAATCATCTTGTCGTTTTCCAGAATTAGCATTCTTACTCCAGGTTTTCTGTAAGAAGAACCATCTAGGTCAACCACAGTTGCCAAAACAGATTTTAACCCATCTCGTTTTGCATTGAGATGGGCTTTTATGATGTCCTTAAATTCGTGTGTCATAAATCAATCGCTACTTTAAAATTAACCTAATGGCATTTGAGCTTTAATTTGAGGTGCGAATGGAAGATCTGATAATCTTTGCCCTGTAGCTTGATATATGGCATTTGCCAATGCCCCAACCGCTGGCGGAAGACCTGGCTCTCCAAGACCTGTTGGAGATATCCCATTTTCAACAAAGAATACTTCAATTTCCTCAGGAGCTTGCGAGTGTCGCATTAATTGATATCGATCAAAATTCTTTTCATTAGGTGCTCCATTACTAAAAGTAAGTTCGCTATACATAGCATGACCTATACCATCTACAACTCCTCCTTGTATCATGTTTACAGCTGCATCACGATTAATTACAATTCCGCAATCAACGGCACACCAAACTTTTTTAACCTTTGGCAAACCATTTACCATGACCATATCAACAACTTCGGCAACGTATGATCCATGACAGAAATAGGCAGCAACACCACGATGAACTCCATCAATATTCTCACCCCAATTAGATTTTTCCTTAACGAGTTTCAATACACCTGCATAGCGCTCTGCATCATAATCATTGTCATCACCAACTGGATTATTAATGGCTCGGTCAAAAAGTTCTAATCTAAAATCTATAGGGTCTTTTTCGGCTAACTCGGCAACCTCATCTAAAAACGATTGTTCTGCACCAGCTGTAAAATGCGACCTCGGTGCTCTCCATGCACCAGTTGTTATATTCGTTTCGCCATTTATTTTTTCGGCAAAATAATTGTCTACAGCACCTGCTGGAAAACGTTTTGGGAAAATGGACCCTTCAGGTAAACCTGTTCCTCTAGCTGAAAACGCAATTAAATTATTGTTAGCGTCTAAGCCTGCTTTATATTTAGAAATATAGGTAGGTCTATAGGTCCCCTGAGTCATATCATCTTCGCGGGTGTATATAAGTTTTATTGGTGTTCC
>CAZAPO010000321.1:0-11065 GCA_964487005.1 uncultured Flavobacteriaceae bacterium
AAATTTTGAAAAAATAAATCCCGTATGCTCCAATTGTTCTTTTAAACCATCTAAAACCGCTATTTCATTTGATGAAAACTCAAGCGATATAGGAAACATTAGTTGCTGGCTTACTCCTTCTTTAACTGTAATTTCTTGTAGAAATTGCTCGTATAATATTCTTTGATGTGCCCTGTTCTGATCAATAAACAACATACCAGATTTAATAGTATTTACCACATATTTATTATTGATCTGAAATGTTTTTTGAACTTTATCAACCGTATCATCATCGAACAATGATGAGGTAACCTCATTGCTCTCAAACTGCAATTGATCAAATTCAATTGTCTCTTTATTTCCTTTAGATTCAAGACCCACATAAAGACTTTCCCAACTTGCCCCCATGTCTTTTTTATAGCCAGATTTCACATGCTTTGGTTGGTCATCTTTAAAAGGGTTAAAAGCTCTATCTACTTCAATAACAGGATTCACAGCTTCTTTGTCTTTAAAACTATAAGGAGTATCCATACTACTATTATGTTCAAAATCTAAAACTGGTGCCACATTAAACTGCCCTAAACTATGTTTAACAGCAGAACGCAATAATGCGTACAAAGTGTGCTCGTCATCAAACTTAATTTCGGTCTTGGTTGGATGAATATTAATGTCAATGCTATTTGGATCTACTTCTAAATACAAAAAATAACTAGCATGAGTACCATCTCTTAGTAGCCCTTCAAAAGCTGAATTCACCGAATGATTAAGGTATGAACTCTTTATAAATCTGTTATTTACAAAGAAAAACTGCTCACCTCTCGTTTTTTTAGCAAATTGAGGTTTAAATACAAATCCAGAAATATTTAATACCTCTGTTTCTTCTACAACGGGAACGAGTTTCTCATTGGTTTTAGAACCAAAAACATTAACTATTCGTTGTCGCAAATTAGAAACTGGCAAATTAAACAATTCACTACCATTGCTATACATGGTAAAACTAATGTTTGGATGTGCAAGGGTTACGCGATTAAATTCATCGACAATATGTCGAGATTCCACATTATTAGACTTCAAAAAATTACGTCTGGCCGGAATATTAAAAAATAGATTTTTTACAGCTATAGAAGTACCTTTAGGAGTCACAACCACATCTTGGGATACAACTTCACTACCTTCAATTTTAATATGCGTTCCAACCTCATCTAACTCTTGCTTTGTTTTTAACTCAACATGAGCAATTGCGGCAATACTAGCCAGTGCTTCTCCTCTAAATCCTTTAGTATGTAAATTAAATAAATCGTCAGCCGATTTAATCTTTGATGTGGCATGACGTTCAAAACTCAAACGAGCATCGGTGACACTCATACCCTTCCCATCATCAATCACTTGAATCAAGGTTTTACCTGCATCTTTTACAATTAGTTTTATTGAGGTAGCACCAGCATCAATAGCATTTTCTAATAATTCTTTAACAACAGAAGAAGGTCGTTGAACAACTTCTCCAGCTGCAATTTGATTAGCAACGTGATCTGGTAATAACTGAATGATGTCTGCCATTAATTTTTTGAAAAGAAAATGGATAAATCAAAGTCCAAAATATACAACGAAATTAGAACTAAAACTGCGATTATAATTAGAATTGTATTATTAAATCCAGAATTGGCTCTATTTCTACTTTCTAATCGTCGCTCGTGCCATTGCCCTGATATATCATTTTTATTATAAACATCGGCATAGGCATCAAACTTTGTCTCATATTTTGATTCATCGGTGTTTTCTTTACCCTTGTAATAACGAGGCGTATAATTAAACCTCTTATTTCTAGGTAATCCCTTAAACAATTTAAACTTTATTGGTCCCATGACATGCTTATTTTACGTATCCGTCTAGAATATAAATTAAAACAAAAATCAAGACAAGAAAAACTATTAAAACTGGTAATGAGGTAAGGAAACTCTTCTTTCTTACTGAATTACCTCTCATTTCATCCCATTTCGCCCTAAGTTCTTCATCAGATTCTTTTTCCCTAGCATCTCTAAGCCGAGATCTATAATTAAAACGTCTTGGTTTTCTTTGGTTGAACATTCTTTCGGGTCTAATAATTTTATTGCACCTCTCGTTCAAAAATACTTAAATTACTAGGAATCTAACTATCGAGTGTGCTAAAAATTGTTAACAAAAAGTTTGCCAAAAAGTGTCTATGGTTAACTGGACTGAACAAATAAAAAAGAATGAATTCAATTATTCACAAAATACTGAACGTTATTAGGCATTTTTTCGAAGTTGTGCCATTTTTATTGCAGCAATAGCCGCTTCTGTCCCTTTGTTACCGTGTTTTCCTCCCGAGCGCTCAATGGCTTGTTGCATTGTGTTATCTGTTAGCACACAAAATATTACTGGAACATCGTGAAGTATGTTTAAGTCCTTAATACCTTGAGTAACTCCTTCACAAACAAAATCAAAGTGTTTGGTTTCTCCTTGAATCACACTTCCTATAGCGATTACGGCATCAACAAACTGTTGTTGCATTTTCTTTGCTCCGTAAACTAACTCAAAACTTCCTGGCACATTCCATCTAACAATATTATTAGTATCGGCACCGCAATCAATCAGGGCATCGTAAGCACCTTTATAAAGGCCTTCTGTAATGGTATCATTCCATTCAGAAACAACAATCCCAAACCGAAAATCTTTCGCGTTTGGGATTGTAGCCTTATCGTAAGCCGATAAATTCTTATTAGCTGTCGCCATATATTTTAATTACTTGCAGCCTCTGCCTTTCCTACCCAAACATCAATGTTTAGGGCTTCTGTGCTTGTTGAGAATTCGGTTTTAATTCTATTAAAATACTTTAATGCATCTCCATTTTTGCCTAATTCTAAAGCAGTAGTCCCTGCTTTAAAAAGATACATTGGAGTAGTATAATTATTATCTTTCATGCTAAATGCTTTCACATAATAATCTAGGGCATCCTCTTTTTGATCTAATTGCATAAAAGCATCGGCAATTCCTCCTTGAGCAATTGGACCAAGCATGTCATCATCACTTGAAAAATTACTTAAGTATTCAACAGCATTAGTATAGTCATTAGTATTCAAGTAAGCCATACCAGCATAATAATTTGCCAGGTTCGCAGCATCTGTTCCCTTATATTCTGAAATAATATCAAGCATCCCAAATTTACCTTCTCCTCCATTCAACGATAAATTGTATAGTGAATCTTGTTGTACACTTCCAGCCACCGCTTGATCAAAATATTGCTGTGCTTGGAACATGTCATTCATTGCCTCACTCTCCTTAGGCTCTTGAATAAACTTGTTATATCCTAAATAACCCAAAACCACTGCAGCTACTATAGCAATCACTATAAAAATGTACTTCTGGTTTTTAGCAACCCATTCTTCCGTTTTTGAAGCTCCTTGGTCTAACGTGTTAAATACTTCAGCCGTTGTAGATTGATCTTCAATTGCTCCTGCCTTCTCTGCCTTAGTTTTTGGTTTATATCCTCTTTTCTTGTAAGTCGCCATATATTCTATGATTTATGCGCCGCAAAAATAAAATTTTTATTGGTAAAAAAAAGGCTATTTATTTGTTATTTTTCAATATTTTGCACCTCTTTTTTATCCCTTCAGAGGTTTAAATTAAGCCCAAAACAAACTTTTTGATGATTTTAAAAACGCTATCGCTAGTTAATTATAAGAATTTCGATTCTAGAACTTTCGAGTTTGACGCTAAGATCAATTGTTTTGTTGGTAAAAATGGAATTGGGAAAACAAATACACTCGATGCACTTTATCATCTCTCGTTTGGAAAAAGTTATTTTAATCCGGTATCGTCTCAAAATATTAAACATGGAGAAGAATTTTTTGTAATTGACGGGGTATACGATAAACATGGAAAGACTGAAAAAATTGTTGTTTCCTTAAAAAAGGGTCAGAAAAAAATTATTAAAAGAAATGGGAAGATATATGAACGTTTTAGTGATCATATAGGTTTCTTGCCGCTAGTCATTATTTCACCCGCAGATCGAGATTTAATTATTGAAGGTAGTGATACAAGACGTAAATTTATTGATGGTGTAATTTCACAAGGGGACAAACAATATTTACACGACCTCATTAGCTACAACAAAATACTAGCGCAGCGCAACGCATTACTAAAGTACTTTGCTGTAAATAATACATTTAATGGGGACACGCTAGAGATTTATAATGATCAATTGCATGAGTTGGGTCATAATATATTTAATAAAAGGCAAGCCTTTTTAACTACATTTATTCCAATATTTAAGAAAAGATATGAAGCGATAAGCGCGAATAATGAACAGGTTGAATTAGTATATAAGAGTCATTTGAAGGAGGAAATGTTGGGTACCTTATTAACGCAAAATTTAAATCGCGATAAAGCATTACAATATACCAGTGTAGGTATACATAAGGACGATCTTAGCTTTGAAATTGAAGGACATCCAATTAAAAAGTTTGGAAGTCAAGGTCAGCAAAAATCATTTTTAATTGCCTTAAAATTAGCGCAGTTCGATTTTATAAAAGAACAAAGCGCTGTCAGTCCAATCTTATTGTTAGATGATATTTTCGATAAACTTGACGAACAACGAGTTTCTCAAATTATAAATCTGGTAGACTCCGACAGTTTTGGACAAATTTTTATTAGTGATACCCATCCAGAACGTACCGAAGAAATAGTAAAGCAAGTTCATCAAACCTATCAAATATTTCATTTAGAATAATATGAATGTCAGGCAAATTATTTACACTTTATGTGTTTTTGTATTTCTTAGTTGCTCTTCAAAACCAGAAAAGCAAGTTGAATATTTAAATGGCTACTGGGAAATAGTTCAGGTTAAGAAAAACAATCAAATTTTAAAAGAATACACCATCAATACTATTGTAGATTATTTTGAAATGACTGATTCAATTACTGGTTATAGAAAAAAAGTAGCACCAACACTTGATGGAAAGTACCTAATTAACGAGCATCAAATAAATTTTGATTTAAGGTTAGAAAATGATTCTTTACACCTCATCTATAACAATGATGGTACGATAACAAAAGAGACCATTCTTAAATTAAATGCTACTGAATTAATTATTGCCAACTCCCAAGGATTTAAGTATTTTTATAAACCATTTGAATCAATACAATTAGGTGATGAGTAAACGTTTTAATGAACATTTAAAATTAAGTGATGCATTAAAAGAATTTGTAGATTCTAACAATTTACAAACTGGTTTAGACAAGGTTAATGTGCAAGACGCATGGAAAGACCTAATGGGTAATGGTGTTAACAATTACACCTCATCGGTGCAGTTAAAAAGAGACACCCTATATGTTCGACTTACATCATCTGTTTTAAGGGAAGAACTTTCTTATGGGAAAGAAAAAATTATTGCTATGCTCAATGAAGCATTAGGAAAACCTTTAATTAAAAAAATAGTTCTTAATTAGTACATATAAAAAAACCACAACCTTAAGTTGTGGTTTTTACTTCGTATGTAATGAGGTTTCTAGAACATCTCTCTACCAGAAAAATGAAATGCTCCTTCTATTTCTGCATTTTCATCACTATCACTTCCGTGCACAGCGTTTTCTCCAATAGATGCTGCATATAATTTTCTAATTGTTCCCTCTGCTGCTTCGGCAGGATTGGTAGCACCAATTAGTGTTCTAAAATCTTCTACAGCATTATCTTTTTCTAGAATAGCCGCTACAATCGGTCCGCGAGTCATATACTCCACCAATTCTCCAAAAAACGGACGTTCATTATGAATTGCATAGAATTGCTCAGCATCCGCCTTAGTCATCTGTGTTAGTTTCATTGCTACGATTCTAAACCCTGCAGCTGTAATTTTTTCTAATATAGGTCCAATGTTTCCTTTTTCTACTGAATCAGGTTTCAACATTGTAAATGTTCTGTTTGTTGCCATTGTGTATTAAAATTTCGTGCAAAAATACAGTTTTTAACCAAAACCACAAGCCACTAATAACTTTGTGTTAACACTTGCTGCAAAACATTGTCTATTCCCCTCATTTCCATCACCACCGTCCCCTTATCAAAATTAAATTTCAACAAACCAAAACTAAGGTTTGATACTACATCTCCAACCCTGTATTGATTAGCTTCGCCATCAAAACTTTCATAAGAATGCGTCATTCCGCTTGAAGTGAAATCAATAAGAGGGTAAGGTAATTCTTCAATATTTGTTTTTGAGAATTCAGAGATATGCCTGTCTCCCGAAATCAAAATTACATTATTAGCCTTTGTACTTTTGATTAACGCTTTAAATCTATCTATCTCATGAGGCATGTTGCCCCAAGCTTCAAATCCGTGTTCCTGTGACAAAAATTGAATGCTACTCATAACCACATTAAAATTTGCTTCGGAGGTTGTTAATTCTGTTTCTAACCATTTCCATTGATCTTCCCCTAATATGGTTCCATCACCATAGCTATTAGGGTCATATCTTCTATCAGGACTTTCGGAGGGTGTTAGTGCTGTTCTAAAATACCTCGTGTCTAAGACAATAATTTTAATTTTCCCTTCTTCTGTACTTAAAGTTTCAGAATGATAAACCCCTTCTCTGTTTCTTCTATCATCGTTTTCGGGAACACCAATAAAATCTAAAAACAATTGTTGGCTATCTTTTTTCGCAGTAAATTCTTCACCACCATCGTTTAAACCGTAGTCATGATCATCCCAGGTTCCCATTATCTTTATTTTATCTACAAACTCTTTATAACCATCTTGTTGCATTTGTTGGTTGTAATGATCACGCATTAAATCCATATTATCTGTATCTGAGTAAATAACGTCACCTCCCCAAATCCAAACGTCTGGGTTATTATCTAATATAGGTTGCCATAATTTGTTCTCAAAAGTCTGTCTATTACATGATCCAAACGCGATGGTAAAATCAGTTTGATCAAAACCCTCAATATTTTGTTGATTTTCTACCTTTTCTTTGCAAGAAAACACGGTTAATATAATTAGAAAGTACTTTAAAATATTTCTCATTTAATTAAAGATTAGGTTATTTTTATCACAAAAATAGGACTTTATTTAATCGATTTACCATTAAGTTGTATCTTCGCCTCTTATGACGAAAAATGATATTTCTGAAATAAAAACACTATTAGGTACTCCCAAAAAAATTGTTATCGTACCTCATAAAAATCCCGATGGTGATGCCATGGGGTCTACACTCGGTCTATTACAATATTTAAGGAAGTATAATCATGATGCTACCGTTATTGCACCGAACGATTACCCAAACTTCTTGAAGTGGTTGCCTGAGAATGACACCGTTTTAATTCACGATGATTTTATTCAGCGATCAAATATCCTTATCAATAAAGCCGATATTATTTTTACCTTAGATTTTAACGCACTTCATAGAACAGGAAACATGGAAATGCCATTAAAAAAGGCAAGTGCAATTAAAATCTTAATAGATCATCATCAACAACCTGATGATTATGCAAAATATGTATATTCTGATGTTACTATGTGCTCAACATCAGAAATGATATATCACTTTATTGATATGCTAGGTGACACACATCTTGTTGATGCCAACATAGCAACATGTCTTTATACAGGTATAATGACCGATACAGGTTCATTTAGGTTTCGATCTACCACGAGTTTAACACATCGAGTTGTAGCTGACCTTATAGATAAAGGAGCAGATAATGCTAATATTCATAATAATGTTTATGACGCAAATAGCTTTGATAGGCTTCAATTACTTGGTCGAGCTTTAAGTAATTTAAAATATGAAGAAGCCTTAAATACAGCATACATTACCTTATCACAGCAGGAACTAGATTCACATAATTTTAAAAAAGGAGACACTGAGGGCGTAGTTAATTATGCCTTGTCTTTAGGTGGAATTGTTTTTGCGGCTATATTCATTGAAAACCGCTCAGAAGGAATTATCAAGATCTCGTTCAGGTCAAAAGGTAGTTTCGATGTAAACACATTTGCACGTGATCATTTTAATGGCGGAGGTCATATAAACGCCGCTGGAGGTAGAAGTGAAGACTCCCTAAATGATACCATTGAAAAATTTATTAGTATCTTACCCCAGTATAAAAAAGACCTCAAATCATGAAAAAAGTACTTATGTTAAGCCTTGTAGCTCTTACTTTGAGTTGCAAATCGCCAGAAGCTAGGCCTCCGGTATCTGTAAAAACTGGCTCTTTCATAGATGCATCAGTTGAACGCAATAAAAGGCTCATCGAGCACGAACATCAAATAATCAAAGATCTTATCGCCAATACCCCTGGTGCAAATTATGCCATTTCTGATAATGGTTTTTGGTATCAATATGATGTAAAAGTAGATGACAACACAGTAACACCTCAGTTTGGCGATATTGTAAATTTTGAGTACAACATTGCGCATCTTAATGGTCAAACTATTTACTCCTTAGAAGAGTTGCAAGCTCGTGATTATGCTATGGACAAAGAAGAACTTTTCTCAGGTTTACGTGAGGGGCTAAAGCTTATGAAAGCAGGTGAAACAGTAACATTTTTGTTTCCGTCACAAAAAGCTTTTGGTTATTACGGAGATTCAAATAGAATAGGCACCAGTGTACCTCTTAAATGCACTGTTACTATAAATACAATAACACAAAAAGAAACAAATTAAAAAATGAAGAAATTGAAACTTTCAATGAAGTATGTTTATGCAATATTAATGGTAGTACTATTAATTAGTTGTGATGAAAAGTATCCAGATTTAGGTGAAGGATTATTTGCTGAAATTGTTACCAATAAAGGTACAATGGTGGCTAAATTACATTATGAAATTGCTCCAGTAACAGTTGCAAATTTTGTAGCTCTCGCTGAAGGAACACACCCTATGGTTACAGATTCTCTGAAAGGAAAACCATTTTATAATGGTCTTATTTTTCATCGCGTAATGGATGATTTCATGATTCAAGGAGGAGATATAACTGGTACAGGAGCAGGTAGTCCTGGATATAAATTTGGTGATGAACTAGATGTTTCATTAAAACATGATAAACCAGGAGTATTGGCAATGGCAAATCCAGGAGCAAACGCAAATGGAAGTCAATTTTATATAACTGAAAAGCCAACACCATGGTTAGATGGTTATGATGAAAATGGTAATTTAAAAGACTGTCAAAACCCAAGAGTATATTGCCATTCCGTTTTTGGTGAAATTGTTCTTGGATTAGAAATTCAAGATACTATATCTAATGTAAATGTAGGACCGAGAGATAAACCTGTTGATGATGTTGTGATTGAAGCAGTTAATATTGTAAAGCAAGGGTTTTCTGCTAGAAAATTTGATGCAGTTAAAACTTGGGAAACAGAATTACCTAAACTAGAAGAAAAAGCAAGGCAGAAAGAGGAAGAAGCTAGACAGAAAGCAAGTGAATTGCAAAGAAAAATGGATGAGTTATCTGCAGCTGCGGCAAGCGAGACCCAACCACTTTTGGAAGGTTACAAAGCAAAATCTAAAGCTGCTGCATCTGGTTTATTAACACATACTATTACCAATGGTACGGGAGCAAAACCAAAGCAAGGGCAAAATGTAAAGGTATGGTATGAGGCATATTTTACTGATGGAAAATTATTAGATACTAATTTAAAAGAAATAGCGACTAAATACGGACAAGTAAATGAGCAGCGTGAAATGCAGGGTGGATATAGTCCTGCGCCAATGCTTATAAGTCCAGATGCAAACCTTGTAGCTGGTTTTAAAGAAGGACTCGCTGGAATGAAAGTTGGTGATAAAAAATACTTCTATTTACCATCTCACTTAGCATGGGGTGAAAGAGGATCTCCTCCAGTAATTAGACCAAATACAGATATCATTTTTATAGTAGAAATGATTGAAATAGTAAAATAAAAAAAGCGGCTTAAAGCCGCTTTTTTTATTTCTTAGGAATATGTTTTAAAATCTCAAGTACAAACTTCCAATACTTTTGTACCGAAGAAATTTGAGCCCGTTCATCTGGTGAATGAGCACCTTTTATATTTGGACCGAAACTAATCATATCCATATTGGGATAATGGGTTCCTAAAATACCACATTCCAGTCCCGCATGACATGCCGCAACATGCGGTTGTGACTCATTCAATTGAACATATAGTTCTCGCATTACTTTTAAAATGGCCGAATCCATATTTGGTGTCCAACCAGGATAACTACCCGAAAATTCAACCTCACAACCAACCAATTCAAAAGTAGCTTTCAAAGCATTGGCTAGATCCATTTTTGAAGATTCAACTGACGATCTGGTTAAACATAAAACTTTAATTTCTCCGTCCTTAACAACTACACGTGCTATATTATTAGATGTTTCAACAAGATCTGGTATATCAGGACTCATTCTGTAAACACCATTATGCGCTGCGTAAATAGATTTAATTAAATTATTGCTCAGGTTCTTATCTAGCATTTTCGATGGAGTCCCAGTTCTACTATAAGTAATATCAAGATTTGGCTCCATTGTTTTCAATTCATTTTTAATAGCATTAATTTCAAGTGCCAATTTACCTTCTACAACTTCACTATTTTCTTCGTTAAAAGCAATTATTGCATTACTTTCTCTTGGAATTGCATTTCTTAAACTTCCTCCATCAATCTCGCTAATTCGAATAAAATCACTTACAGCATGTAAAACTCTATTTATTATTTTATTCGAGTTCCCTAATCCTTTATGAATATCCATTCCAGAATGACCACCATTGAGGCCCTTTACTACAATGGTATATCCTGTAAAGTTATGAGGCACAGCCAGTTGTTTGTAAACTCTAGAAGCCGTTATATCAATACCTCCAGCACATCCAACACCAATTTCATCGTCTTCTTCAGTATCTAGATTCAGTAAAATATCACCTGTAAGCAATCCGCCTTTGAGCCCAAGTGCACCTGTCATTCCAGTTTCTTCATCAATAGTAAAAAGAGCTTCTATAGCTGGATGTTCAACTTTGGAGCTCTCCAGAATAGCCATAATTGTCGCTACGCCAAGGCCGTTATCAGCGCCCAAAGTTGTGCCTTTAGCTCTTACCCAATCACCATCAACAAACA
>CAZAPO010000322.1:0-4094 GCA_964487005.1 uncultured Flavobacteriaceae bacterium
TATGATGGTGATAACGGACCTGTTATTGCTGGTTCTGCTCTAGGTGCTTTAAACGGTGAAGGTAAATGGGTTGATACAGTAATGGAGCTTATGGATGCTGTTGATTCTTGGATCGAGTTACCAAAGCGTGATGTTGATAAAGATTTCTTAATGCCAATAGAAGATGTATTTTCTATTACAGGTCGTGGTACTGTGGCAACTGGTCGTATTGAAACTGGTGTAGCTAATACTGGTGACGCTGTTGATATTATTGGTATGGGAGCTGAGAAATTAACTTCTACAATTACAGGAGTTGAGATGTTCCGTAAGATTCTTGATAGAGGAGAAGCTGGAGATAATGTAGGTATCTTATTAAGAGGTATTGACAAAACTGAAATCAAAAGAGGTATGGTAATCTGTAAGCCAGGTTCTGTAACTCCACATGCTAAATTTAAAGCTGAGGTTTATATCCTTAAAAAGGAAGAGGGTGGACGTCACACTCCATTCCATAACAACTACCGTCCACAGTTCTACGTACGTACAACTGACGTAACAGGTAACATTAACTTACCTGATGGCGTTGAGATGGTAATGCCTGGAGATAACCTTACTATTACTGTTGACTTACACCAAGCGATTGCATTAAACTTAGGTTTACGTTTTGCAATCCGTGAAGGAGGTAGAACAGTAGGAGCTGGTCAGGTAACTGAGATTTTAGACTAATATAAGTTTATAAATATAAAGTGAAGGTATTCTGTTTTAGCAGAATACCTTGACTTGTATTTACGGGTTTAGCTCAGTTGGTAGAGCACTGGTCTCCAAAACCAGGTGTCGGGAGTTCGAGTCTCTCAACCCGTGCAAGTGAAAAACACGAGACGAGAAGTTGTACTGAGCAAGTAAAAAAACCTCTTTACTCGAAATAAAAGTAAAACAAATGGCAGGAGTAATTACATATGTAAAAGAATCGTTCGATGAGCTAAAGAATCATGTTAGTTGGACGCCTTGGGCAGAAGCACAAAGTTTAACTGTGCTTGTGGCTATTTTTTCAATTATTTTTTCATTAGCTATTTGGGGTGTTGACTCTGTTTTTGGCAAAGTCATCAAGTTATATTTTGATTGGGTCGGATAAACAATTTGGGGATTATGTCTGATAGTATTGAAAAAAAGTGGTACGTAGTAAGGGCCGTTAGTGGTCAGGAAAATAAAATCAAAACCTATATCGAAAACGAGATTGCGCGTTTAGGATTAGGAGATTATGTGGATCAAGTACTTGTACCTACAGAAAAGGTAATTCAAATTCGTAACGGAAAGAAGATCAACAAAGAAAAGGTCTATTTCCCTGGTTATATAATGATTCAGGCAAATCTTAGCGGTGAAATTCCGCATATTATAAAATCGATCACAAATGTTATTGGATTCTTAGGTGAAACTAAAGGTGGAGACCCTGTACCTTTAAGACAATCGGAAGTAAACAGAATGCTTGGTAAGGTTGATGAATTGGCAGTAGAGGCAGATGCAAATGTTGCAATTCCATTTGTGAAAGGAGAAACAGTTAAGGTAATTGATGGACCATTCAATGGATTTGATGGAACTATTGAAAATATTAACGAAGAAAAACGTAAGCTAGAAGTTATGGTGAAAATCTTTGGAAGAAAAACACCATTAGAACTAAGCTACATGCAAGTAGAGAAAATTTAATAATTGTTACAAATAAAAGATAAGTATTAGAGCTTCCAAAACTAATCTTATCGAGTTTAAATTTTAAAAAATGGCAAAAGAGTTAAGTAAAGTAGTTAAGCTACAAGTTAGGGGAGGTGCTGCGAATCCGTCGCCACCGGTTGGACCCGCTCTAGGTGCTGCAGGTGTAAACATTATGGAGTTCTGTAAGCAATTTAATGCAAGAACCCAAGATAAACCTGGTAAAGTATTACCTGTGGTTATCTCTGTTTACAAGGATAAGTCGTTTGATTTTGTAATCAAGACTCCACCAGCGGCAGTACAATTATTAGAAGCGGCCAAAGTAAAAAAAGGTTCTGGAGAGCCTAATAGAAAGAAAGTAGCAAAAGTTTCTTGGGATCAAGTACGTACTATTGCTGAAGACAAAATGCAAGATTTAAATGCATTTACAGTAGAGTCGGCAATGCGTATGGTAGCAGGAACAGCTCGTTCTATGGGTATCACAGTAAAAGGCGGAGAAGCACCTAACTAAAAAAGTTTTTGAAATGGCAAGATTAACTAGAAAACAAAAAGAGGCGAGAGCTAAAGTTGATAGAACTAAACTTTATAGTTTAGAAGAAGCATCAGCTTTGGTAAAAGAAATATCAAATGCAAAGTTTGACGCTTCTGTAGATTTAGCTGTTCGTTTGGGTGTAGACCCAAGAAAAGCTAACCAGATGGTGAGAGGTGTAGTTTCGCTTCCACACGGAACTGGTAAAAATGTGAAGGTTTTAGCATTGGTAACTCCAGATAAGGAAGCAGATGCTAAAGAAGCAGGTGCAGATTACGTTGGACTTCAAGAATACCTTGATAAAATTAAAGGTGGTTGGACAGACGTAGATGTAATCATTACCATGCCTAGCGTTATGGGTAAATTAGGACCATTAGGACGTGTTCTTGGACCTAGAGGTTTAATGCCTAACCCAAAGACGGGTACAGTTACTATGGATGTAGCAAAAGCTGTAAAAGAAGTGAAGGCTGGTAAAATTGATTTTAAAGTAGATAAAGCAGGAATTGTTCATGCAGCTATTGGTAAGGCATCATTTAGTGCCGATAAAATTGCCGGTAATGCGCAAGAATTACTTTCTACGCTAATTAAATTAAAGCCAACTGCGGCTAAAGGTACTTATGTAAAGAGCATTTATATGTCAAGTACTATGAGCCCAAGTGTAGCTATAGATCCAAAAGTATATTAATTAAGTAGTTAAAGATTTTATCATGACAAGAGAAGAAAAATCACTAGTAATTGAAGAGTTAACTGCTCAATTAAGCGAAAACCAAAATATCTATTTAGCAGATATTTCGGGACTTACGGCAGGAGCTACTTCAGACTTACGTCGTGCTTGTTTTAAGGCAAACGTAAGGTTGGCGGTTGTTAAGAATACCTTGCTTGAAAAAGCAATGGAAGCTTCAGAGAAAGAATTTGGAGAATTACCAACAGTATTAAAAGGAAATACATCAGTGATGTATTCAGAAACTGGTAATGCACCAGCAAAAGTAATTAAGGCTTTCCGTAAAAAATCAGATAGACCTCTATTAAAAGGAGCGTTTATTGAGGAAGCAATTTACGTAGGTGACGATCAGTTAGATATGTTGGTAGACATCAAATCGAAAGAAGAACTTATTGGAGAGATTATTACATTGTTACAATCTCCTGCTAAGAACGTTATTTCGGCACTTCAATCTGGAGGTGGAAAATTATCAGGTATCTTAAAAACATTATCCGAGAAAGAAGGATAACAAATAGTACGCACTTTTTATACAACATAAATTATTAAAAAAAACTTATTAAAACGATAGAAAAATGGCAGATTTAAAAGATTTCGCAGAACAGTTAGTAAACTTAACAGTAAAAGAAGTTAACGAATTAGCTGATATATTAAAAGAAGAATATGGTATCGAGCCTGCTGCTGCTGCAGTAGCCGTAGCTGCTGGTCCTGGTGCTGGTGGTGGTGATGCCGCTGAAGAAAAAACTGAATTTGATGTAATCCTTAAAGCTCCAGGAGGTTCTAAATTAGCAGTTGTAAAACTTGTTAAAGAATTAACTGGTCTTGGATTAAAAGACGCTAAAGAATTAGTTGATAGTGCACCAAAAGATATTAAAGAAGGTGTATCTAAAGACGAAGCTGAAGGTCTTAAGTCTTCTTTAGAAGAAGCAGGAGCTGAGGTTGAGCTTAAGTAAGCTTAACTAACCTACAACATATGGTTTAGGTCTGGAGAGATACTCTCCAAGGCCTAGACCCTTTTGTGTATATAAAAGTAGTATACACGTTAATTTATTTTTTAATCAAAATCTCGTCCGTCGATGTTAGCAACTAAAGCTGAAAGAATAAATTTCTCATCTATTGTAAATAGAACGGAATATCCAGATTTCCTTGATATTCAAATAAAATCCTTCC
>CAZAPO010000323.1:0-3924 GCA_964487005.1 uncultured Flavobacteriaceae bacterium
GTAATCCGTCTTGTTTTGGTGACTCTGCCCATGAAGTGATTGTATTATAGTTAGACATGGCATTAACATCCCAGGCGTTGTCCCAGCTTTGTTGCTTTCCATAATATGGAATGGTCATACGATCTTGATTTAAGGTAAGATCTCCTGATATTGGTCTCCAAGCATCCCCTCTATTATCTGATCTCCAAACTCTTTGTGAAGCGAAGTATATTCGCTTTGGATCATGTGAACTCACCAATATTGGTGCATCCCAATTAAAACGTTCAAAAGGATCTCCTTCTCGTGCTTGTGGCTGAATAAATACCGTCTCACGAGTTGTTTGATCGATTCTCCAAAGTGCTCCTTGCTGAAATTCACCATAAGTAATATTAGGATTACCTGGCTCGGTTGCTGATTGGTGTCCGTCTGCTCCTAATGTTTTCCACCAATCGTAGTTTTTTATACCATCTGAAAATACGGTTCTTGAAGGACCTCCATGCGAACCATTATCTTGGGTACCACCATAGATCTTATAAAATGGTTTACTGTCATCTACTGCTACCTTAAAATACTGTGTTATTGGTAAATTGCTTACATATTTCCAAGTATTTGTTAAATCAAAACTTTCGTACAAACCACCATCGGTACCAATAAGTAAGTAATTAGGGTCAGATTTTTTAAACGCTAATGCATGTGAGTCACTGTGCTGATTTGATCGTTTCATTCTTTTAAATGTCTTCCCATGGTCATTGGACTCTAGCGCAGCATTATTCATAAAATAAATAGTCCCTTCGTGATGTGGTGAAGCAATAATCTCTTGATAATAGTGTGGCCCTGTACCTCCTGATACTGCATCTGATTGTTTTGTCCATGATTCACCACCATTGGTAGTCATATAAAATGCTCCCTTAGTTCTATCAAGTTCTAGAGCGGCATACACTACCTCTGAATTAAATGGAGAAATTGCTAATCCTGTTTTACCAAGGTTTGATCTAGGAATACCATTGGTTAACTTTTTCCAAGTATTACCGCCGTCGGTACTTTTATGTAGACCTGATCCTGGTCCACCTCCTAAATATCCAGCAACAGTACGATGTCTTTGCCATGTTGCTGCATAAAGAATGTCTGGGTTATTGTGGTCAATTACCATATCTGTGGCACCAACCCACTCACTATCTCCTAAAGTACGTTTCCAGGTTTTTCCACCGTCTTCTGATTTGAATACACCACGATCACCGCCTTTAGTCCACAGTGGACCTTGTGATGCTACCCAAATAATATTTGAGTTTTCTGGATGCACAATAATTTTTGATAAATGTTCTGAGTTTTTCAACCCCATATTTTTCCAAGTTTTTCCATCATCATGGCTTACATAGATACCATCACCAAATGCAACGTGACGACCTCCTACATTCTCTCCTGTTCCCAACCATATGGTATGTGGATTGTTAGGGTCAATGGTAATACAACCTGTTGAATACACTGATTTATTATCGAATATAGGTTTCCAGGTAGTACCAGAATTTGTAGTTTTCCATACACCACCCGATCCTACTGCCACATACCAAACATTTTCGTTCTCTGGATGTATGGCAATATCGGCAATACGACCTGAAGTAAAGGCAGGACCAATATTTCTAAATTTAATACCACTAAATGTGGAAGAATTCATTTTTTGAGCTTCCGCTGAAAATACCATACCCACTATACAAACGAAGAGGAGTATGCGCTTTAAAATTGTATTCATAATTATTCTATAATCTGTTGGTTTATTGTTTATTTGAAACGATTGGTAATCGTAATTGAGAAGGATATCTTGAAGAATGATGTACATTATTATTTGCTATTACGCCATCTTTTTCATCGTAGTTATTACCTCCTGTATTTAAATTTCTTGCAAATCGTGGAAAATTGCTCGAAGATATTTCTATTCTAATTCTATGTCCTTTTTTAAACATATTACTTGTAGCCATTGGAGTTAGATTTACTTCATAGACCTTACCTTTTTCCATGAAGACTTCTTTATCATATCCTTCTCTATATCTTACTCGTTGAATGGTTTCATCTAAATTATAGGCACTACCATCTGGATGTACATCTATCAATTTAATTGTAAAATCTGTATCCTTCGCATCTGAAGAGACATACAGGGTGGATTCAATAAATCCAGAAACCTCGGTATCTTCCTTCAAGACATCTGTTGTATATACTAGTATATCATGTCTAGCCTCCATATCTTGCTGATCAAAGGCTCCTCCCTGAACTGCGTTTCCTGTACAACATACATTTCCTCCGTATGAAGGTACTGGATTCATAGGATCATAGGTAAAGCTATCTGGATTATCTTTAGTTGCTTTTTTTGTGGTGAGTTTTCCATCACCAAATCGACTATTAGCCTTACCACCACTGTTTAAATAATACGTTACCATTTGTGCATTTTCTGGTGGCCAAGTATTTGAAGCTTGCCATTTGTTGGCGCCCATGGTGTAATATTGCACTCTTGGAGTAACCTCTTTAAAATTGTTGTTTTCTCCCTTAAGCCATAAGTCAAACCATTTATAAATCTGCTCGTCATAATTAAGTCTTGCATCTCCAACACTTAGTTCTCCAACGATTGTATTTTCGGTGGCTCTTGTATATCTACAATGCAGGGTTGGTGCTATCACCATATATTGGTTATCCCGAATTTCTGGGTCTTTTGCATTGTTTCGTACGTGGTTGAATAAAGCAAGGTTTGGTGTAACCGAAACATCATACCAGGAGGCAAACCAAAAACTAGGAACCCCAATTTCCATATTATCATGATAAATACCTCCTTTAAACCAATCTGGATGATTTGGTTTTCTACGTACCATCTTATCAAATATTTCTTTCTTACCATTCATATTCTTCAACATATCCTGAATTGGTAAATGGCTTAAGGCCTCACTCATATCTATTGGTGGGTTCTCTGGAGCCAGATCATAAAACCTCGAAATTCGAATTAAATCTTCTTGGGTCGCGCCTTGTGGGATTCTTGGTTTAAATTTATCATGCTCTACTCCGTATAACCAAGCAAAGAATAGTAATTGCTCTGCACCACCACGGTACCAGTTTCCTTGTTCATTGATTTCTCCTACGCGTCCAACACCTGCTCCATAAGCTTGCGGAACCATTGCTGCATGTGATGGGTGATCTAAAGCCGCAACGGCCATTTGCCATTCAGCTGTTGATGAACAACCCAGGGTTCCAATCTTGCCATTTGACCATGGTTGATCTTTCATCCAGCTAAAGGCGTCATAACCATCTGTGAGTGGTACTCCTAATATATCCCACTCTCCTTCAGAAAAATAGCGTCCTCTTTCATTCTGTACCACGTAAGCGTATCCTCTTTTTACCGCTTCATATGCTCGTTGAGCAGTTCTTGTACGACGTTCGCCATCACCCCAGGAATTAAAATTATAAGGTGTTCGTGAAAAAATTATTGGAACTTTTGCATCTGTTTTAGGGCGATAAATATCTGTTGCTAATCGAATGCCATCTCGCATGGGCATCATTACCTTTTGATCAATGATCGCAATTTCTTCTAGCTTTTGTAAAATGTCATCTTGCGCCTGTAAAAGAGAACTACCAGATACTAGTAGTACAAGCACAAGCCAAAGGCTTGATCCTTTTTTCATTATGTGAATTTTGGTTGGTTTATAAAGTATTAAAGGTAGAAAAATGAAACTATAAAATAAAGCTCTGAAAAATATTTAACAGAACTTAATTTTAACCAACCAATACAATCAAAAAATCACCTTATACAGGTAGTTTACCATGTATACTCTTGTAGACTTCGTCAAAATTCACTCGAATATAAGAACGTAACTTCTTCTTATAGTCATCTTTTAACCACTCAACAAAGTTAAAGGTGCTTTTACTGATACATTTTGTATATCGAGCAATTCTATGATCTATATCATC
>CAZAPO010000324.1:0-3568 GCA_964487005.1 uncultured Flavobacteriaceae bacterium
ATGATTTTTTCATAATTGAAATTTTAATTGGTTGATATTCATAAAGATACAAAATAAAACTCCGTTAATACAGGGTTGGGGTTTTTAGCTATAAATAAAAAGCCAGAGCAATGCTCTGGCTTTTTATGAAAATATGTAAATGAGTACTAATTCTTTGCTCCCATATATATAGAATTAAAGATTAACTTATAGGTGCCTCTTGGTTGACCTCTAAATTGTGGTCTAAAACCAAATAATACAATATCACCATTACCATGCGGTACATGCGCCATGGCACTCTTATTTTTAATATATCGTTCTTCGCCTAAGGCCCATCCACTCATCAAAATGTCTTCTGTTGCATAAGTAGCAACATCGTAAACCTCATGCGCTGGAGCATCTGCAATATCTTCGACACCGCCTTCACCAGATTTTCGCTGTTTTAAGGTTTGAAAAGCTCTACTACGACTAAATGATGCCGCTACCTCCTCCATCATTCCATGGGCGAGTGGGTTGGAGGTATCAATTGTGGTTCGTATGAGTGAACCAGGAATAAAAAAGTCGTTTGGTGATAGGCCTGAGGTCACGTTTCTAACTGGAAGACCTAATTGTTGAATGGCCAAATCACTGGCCGAATCAAAGAATATAACCGCACCACCGTCCTTGGCATATTGGTCTATTTTACCCATTCCGTTGAGGCCAATTCCACCAGTAAACTTCTCAGGCATGGTGTTAATACCATGACCATGTAAAATTCCTCTTGGACTCTGCGATGGGAAAATAATAGCACTGTATTTAGAAAGGTCTCCATTTTGAATATCTTTATTATGGAGTGTGTCTAAATCAAACTCAAACTGCTCTAACATCCATCGCGTCCATCCCTCATCCATATTGGCCTGCCATGATTTATAAATTCCAACTTTAATAGTTTCTAAATCACTACTGTCAAAGCCATCTAAACTACTTATGCCCTTAAAATCTACTCCATAATTTGCACTTAGTTCATTAAGCTTATCTTTAATGTTTGCACTATTTTTAACTATAAAAGAACCTGCGTTATGGTCACCATTATCTGCATTTAACTGTGCAATCTTATAACCGTCCTTCTGTAGTCTATTTACCAATAATGCACTAATATTATCTCTATTAGAAAAAATGTAATGATCATTATTACCACCTGTAACTGCGCCTTCTGTATATGCCAGCTTGGTGCCTGTGATTTCATCGGTACGCACTTTAAACGTTTCGTCAATTCTATCTACGGTAACACCCATTTGCATTGGTAACGTCCAACCAGCAAGATCATAAGGTGGCTGAGGCGGACCTCCTGGATAGAGGAATTGATCAGGATAATTTTGTGGTTCCATCAGATCTATTAAATAAGGTCTAAATGCTTGAGCCCCGTATAAAATCACAGATCCCGCTGCATAGGTTTTATCACCAACTGTAAATGCCGATTTGGCGCTATGTGCTTCTAATCCGCCTTGTAATAAAATATTAGTTAGATTCACTGCTTCACTAGGGTTCCATTGTTTGGCTGGGATCACATAAGCAAAGGCCTTTTCTTTCGCTTCAATAGCATCTCTACCCATAGAATAGATATTGTATAGAAACTCATCTTTTTTGTCGGCCGCTAAATCGAGTATACCCATCGAGGCCACGAGCATATAGTCTACCGCGTCTCTAAAATGAGATGCTCCACCTTCCCATGGATATGGATAAAAGATCTCGGTACCATTACTAGGTGTACCTCTTAGATTCTTAGGTTTTTTCTTTGGGTCATAATAGCGTGGTGTTGGGGTTGCATGTGCAACTTCGGTTAAAATCCCAATCTGATTGTGGTAATAAGGCGTGGTACGCATACCACCATTCCAAAACATACTAAAAGAAGTACCTGAAATTACTCCTGGCATCTTTTTAAGTGCAAAACGATTTGCCATAGCTGTACCAACCAAATTCACTCCAGTAGTTACAGCAGGGTGAATATTTGGGTTTACGGGACTTCTAAATGGAGGTAAAAATATTCTAGCCCATGCTGGTGATGTTTGATGATGATTATGAACAATTTGTGGATACCATTGATTGTACAATACATTAGTAGCCGCTCTGGTTTCAGGCATATTATTCATGAACCAATCACGATTATTGTCATGCCCTACATATTTTTGATATAAAATTGGTGGTCCCGTGGTTTCATAAGGTGTTCCTAAGTTTTTCTTATACCAATCAACAACAATGTCTACACCGTCTGGATTAATCACTGGAACGATCAACGATACTACATTATCACGAATCTTTCTCATTTCATCTGATTCTTCTGAAGCTATGCGCCACATAAGTTCTGAAGTCATCTGAGCATGTGCACGTTCTGTAGCATGCATTCCTCCATCAAACCAAACAATAGCTTTTCCATCATATGACAGTTTTCTTGCCTCTTTTTCGGAGATACGAGCCCTTGAAAGCTTTTCACTAATTGAGCGCCATTTTTCTAATGATTTTAAATTCTCGGCACTTGAAATAAACAATAGTTTAATTGGTCTTCCCATTACAGATTTACCAATATCGATCATCTGTACACGATCAGTTGAGGCCGCGAGTTTTTCGTAGTACTCGAGCATTTGATCGTAGTCTGCAAGTTTGTAATCAGCACCTACTTCAAATCCAAAAACATCTGATGGTTTAGGTATTTGTGCCGTTAAGGTCATCGTGCACAATAGTATAAAGCACTGAAGTAAACGTAGTGTTTTCATATGGTTGGTTTTCTTGGTTTGTAAGAACTTTAAATGTAGCAATAATTAATCGGATAATTCTTAAAAAATCGACTCCTAGTTGTTAAAATTTTTATGTTTAATTCAAGCTAAATTTTGAAGAAAAATTTAAGCTACTAATCGTTGTCTTGTTTACGTTTTAATAATATTTTACTTAGCTCTTCTAAAGACTTTCCTTTAGTTTCAGGCATGAATTTATGTACCCAAAATAATTGAAGTACCATCATAAATGCAAAAAACGCAAATACTGGCCACGGATTGGCTAAAGCCTCTAGCGCAGGTGCCATAAACAAAGTGATTAATGCTGCTAACACCCAGTGTACAGATGTTCCAAATGACTGTCCTGAGCCGCGCAGGTGGTTTGGAAAAATCTCAGCTATAAACACCCATATAACTGCTCCTTGTCCAATGGCATGAGAGGCAATAAAAATGAATAGAAAAATTGGCACCATCATACCCTCCCAATCATTAGCAAAGGCCATTGCAACTAGTGTTAAGGAAATAATGTAACCTACAGATCCAATGTACATTAAACTCTTTCTACCCATTCTGTCAATGAGTACCAGACCAAATAAGGTAAATACTAAATTTACAATACCAACGCCTATACCACTTAAAAATGTGGCATTTTCTCCTAATCCGGCTGCCTCAAAAATTCGGTTTGCATAGTATAGAAACGCATTAATTCCTGAAACCTGGTTGAAGAATGCAATAAAAAATGCCAATGCCAATAAGGTAAAATACTTTGGCTTAAATAAGCGCTCTTTGGTTTGTAGTTTGTCTTTATCATTAAACATGGTTTCAAAGGCTGATTCTGGATC
>CAZAPO010000325.1:0-3351 GCA_964487005.1 uncultured Flavobacteriaceae bacterium
CCTGTTGCATCTTTATCGAGGTAATATAGTGTGACTCGGTTGTCTTTCTTGATTTGTGCAACCTTTCTTGAATTTGAGTTCGTACCAAACCACACAGTTAGATCTTTTTCTGGTGGAAAAGGATCCATGGTTCTCACACGGGGTCTGCCTTTATCATCTATTGTTATTAATGCACAGGTTCCAGCATCAAGCATTATCTGATGAGCTGCATCAATAATTTTGTCGCTAGTGACCTTTTCTTTTTCATTTTGTGTACCTCCAAATAATGGAATAAGAAATACAACAACAACAAGAAAACTAATTTGGGTTCTATTAAGTGTCATATAATTGGGTTACTGAAAGACACTTAAATGTACAAAAAAAGGAATCATGACAATGATTCCTTAATTTTCTTTTAATGATTCCAAATCTAATTTTGTAAATATGAGTTGATGTCTTTGTAGTTATAGTCACTACGGGTTTTATAAAAATCTTTAAAAATAGCGGTATGACCTTGACCAAAGATTACTAATATACGATCATTTGGCTGTGCAATCTCATCAATGTTTCGCATAATTTTAAAATTTCTGTGCCACCAAATGGAAACAACCTCTGAGCCTACTGGACTTTTTGCTGATCCCATTTTATTAATATATTCTAGATACAGGTTTTTGTTGAGTGCATCCATTTCATCAGTATTCATGTATGCAAGAAAATCACTAATCGTGCCGTTATCATATTTATTTTGCATTACTTGCATATATGACATCAACGAACCCATCATATGTTGCATTTGTTCCATTTTTCCTTCCTTTTCAAGAAATGAAGTAAGTTGCTCAAAAGGTAAGTTCATTTTTACATCGGCGGCATAAACATTTGAATGGTTTAATTTTTTTGCCAACCTAAAACCCACTTGTTGGCTTTCACCTATATACAAACTGTGTTTACCCTGAGTATATAAGTTATACAGTGAATCTAATTTCGTACTTGAATAAGGATGCTCTAGTATGATTTTTGTAGGCTGATACTCGGCTAACAACTCTACTAAGTTCAAAATTTCCTGCTGTCTTTTTTCAGATTTCATATCATCTACCTTCATAGATGCTGCATCTGAAGTAGACCCAGCAAAATGAAAAGTTCCTAAAATTGCAATGGTCGGTTTGTTGGTTACTTCTCTATTGATTGTTTGCGCAAAAACATTGGTATTCACTAAAAAAAGTAAAATTGTAAAGTAAAGTGATTTCATAGTTGATTGATTAAGTGTTTAAGGATAAGACTGTACAAAACAAAAAAGGTTACACCAACAACCGTTGCGTTTCAAAACTTGAAGGGCCAATTGTTATGTTATAGAATTGGAATCACAAAAAAAAGGAGCCGTATTTACGACTCCTTATCTTAATTGTATTGTAATAACCGCTAGTCTTTTAATGCCACGATTAAATTATCTTCAGTTTTAGTTACCTCAGTTAATCCATGTTTGGCTAATCCTTTCATTGCCTTATCCCATTTTTTGTTACTTAAGCCAACCTGCGCTTTTAATTCACTTAAATCTATAGGTGAATTATCCTTGAGTATATTAAAAACTGCTTTCTCCTCATCAGTCATCGCAACAGCTTTTCGTTCAGGTTTCATTTGTGGGAAGAATAACACCTCTTGTATGGAAGCATTATTGGTCATAAACATGGTTAATCTATCTATACCAATACCAATTCCAGACGTTGGCGGCATTCCATATTCTAAAGCTCTTAGAAAATCATGATCTATAAACATGGCTTCATCATCACCTTTTTCAGATAATTTTAATTGCTCTTCAAAACGTTCTCGCTGTTCAATAGGGTCATTAAGCTCAGAATAGGCGTTTGCTAATTCTTTTCCATTTACCATGAGTTCAAATCGCTCAGTAAGCCCTTCTTTTGAGCGATGTTTTTTGGTTAATGGACTCATTTCTACAGGATAGTCAATTATAAATGTTGGCTGAACGTAGTTTGGCTCACATTTTTCACCAAATATTTCATCAATTAATTTCCCAACACCCATGGTCTCGTCCGTTTCAATTTCTAATTGGTCACATACTTTCCTAATTTCATCCTCTGATTTTTGATAAAGATCAAATCCGGTATGTTCTTTAATTGCATCTAAAATACCTATGCGTTGATATGGTGCTTTATAATCAATAATATTACCGTCAAATTCTACTTTGGTTGTGCCATGTAATTTTAAGGCAATTTGTTCTAAAAGCTGTTCGGTGGTTTCCATCATCCAATGATAGTCTTTGTAGGCAACATACATTTCCATAACTGTGAACTCTGGGTTATGGGTTCTATCCATACCTTCATTCCTAAAATCTTTTGCAAACTCATAAACACCATCAAAACCACCTACAATCAATCTTTTTAAATACAGCTCATTGGCAATACGTAAGTATAGAGGTATGTTTAATGCATTGTGATGCGTAACAAAGGGTCTTGCCGCTGCGCCTCCTGGAATGGGTTGTAGAATTGGTGTTTCAACTTCTAAGAAACCCATATCGTTATAAAAGTCACGAATGGTATTTGTTATTTGAGTACGTTTAACAAAAGTGTCTTTTACTTTTGGATTCACAACAAGATCTGCATAACGCTGTCTATAACGTTGCTCAGGGTCTGTAAATGCATCATATACAACCCCGTCTTTTTCTTTTGGTAGTGGTAATGGCTTTAATGATTTACTTAAAACTGAGAAGTTCTTAACCATAACAGTTTTCTCCCCAACTTTGGTAGTAAATAGCTCTCCTTCGATTCCAATAAAATCACCAAAATCTAATAATTTTTTAAAAACTTCATTGTACAAAGTTTTATCATCATTTGGGCAAATCTCATCTCTATTAAAGTATACTTGAATACGTCCTTCACTATCTTGAAGTTCGGCAAAAGAAGCTTTTCCTTGAATTTTAACTGCCATTAGCCTACCTGCAATAACAACCTTTTTACCCTCAACATAATCCTGTTTAATTTGCTTAGACGTATGATCTACTGGATAAAGGTCTGCTGGATATGGATCTATACCTAAAGCACGTAATTTGCTAAGTTTTTCTCGTCGTACTATTTCTTGTTCTGATAATTGCGACATGATTGTTTTTTAAAAGTTGTTTTTACAAGCGCACAAAGATAAATACTATTTGTTACAATACTAAATTGTGCGCATCATAATTGTAACAAATAAGCGTTAATAACGTCACATAGTTAATCATCAATTAAAAACTTTTACTATGAGCTTTTGGAGAGTCTTACTTTCTATTTTATGTCCACCTTTAGCAGTTCTTGATAAGGGTTGTGGATCTATTTTTATTGTGTTCTTATTATGGCTTTGTGGCTGGGTACCAGGGGTTATTGC
>CAZAPO010000326.1:0-7265 GCA_964487005.1 uncultured Flavobacteriaceae bacterium
AGCTATTTATTTTCGGTGTACTTCTTAATTATTTGGGTGAATGCCTAAAAAGTACCCTAAATAGTGGGGATAATCATTGTTAGTGATTTCTCGATGTAGGATGCTCGCTCGACCTAATTTAAGAGATTTGCGAGCTGGTACACAGGAATGCAAACTAGCTAATGTAATTCCACATATTCTTGTACTTGCTTAATTGCTTGTAGGTTTGTAGGAGTACCTTATTTTCTGGGTAGGAGAGTGTTGGATCGCCTTTCAGGACTTTTTTCGCATAGTAACGCGCTTGCTCTAAAATTGCTTTATCTTTCACAATATCGGCAATCTTCAGATTCAAGACGCCACTTTGTTGCGTACCCATAATATCGCCCGGACCACGCAGTTTTAGGTCAACTTCGGCAATTTCAAAGCCATCATTGGAGCGAACCATGGTTTCTAGGCGCGTTCTTCCGTCTTCACTAATTTTATGGCTGGTCATTAAAATGCAATAGCTTTGTTCGGCGCCGCGACCTACACGTCCGCGTAATTGGTGTAGTTGGGATAGTCCGAAACGTTCTGCACTTTCAATAATCATTACGGATGCATTTGGAACATTAACTCCAACCTCAATAACGGTGGTAGCTACCATGATTTGAGTTTCACCTCTTACAAAGCGTTGCATCTCATAATCTTTGTCGGCAGCCTTCATTTTTCCGTGAACAATTGAGATTTGATATTCGGGCATTGGAAAATCTCGAGATATGCTCTCGTATCCATCCATAAGATCTTTATAATCCATTGCCGCACTTTCTTTGATGAGTGGGTACACAATATAAATCTGACGCCCTTTTTTAATTTCGTCTTTCATAAACCTAAAAACCTGCAACCTATTCTTATCATATCGATGCACCGTTTTAATCGATTTTCTTCCTGGGGGTAATTCATCAATTACCGAAATATCGAGGTCTCCATAAACCGACATAGCCAAGGTTCGTGGAATAGGTGTTGCGGTCATCACCAAAATATGTGGAGGCATAGCCCCTATAATCTCCCCAGAGGGAAGACTTTTGAGCTTATTGCTTATTTGATTTAAAACCGAATCTAAATCACCAATAACTTGTTCGTTACTAAAGCGAATAAGCTTATAACCAAGCTCATTCAATATTTGAGTTCTTAATTCATCGGCTTCTTTTTGTTTTGACTGGTTATGATATTGACCATCAACTTCTACGATTAATTTTTTTTCTACACAGAAAAAATCTACAATGAACTCATCTATGATGTGTTGTCGTCTAAATTTATAACCTGTTTTTTTGGATCTTAAATTCTCCCATAAAATTTGCTCAGCTTGTGTTGAATTTTTTTTATTCTGCTCTTGCAATTCTTTGATCAAGTTGTAAGTCGAAGGACGAGCGGTCATATATTTGTAACGAACAGATTTGACATCCTCCAAATGGGAGGAAAGAGGAGGGCCCTTTTTCCAAAGCTTTGCTCTTTGAGCAACTCCAAATCGGTGTTGCTCATCAATAATTGCCAGGCCTAAATTTTTAAATTTCACCTTATCTTCGAGTAGGGCATGAGTGCCAATTAGGATGTCTAACTCGCCATTTTCTAAAGATTCGTGAATTTTTACTCTTTCTGAAGTTTTAGTTGAACTAGTTAACAATTTAATACTGATATTCAGTTTATTACAATAATCTCTTAAGCCATTATAGTGTTGAACTGACAAAATTTCAGTTGGCGCCATTAAACAGGCTTGAAAACCGTTGTCAAGTGCTATAAACATTGACATTAGCGCTACTATGGTCTTTCCAGAACCTACGTCTCCCTGTAATAATCTATTCATTTGAGCATTACTGCCTAGGTCATGTCTAATTTCTTTGATTACACGCTTCTGGGCATTGGTAAGTTCAAAGGGTAAATGGTCATTAAAAAAGGTATTGAAATTGGCGCCTACTTTTTCAAACGGGAAGCCTTTTATTTTTGATTTATGGATTAAATTTTTAATTATTAATTGCAACTGAATGTAAAAAAGTTCCTCAAATTTTAGTCTAAATTGGGCCTTTGAAAGCAGCTCCTGACTCTTAGGAAAATGCACATTAAATAGTGCGTCTTTTTTTGAAATTAATTTAAGGTCATTCAAAATTGTATCCGATAATGTTTCGGTGAAATTACCCTTAGCTTCTAAAAATAGCTGCTGCATAATCTTGGTAATTACTCTATTGGTAATTCCTTTATTTGAAAGCTTTTCTGTTGATGGGTATATGGCCTGCATCGCCGAGCGCAGGTTCTTTTTATGTTCTGATAGCAATTCTATTTCGGGATGCGGCATATTAAATCGGTTATTAAACCAATTTATTTTTCCAAAAATTACTAAAGGCGTGTTTAGTTTTAAGCTATCACGAATCCACTTTTGCCCTCTAAACCATACTAGGTCCATTACGCCTGTATCGTCTTGAAAGGTTGCTACGAGCCGCTTACCGCGTTTTTGTGCTACCTCTTTAATGTCAACTATCTGGCCAACTACTTGCACATCTGCACCACTTTGTTGCAGAGCACTGATTTTATAATATTTAGTGCGATCTATATACCTGTGTGGAAATAGATTCAACAGGTCTTGAAAGGTATGTATCTTCAACTCCTTGCGTAGCAGGTCTGCACGATTTGGACCTACGCCTTTTAAATAATCAATAGGTGTTTGAAGAAAATTAGACATTACTGAACTAAAATAAGGTTTTGCAACTTATTTATATACTGAAAGCCGTAATTAATTACAAGGTGATTATTGCAGCGGTTTTTACCACATGTCACTCACTTCATTTTTAATAAACGAAATGGCAGCATCGCTTGGCGCGCGTTTCTCCATCATCTCGGTTAAGATCACTTCACGAAGCTTATCGGCCGTCCCTGTTTTTTCTAACAATCCTGCTTTTCGAATGAGTTGAATGGTGGCGTTTTTTGCAGCTACAATGATGTTCCAACACTCTTCACTAACATAGATTTGTTGAGATAAATTGTGCTCAAACTCCTGTTCTATTGTTGCTACAAGTAAACTTTCGTAAGTATCTTCATCTGAGCTAGTTGGAGATACTCTAATTAGTAATTTTGTAGGTGAAATACGTTCTAAGAAAAGTACCATACGTTCATACGCTTGTAAGCGCAAAGGAAGGGAGTTGACCTGAAGTTCTTTGTGTAATAAAAAGCGCCTTCTTCCATCTTCATTTTTGGTATGCTCTTTAAAAAAATAGTAGGCAATCATACCAGTAATCAACGCTGGTACTGCATAGAGAAATACTTCAAAAATCTTTTCAATATCCATAGTTTAGTTTTCGTTAGTTTGAGGTTGTCCACCCAAATATATACAATCTTTTAATTCTTGCATATTGTGAAACGGAACCGGAGTTTTAAGGTAAATATATGTTTTGTCTAATTCTTTTGAGAGGTTGTGATCGTCAACATTAATATCTATATCGCTCATTTTAAACTGACATGGGTGCTCATACCCAGCAGCATGGGTAATTTCAATAAACTCTTTTTTAAACGTTTTAAAATATTGAGCCAATCGCTCTGATTTTAAGGGGATGTTAATACCATTTTGCAACCATTTGCTTTGTGTTGCTACGCCACTAGGGCAGCGGTTTGTATGGCATATCTGCGCCTGTATGCACCCAATACTCATCATTGCCTCTCTTGCCACATTAATACAATCTACTCCCATGGCAAAGGCCATGGCCGCTTTTGCTGGGAATCCTAATTTACCGCTCCCAATAAATACCAACCGTTCTGAAAGTCCTTTTTGTTGAAACAATTTATAAAGATCACTAAAACCGTATACCCAAGGTAATGATACATGATCGGCAAAACTTGGTGGTGCCGCTCCTGTACCACCCTCACCACCATCAACGGCAATAAAGTCTGGACCTCGATTGGTCGAAACCATGATATCGGCAAGTTCTTCCCATTGTTCAAGCTTTCCAATGGCTGCTTTTATACCTACTGGCAAACCTGTTTCTTTGGCTATATCCTCAATAAAATCAACCAATTCTGCCACATTTGAAAAAGCTGAGTGATTTGGTGGCGATAAAACGTCTTTGCCAACTTCTACACCTCTAATTTTAGCAATTTCGGGCGTAATTTTTGCACCTGGTAGCACTCCACCCTTTCCAGGTTTGGCGCCTTGTGAAAGTTTGATCTCAATTGCTTTTACAAACGGATTATCTTCAACCAACTGTTTCATTTTCTTCATAGAAAAATTACCATTGGTATCTCGTACACCAAAGTAACCGGTTCCAAAATGAAAGACCACATCACCACCATTACTATGGTATGGTGATAAACCGCCTTCACCTGTATTGTGATAGGCATCTGCTAATTGTACACCTTTGTTAAGTGATTCTACAGCTTTTGCTGATAAGGAGCCAAAACTCATGGCCGATACATTGATCACAGAGGCTGGGCGATACGGTTTTTTACGTTTATGATAAGCTCCAATGACCTTTGCACAAGGCAAAAATGTTTTGTCTATTGCATTTGGATGGTTTTTGCCAACTTTAAATGGCATCATGGCATTGTTTATAAATACATGATGATGCGCATAGATGTCGCGATCTGTACCAAAACCTTCGTAATTATTTTCTTTTTTGGCTGAAGCATAAATCCAACTACGTTCAATTCTGTTAAAAGGAAGTTCTTCTCTGTTATTAGCGACAAAATACTGCCTGATCTCTGGACCTATACTTTCAAACAAGTACCTAATATGCCCAATTACTGGGAAGTTATGACTTATAGTGTGCTTTTTTTGCAAAATATCTCTCAATGCAATAATAGCAAGAACTATGAGCACCCAACTCCACCAAGGCAGTACGCTTAAAAGATCAAGAACTTCCTTCATTATAAATTAGTCGTTTAAATAATCTATTGACATTTGAACAAAGGTTTTAACTCCTAACAATAACCCTCCTTCATCGATATAAAAATCTGGCGTATGATGCGGAAATGGTTCTGTGTTTCCTGGTGTCATTCCGCCTAAGAAGAAATAAAAACCTGGTATTTCTTTTTGAAAAAACGAAAAATCTTCGGCACCGGTTATGGCTTTCATCAATTGTACATTTTCTGTTCCTGCTGCTTTCTGTATTGAAGGGAGCATTTGGGCAGTAAGATTGTGATCATTAAAGGTAATTGGATAACCCTCGTCAATATCGATGGTTGCTTCTGCTCTGTAGGCTTTTGCAATGTCTGCCACCATTTCACGCATACGTTTATGTATATGTGCTTGCATACCTTCATCTAAGGTTCTTAAGGTACCTATTAGTTGTGCCGATTCTGGGATGATATTACTTCGTACACCACTCGTTATTTTTCCTATAGATAGTACTACGGCTTCTTGTGTTAATGGCATTTCACGACTTACCAGCGTTTGCAGCCCATCAATGATTTTTGCGCTCACCATTATTGGATCAATTCCGCCCCATGGCATAGACCCATGTGTTTGCTTTCCTTTTACATTGATTTCAAAACTATTTACTGCTGCCATCGCACCACCTGGTTTGTAACCAATAGTGTTTATTGGCTGTCCAGAACCTATGTGCAATCCAAAAATGGCATCGACATCTGGATTCTTTAAAACGCCCTCTTCTACCATAAGTTTGGCACCACCTTCTTCTCCTGGAGGTGCTCCTTCTTCGGCGGGTTGAAAAATAAATTTAATGGTTCCTTTTATTTTGTTTTTGTTTTTTGATAGTATTTCTGCGACACCCATTAAAATGGCAATATGTGTGTCATGACCACAGGCATGCATTACAGGAACCTCTTCTCCTCGAAACGTACCTTTCGCCGTCGATTTAAAGGGAAGATCTGCACGTTCTGGAACGGGTAACGCATCGATATCTGCGCGCAGGGCAAGAACCTTACCTGGTTTCTTTCCTTTTAAGATGCCTACTACACCTGTATGTGCGATACCAGTTTGAACCTCCATACCTAGAGAACGTAAATGTTCTGCAATTTTTTCGGCGGTTTTAAATTCGCGATTTGATAATTCTGGATTTTGATGAAAATGCCGTCTCCACTCAATTACTTTTGATTCTATGGCTGCTATCTCGGCGTCCATACCATGTTGTGAAAACCCCATATAGCTCATTAATACAGCAAGGGTTAAAAAAAATCTTTTCATGTGTTTTATAGATGGTTTAAGTTAAAATTTAATAAATGTATACCCGTCATTCTGGTACTGTATTAAAGCAGTCATTGCTGATAGCGCCAGCTTGACGTTTGGATGCATATCTTCTCTTTTGATATTTCTGTATGAGGCCGTTTGGCCGCATAAAATAATCTCGACACCTGCCGCGGTAAGCTGGTTAATAAGTTCGTGATTAGGATTATTAATCCCATATTTTTCTTTATAGGCTTTATTGGTAAGTATATCTTGCCATGCACCCGCATGAATTGTCATCGCTGCTTTTAGATTTTTTGCTGGCATACCCTCATTGGCGTGCATATTTAAAAATCGTGCAGCGGTAACAATATTTTTATTCATAACATTCCTATCATTTGATGATTGTGATACATCTAAGATAATCTTGAAGACGTCTGATGTTTTGGTCTTTATGTCTGGATTATCAACGCTAAACGTTGCTCCAAAGTCTTTTATAATAGTTCCTTCAACACGCTGGCTTTGCGCGTGTCCCGATAGTATAGCGCCAACAAATAGTGCTAGTACAAGCTTGAATTTAGTCATGTAAGAATTAAATATAGGTTTAAATATATTTATTTTTTTAGGAAACTATACAGCCCATTTGTAATTGTTTATAAGTATTATAAACAGTCTTTAGAAAAAAGCCTAACATTAGCTAAATTCACGCTTTTAAATGTGAGGACTTGGAGAAGTATTTAAGCCAACTTAATGAAGCTCAATTAGCACCAACTTTACAAAAGGAAGGGCCGCTATTAGTAATTGCTGGTGCAGGATCTGGAAAGACGCGTGTATTGACCTATAGAATTGCCTATTTGATGAGTCAAGGGGTTGATGCATTTAATATATTGGCATTGACCTTTACCAATAAAGCTGCCCGAGAGATGAAAGGTAGAATTGCTACCATAGTAGGTGATAGTGAAGCTAAAAATTTATGGATGGGTACTTTTCACTCTGTGTTTGCAAAAATCTTACGTTTTGAAGCAGATAGATTAGGGTACCCGAGCAACTTTACTATTTACGATACGCAAGATTCTCAACGATTGATATCGTCAATTATAAAAGAGATGAAACTTGATAAGGATATCTATAAGTACAAACAGAT
>CAZAPO010000327.1:0-17996 GCA_964487005.1 uncultured Flavobacteriaceae bacterium
ATATAATTACATATCAACTTTGGATTTTCTTTGTTTATCTAAAATTTTAATCATCTAAACGAAAACATACTGAATATCAAGTTCTTACAGCATTTTATTTACTAATATTGACCTTATAAACCCCTAAATCTATTGTATTATGAAATCTAAAAATTTCCTTGTACTTACTTTAAGTATTGGTCTTATCGCAGGAGCTGCTGCATTTAAAGTAGATGTTTGTCATAATGTTGACAACAATCCTCATGTAATTAATATTGCATTACCTGCAGCTATTGCCCACATGTTACAGCACCCAAATGACAAACTAGGCGGATGCTCAATTAGTGATGAAAATCCACCAAGTACTTCTAGATAGTATTAAAAAGATATAAGAAAAAAGGCCTTTAGTTTTAAAGGTCTTTTTTTATTCAAAGCGCATGGCTTTAACTGGTGATATTTTGGTTATAAGATATGATGGTACCAGCAACATTATCATACAAAGTGCAAACGTGCCAATATTTAATGCCAAAATGTAACTAATACTAATATAAACTGGTGCTTCGGTAACATAATAAACACTAGGGTCTAAAGGAAACAATTTAAAGTACTTCTGCGCTAGCAAAATACTCAACCCAATAAGATTACCCCAAAATAAGCCAAGTACCACCAGATAAGAGGCATTGTATAAAAACAATTTGCGAATACTCCAGTTATTGCTTCCAAGTGCCTTTAAAACACCAATCATTTGAGTTCGCTCAAGAATTAATACCAGTAAAGCCGTGATCATGTTAATCCCGGCTACAATTATCATGATACCTATTATGCCATAAATATTTTTATCAAAAACGCGTATCCACTCAAAAACGCTGTAGTACCTATCTTCTACTGTGCTCGAGGTAAAAAAAGACGATATATTTTGATAAATAGCGGCCTCTTTCTCTTTAAGCTTTGTATAATCATCAATAAATACTTCAAAGTTTCCTACTTCATTATCTTCCCATTTATTAAAAAATCGAATGTGTTGAATATCTCCTATTAGATAGGTTTCATCTAGTTCTTGAAATCCAGAATTAAAGATTCCAACTACCGTAAACTTTCTAATGAAGGGTGGTCTGTTAGCATCTTCTTTTGCAAACAACATCTGAAAATCATCACCTACCTCAAACTGCAACCTATTTGCCAGGTATTGAGAAATGATTACTTCGTTACTAATGTTATTTGTAATTGTTGGCAGTGTGCCATCTATTAAAAACTCTTCAAAATACCTCCAGTCATAATCAATTCCAACCCCTTTTAAAACTGTTCCTTCAAAATCGGTTTCTGTTCTAATAACTCCAAACTTTGTTGCAACACCTTGAATGTGTCTAATGCCATCAACGATTTTAAATTCGGGGTAGAATTCCTGTTCTGTTGAAATTGGTGATTGTGATTCGTCTGAAAGGTTAGAATTAAATTCTGTAATGGTAATATGGCCATTAAAAGCTACCGCTTTATCTCTAATTTTTTGTTGCAAACCAATACCTGTAGCTATGGCAATCATCATAACAACTAAACCAATGGCAATTGCCGCAATTCCAATTTTTATTATTGGAGCCGAAACACTACTTTTATACGTCTTGCTACCAATTATGCGTTTAGCTATAAAATATTCAAAGTTCAAATTGTACTATGGGTTTTAACATTTTCAAAAATACAGTTTTATTATTTGTTTTAATACTTGTTTCATGTGGTTCTAAATCTCAAAAAGACAGTGCCTTAATAAAGCACAATGAAAGTAGTGAACAAAACCATGAAAACGTAAGTGTTGGAGCTAATCAAACTTCTGAATATTTACCACTATTAAACGGCAAAAGTGTTGGCGTTGTTGCCAATCAGACTAGTGTGATTTTCACCAATGAGATTGCTTCGATGAGTCAAGACCAACCTGACAATGAAGGCTACACACATTTAGTAGATTCTTTAGTGAATTTAAATGTTAATGTAACAAAAGTATTTGCACCCGAGCATGGTTTTAGGGGCACCGCAGATGCTGGTGAACATGTTGCCGATGGCATTGATATTAAAACCGGATTGCCTATTATTTCTCTTTATGGTAAAAATAGAAAACCTAGTAAAGAGGTGCTCGAAGGTATAGACATTATGGTTTTTGATATACAAGATGTTGGTATACGATTTTACACCTATATCTACACCATGCATTATATTATGGAAGCTTGTGCTGAGCTTAATATTCCTGTAATAGTATTAGATAGGCCTAATCCCAATGGTCACTATGTTGACGGACCCATCTTAGAGGAAGCATTTAGTAGTTTTATTGGAATGCATCCTACGCCCATTGTTTATGGAATGACTATTGGTGAATATGCGCAAATGATTAACGGTGAGGGCTGGCTTGACAATGCAATTAAATGTGAACTCACTGTAATTTCTTTAAAAAACTACACCCATAATACTACCTACCATTTACCAATTAGGCCTTCTCCTAATTTACCAAACAGCAAGTCAATTAATTTATATCCTAGTGTTTGTTTATTTGAAGGTACCAATGTGAGTGAAGGAAGAGGTACAGAAACGCAATTTCAGGTGTTTGGTAGTCCATTTTTAGACCAACAGCAATATACATACACCTTTACACCACAGCCTAATTTTGGATCGAAATACCCAAAACATGATGGTGTATTATGCTATGGTTTAGACCTTACTCAAATTGACGATTTGAAAACACTAAACTTAAATTGGATTATTGATGCTTACAATAACACCTCTAATCAAGATGAATTCTTTATTCCGTTTTTTAGCAAACTTGCAGGTACTGACAAATTGCAACAACAAATTGAAACTGGATTTACACAAGGAGAAATTAAGGCCAGTTGGAAAGCAGGGTTAGATAATTTTATGACTACAAGAGCTAAATATTTAATTTATGATTAATCTCTTTAAAATGAAAAAACTTGTATTACTTCTATTTATTATTAGCGGATTATCATGTGCGCAAATAAGTCAAACAAATTCACAGCAAATTGAAGAAGCTCATGCGGCGGCCGAAGCTTTTTTAGAAAAAGAAAGTATTCCAGGAATGGCCATCTCGGTTTCAAAAAAAGGAAAGCTCATATGGTCTAAGGGGTTTGGATATGCCAATATAGACACGAAGGAAATTGTACAACCAGATAAAACCCAGTTTAGAATTGCCAGTATTTCTAAGTCTATTTGTGCTGCCGGTTTGGCAAAACTATTTGATGATGGAAAGTTAAATTTTGACAATAGTATTTATACCTACGTACCTGATTTCCCAAAAAAAGAATACGACTTTACAGTAAGACAGGTAGGTGGTCATATTTCTGGAATACGACATTACAATGGAAGTGAGTTCATAATGAACAAAAAAATGAGTATTGTTGAAGGCTTAGATATATTTAAAGATTCACCTCTAAAATTTAAACCTGGTAGTGATTATAGCTATAGTACTTATGGATGGAATTTATTGAGTGTGGTGGTGCAAAATGCTTCGGGAGTTGATTATAACAAATTTATGCAGGACACCTTTTTTGATCCATTACAAATGAACAGTACCGCTGTTGGATTGTCTGATGTAACTATGCCTAATCGTACACAATTCTATAATAAAACCAATGCAGGTAACATTGTACTAGGACCTAAAGTGAGCAATGAGTTTAAGGTTGCTGGTGGTGGATATATTTCTACCTCTGAAGACTTGGTTAAATTTGGCAATGAGATTATTTCACCAAAAATATTATCGAATGCAGCTATTCAAGAACTTGTAACCCCGTTGTCAACAGACGATGGAAACTCCACAGATTATGGTATTGGCTTTGGTGTAATAAAAACTCAAAACGGCACACCAAGATATAGTCACTCTGGTGGTGGCATAGGCGCTTCTACTTTTTTACTAATGTACCCAGAAGAAGAAACCGTTATAGCGATAGTCACCAATCTATCTGGTGCACCAGTTAGACAACTTGTAAGTACGCTACAAAGAATATTTATTAATTAATCATTTGAAGACACAGCGGCTGGCATTTCACTAAGTTTCATTTTACCCATAGCTACCTTTGATTCGCGCAAGACGTTAATAACAAAAATAATTTTTTTAGGCATCTGCTCGACTACAAAAACGTGTTTTCCTTTTGACAAATGATTTAATGGTACCATAGCGGTACTATCACCAATGTACTCCTGAGTTTCTCGCTTGTACTCTTGGTTTATCGAATAAACATAACGTATACGCCTGTCTCCTTTTAGGATTAAAGTATCCTTGGTCTCGTTTAAATCGTGGAACAATTCTTTAGCAGAATTATTAACGTTCTTATCGATTTTCGCGAAACTATCTTGTGCATACGTTTCGTTGCAAAGTAGATTGGAACACGCTACAAATAGCAGCGTGACTATTAGCTTTTTCATACTAAAATGCTATTAATACAAATTAATATGTTGAACTATAGCAATTATTGACCCTCAAGGCGAATTACTTAAGATAGATTGACTAACCGAAAAAAAATCTATAAACGGTAAAAAAATCGGTGGAATAACCTCTGTTTGTTAATAACCTGTGAATTACTAAAGCTTTAGGATTCTTTTTCTGGAAGAATGGTCGGTCTCGCGTATTTTTGAAATGGTTGCTTGAGTAATTCAACCACTTTCCCATTTTTATCTTCATCTGGAAAAACGTCAACACCATAAACCAATTTCTCTCTATCGAGCTTCATGTAGGTTCCAAAAAGACGATCCCAAATAGCAAAAATATTCCCGTAATTAGAATCGGTATACGGCAACACATAATGATGATGAATTTTGTGCATATCTGGCGATACGATAATATAACTGATCGCTAAATCTACTTTTTTGGGCAGTTTAATATTAGCATGACTAAACTGTGTGGCAACTAGTGAAAGAGACTGGTAAAGCATTACAATACCAATCTGGGTTCCAATCAAAAAAACTCCGGTTAGCGTAAATAAATATCGTATAACACTCTCTAATGGGTGGTGTCTATTAGCTGTTGTTGTATCTACCTTATGATCTGTATGATGTACTAAATGTATCATCCACAATGGGTTTACCTTATGCTCTACATAGTGAGCCAAATAGGCCCCAACGAGATCTAATAATAACACACCAACAACCACTTCCATCCATAAAGGCATTTCTGGTAACCAATTAATTACTCCAAAACTGTTAGCAGTAACCCAATCGGCGGTTTTTAATAACAAAAATGCCAAAGCAAAATTTATAACAATGGTTGTTAGCGTAAAGAAAATATTAGGTATCGCATGCCGCCATTTATTATACTTAAACCTAAATAGTGGCAACGCGCCTTCTAGTAACCAAAAAAATGTAAGTCCTCCAACTAAAATTAAACTTCGATGTAATGAAGGAATGTTCTCAAAGTAATTAATAAGTGTTTCCAATTAGTTGCGATTAATATTAATAATCAATTCGGCTTTTTTCAAATCTACTAAAGATACCTTAGATTTCCATATTGCCGCTTTACTTTCGTCACCTAACATCATGTTGGCTGTATAGTGTAAAAAGGCATATAGTGATTCGTTTATAGGATGTATACTAGCAGTGTCCATTTTTTTTAGCTGTCGCAAAACCCTACGTGGTTTATCCAAAGTAAGTTCTTTTCTAAACTCAATTAACTCAAACTTCTGCATATAACCAGCCTTATTTTCAATATTTTCTCGAGCTAACAAAGCTTTGGCTTCATCAAAATAAATTGTGCTCATTGCAACAATTTCTGCTCGAACTGCCTCACTTACAAAAATTGCATAATCTAAATATTTATATGCCAATGCTAGTGTGGTATTGAAGTTCTTTTTACCAATATAATTTGTAAGTTGTCCCCTCAAAAATGAGGTGTTTAATCCATAGCGCTTTACAAAATTTGAAAAATTAAAAAGCTCTGTATTAAAATAGCCTGTATTTAAAATGTTTCCATTTACGTCCATGATCTTAATACCATCATCTTGAAACCGTTCAATATATTTGTTACTTCTAGAATCTTTAATCTCCTTAAATAAATCGCTGTAGTTAGATTCAAATAGTACAACTGGTACAAAATTTTCCCAAATCATTTGATTTATTTGCTCATCTTCAAACAAGTCTGTGGTTACTCGCATAATACTCCCTTGCCGCTGATATATGATGGGGAAATCGTACTCTGTAGACTCTTCCCACATGACCAATAACATTTTATCCTGCAAAAGGGCCAAACGTTTGGCTACTTCTAATGAGGTCATCCATTCTTGTGCACCGCAATAAGTGCAAGCAATAAGAAATAATAAACATGTAAAAAATCTTTTTGGCTGTAGGTTTTTCATTTATTAAGTATACTTTAATCTTTTCTTCATTTCTTCAACTATATTAAACGCCGCAGGACATATAGTTACATTTTTTAATGTGATGTTTGATATTTGATGAAATTTTTTTCTGTTGGTATGTGGATATTCACTACACGCCTTTGGTCTAACTTCATAAATAGCACAATAATTATCTGCTCCTAAAAAAGTACATGGTACCGATTGCAGCACGTAATCATTATCTTCATCTTGCCTCAAATATTGTTCCACAAATTGTTGTGGTTTTAACCTTAAGTATTTTGCTATTCTTGTAATATCCTTATCTGTAAATAGTGGACCAGTAGTCTTACAACAATTGGCACATTTTAAACAATCAGTGACTTCAAATTCATGGTCATGCAATTCTTGCATCAAGTAATCTAATTGCTTGGGAGGTTTTTTTTTAAGTTTAGCGAAGAAGGTCTTGTTTTCCTTATGCTTATCTTTGGCTCGCTTGGGTAGGTTTTCAATTATATCCTGCATACCGTAAATTTAAGTAATCTTGTCTATTTGAACATAGTGCAGAATCTTAATTTTTAAGATACTCCCCCTTTGTACAAAATGACAAAAAAATAAAATCCTTGAAAGACGTTTTTGGAAGAGCCATATTAGATTATCAGTTAGGATACTATACTGAGGACATTATTACCTCAACAAGTATTTCTGATGAAGATATTTTACCCATTTCTTACCTATTTAGAGATTTTAATGAAATGCCAATACTTGAGCAAAAAGCTTTGAAAATGGCCACTGGTAGCATATTAGATATTGGTTGCGGAGCGGGTAGCCATAGTCTTTATTTACAGGAAAAGGGACTCACAGTAAAGTCCATTGACATCTCTGAAGGAGCCATAGAAACCTGTAATCTTAGAGGACTAAAAAATGCACATCGTTTAAATGTTTATGATGAAACCCAAACCTTTGATACGCTTTTATTACTAATGAATGGATCTGGTATATTTGAAAGCTTAGAACAGGCGCCACAACAGCTTCATAAATTAGCAAAACTTTTAAACGAGGGCGGACAAATACTTATTGATTCTTCTGATATTAAATATATGTATGAAGATGATGATGGTGGGTTTTGGGTTGATGCTAACAGTAATTACTATGGAGAATTAGTGTACCATGTTAGTTATAAAGGTGAAACCAATAGTTTCTCATGGATGTACATAGATTTTGAAAACCTAAAAACCGCATGCTTAATGGCTGGACTTAATTGTGAACTTATTTTAGAAGGCGACCATTTTGATTTTTTAGCCAGGATAACTAAACAGAAATAACTAGACTATTTAACAATCAGTGTTGTTTTATTCGAATTAAATTTACCTCCATTTATAAACTTAGAAATCAAACTTATACGTAGTACCAGCAATAATTTGCAGTCCTTGAACTGGATAATCAACCCATTTATTATAATCTTGATTGGCTATATTATTTGCCTTGCCATAAATAGACCATTGATCATTAATTCGGTAACCCAAATGTGCATTGGCATCAAAATAACTTTCTAGTGAAATCAAGGTTTCTGTTGCAGTAAGCTCTGAGATTATTCGTTTATCAAATCGTTCTCCTATGTAATATAGATTGGCTCCAGCAAACCAATGTTCGTCAAACTGAATATCCATGAATAACGACCCTTCAAAGTCTGGCTTGTTCCATGCCATTTCTTCATCTTCTGTGCTGTAGTTAAAATATTCGGCATTAATACCCAAAGTAAAATTTCTATTTACATCTACGCTTAATTCCCCAAACACGCTTAACGTAGTTACATCATCATATACCACTCCATATGAATTACCGTGATGGTAGTTTTCTAAATCACCTATTAACGCAACATTTGATCTAAATAGTGGTTTATCATTTTCAGCAAAATAGTTACCTCTGATATTATAGCTCATATTGTTTGACAATTTCCCTTTTAATCCAACATAGGCATCATATTGCTGATCTGTTGGTAAAATGGTAAGCGTTGGCGAAACAAATGGGTTTTCTGTGGCAAACCTATGATAGGTGTTTTGAATGAGTCCTCCTTCTATTCCTCCATATGCAATTAATAAATCGTTTACCAATCTATAGGTTGCTCTAATATTTGGATAGATATAAAATTTATTTTTTCCAGCCTCTGTATCATTTAAGTAAAAGAAGGCTGCACCCAAATCTAAGGTCAAATCGTTTTGATTAATTCTATAACTTGACTTTGTACCAATAGCAAAATTGCCATACTTAATTTCTGGTGTAATAAAATATCCTCTATCAAAGGTACCGCTCAAATAGTTCAAACTTATGGTTGAATTTAAATCACCTTCTCTAAGCGGAATGTCAAAATTTGCTTTCATTACAAAGTGATTTTCGCCCGATTCATAATCATCTGCAAATCTTCTAAAACGCATATCGCCTCTGTTAAAAAGACGGTCTTCAAATTCTATCTCTCCACCAAAATCAAACTCAAAAAATTTGTGTTGTGGTAATACCGAATTTGCGAATACCTGATCATAGGTAGGCTGTGGCAACCCAAACCAATTAAATACTTTGTGTTTATAGCCAGCATCAACATTCCATGAGTAGTCTCGTAATTTCCTAGCATAATTTGCACTTATTTGCGTGTTAGAAAAAGCATCATCTAACAACAAATCCGCAATTCCGCCCTGTGAAGAGTGATGGCTAACATAACCTCCAACACTTTCAGTCCTATTTACTGCATGATTCAAATAGACCTCACCCAAAAAACTTGTATAAGTACCAAATCCAAAGGAAGCATAATTGTCAAACAACTTGGCCTTACGCCCTTTATCAACTTCAGCTGCCTTACCTTTAGCCGGTGTAAAAGTAGAGGCTACTGGTATTGAAAAAATGTTATACTTCACCTCTTTTTTTGTAGCCGTTTCTTCATCGTCTATAGTAGGAATCTCTTTTACCTTAAAAGCATCAGATATCTTTGGTGTATATGGTTTAACAACATTGACTACCTCTGTATTAATGGTATCTTTTGTTTGTCTGTTGTTTTGTGATACGGTCTTTATTGTAAATAACAACAAACAGATAATTAATAATTTATTTTGATTCATATTATTTCTTTTTGAGCTGCTTTGCCTAAGCTAAGCAGGACTTGACTCGTTTTTTGATTTTAATTTCCCTGATTAGGATCTACCGATGAATTGGTTTTTGACGCTTCCGATTTAATGCGACTTAACTCAGTTCTTGCTTCTACAACAACATCGCCAAATTCGCTAAAATTCTCAATAACACTCTCCAAGATATAGGTTGCCTGATAGGCATCTTTCAACGCATAGAAATTCTTCGCCATAATCACCAAACCTTTGGCCGCATACAATTTATATCCCGAATAATCTTTTGCTAGTTTTTGTACAACACTATTAGAGGCCTCATAACTTCCAGCTTGATTTTTAAAGTAAGCGTTATAATACAACGCTTCTGCTGCTAACTCTCCAGAGGCTATTCGCTCGACCTGAGCGTAAGCCGCTTTTGCCTTATCTTCATCTCCTGTTTTCATTGCAGACCGTGCAATAATAACGTGGGCGTCACTTTTAACATTCTTATCTGTTCTAGAACTTGATAGTACTTTTTCAGCATAGGCTACCGCATTGGTATAATCTTCTAATTGATAATGAACTTTCATAAGATTTGATTGCGCAAAAACTACATTTTGAGGATAATCGGCCTCGCTCTCTAGACGCTCTAATATTGGCTGTGCTTGTCTTAGATCTTTATCGTTTAAATAGATTTCTCCCAGCCTAGTTAATGATTGTTCTGTAAACTCTCCGCTGGGTTTGTTTACTACATATTCATAATGAGGTGCTGCATTATTTGGAAGGTCTTCTTTGTAATATGATTGTGCCAAATAAAAATGTGCTTTTAGGGCGTGCAATCCATTAGGAAACTCATTTAGATAGGCATTAAAAAGTCTTATTGATCTGCTTACATCCTGGGCCAAATATTGCTTTTCTGCAGATTCGTAAGTGGTATTATCGAGATCGGCATCTGAAACATTTACATAATCTAATGACTTAACCCATCTTGCATACTCGTCTACTCGTCCCAGGTCGACGTATATTTGACGTGCAGACGAAACCGCTTGTACTCCTTCAGCAGATCCCGGATAATTATTTGCAACATTTCTAAACTTATTTAGGGCGTTTTCATTCTCACCTGAATTGTAGTAAACGAGTCCTTGACGTAACAAGGCCTTTGATAAATAAGGGCTTGAACGATAGACTCTATTTAGCTCATCATAAGATCTCATGGCCTTATCTACTTCATCAATTTTCACATAAGAGTTGCCTAACTCATATAAGGCATCGTCCCTTAATGGTGACCTATCATAAGTTGTCAAAAATGCTTCTAATTCTTCAATTTTTGTTGCTCCTTCTCCTAAATAACCATAACTAATCGCCTTTTGAAAAAATGCGTAATCAGGTTCTATCTCATTCATTTTTATGGCTCTTTCGTAGGCATTTATTGCCTTGTTATAATCACTGCTCACAAAATGCCCATCACCCAATCTTAAAAATGCATCATTGATTCTAACCTTATCTTCTGCCGTATTAGAGATATATTTTTGGAAATAGTCTGTTGCCTGCTTATAATTCTTCAACTTAAAGTAGGTATATCCTAAATTGTAATCTAAGTTCTTTATTTCGGGTGTACTTGTGGCCTGATTGCTTCCTAAAAATTGTTTGAATCCAACCAAAGCGTCGTCGTAGTTGGTTAAATTATAATCTGTCTCAGCTTTCCAAAATATGGCTCTAGCTGTATATTTATCATCACGTGGTTCATTAATTGACTTATCAAAAAATGATTCTGCTTCTAGATATTTACTTTCGTTATAAAGTTCAATACCTCTATAAAAAGCTACCTTTTGATAGGCCACTTTGTTCTCAAAACTTTTTCTGCCCTCCAAGAGCACTAGCGCTTCTTTATAATTCTTTGAAGTGATATAAGAATCAATTAACAAGGTTTCAATCTCTTCTTTGTACCCCGTATCTGGGTACTTCTCTAAATACCCTGCCAATACTTGTGGAACCGATTGATACGGATTGCCAATTTCATAACTAATCTTAGCATAATTTAACCAAGCATCTTCCTGGATTTTTAAATCATAATCCATCTGTGAAGCATTTCTAAAGGCATTGAGTGCCTCCTGCTTTTTATCAACATTAATATAACTTTCTCCTAAATGATAATAGGCGTTTTGTGCTACTGAATTGTTACCATCAATTATCTTATTGAATTCTGATATGGCATTCTCAAAATCGTTTTGCTTGTAATAGGCATACCCTAATAAATAGTAATCAGTATTATTCCAACGCCCTCGTTTGCCTTTATATTCCTTTAAATAAGGAATTGCTTCTGCATATTTTTCAAGATTAAAATAGCTCTCACCAATAATTTTAGAAAGCTCAGATACCTCATTTTCATCACTTGTTGGTATTTGTGCCGTGGCCAGCTCTATCGCCTTGTCAAAATTCCCTAGTTTAAAGTTGAGATCTGCTTGGTAGTATGACAATCCTTCTCTGTACCGTTCATTATCACTTACCTGGTCAAAATATTCAGATGCCTGATCGTAATCATCACCCTCATAGGCCATATATCCTATATAATACTTAGCCTGCGAGCCATATTTTTCTGAATTCTCAACACGTGATAAATAGCGTTTTGCTCCTTGATTATTATCGGTTGCATATAACGAATATCCATAGTTAAAATTGAACTTTTCTCTTTCCTTTCTGGCTAAAGATTCTTCATCAACTTTGGCATACCATTTACGAGAATACGAAAAGCGATTGTTTTCAAAATAATAGTCTCCAACGTCAATATATGCCGTATTTCTTTTAGGGCTTGTAGGGAAATCTTCAACAAAATTTTCGATTAAATCATCGGCATTTTGCTGATTTAATCGCACTGCACAATTGGCAATGTAATAGGCACAGTCTGATCGAACTTCTTCATCGGTTGCGGTGTCTTGAATTTTATCAAACAACGACTGAGCCGCCAGATACTGTTGACTATTATAAAGTGAAAGGGCCTTTTGAAAATCTACTAACTCACTAGTATAAGCTGCAGATTGTTGACCAATTGCACTATTTAAAAATGTAAGTGCAACGGCAACTGCTAATAATCTTATTTTAGTCATTAACTACGTTTTTTGTTGACAAATTGATCAGTTTAACACTGATTGATAAAAGGTAATTTGTTCTCAAAAATACTTTATATCGTTTTTATAACGTTAGAAATTTGCTATAATTATAAACCGACTTATCAAATGTTAAAAAGTTTGTTTTTTTATACGTCGTTAACCCTATATTTTTTTTGAAGATTTAAGTATTAAATAATACATTTACCTGAAGGTAAAATCATTGCTTTTTATGTCTGAAACTGTTCTTAAATTAAAAGATGCCGCAATTTATCAAGGAGAAAATCTTGTATTATCTGATGTAACATTAGAAATGCAGAAAGGTGATTTTGTGTATTTAATTGGAAAAACAGGAACAGGTAAAAGTAGTTTCATGAAAACTTTGTACGGTGACCTTGAATTAAATGAAGGCGAAGGCTTTATTGTTGATTTTGATTTACCAACCTTAAAAGAACAAGACATCCCATTTTTACGTAGAAAATTGGGCATTGTTTTTCAGGATTTTAAATTACTGAATGACAGAACAGTCAACGCAAATTTAGCTTTTGTTTTAAAAGCCACTGGTTGGTCTGATAAAGAAAAAATTGATGCTAAAATTGAAGAGGTACTTGATAGGGTAGGAATGAAAACAAAGGGATTTAAATTCCCGTATGAGCTTTCTGGAGGCGAACAACAACGTGTAGCCATCGCTAGAGCATTACTAAACGATCCAGAATTAATCTTAGCAGATGAGCCCACTGGTAACTTAGACCCTCAAACGAGTATTGAGGTCATGGAAGTTTTACAAGATCTCAATAAAAAGGGGCATACCATTTTAATGGCCACACATGACTATGCGCTGCTGTTAAAATATCCAAGTAAAACACTTAAATGTGATGCCAATAAGGTTTATGAAGTCGTGCAGCGTAAAGATTAGTAATGATGCGATACTTTACCACTGAGGACATTATTGATATCTATGCAAAACTAAAGTTACGTGGTCTCCCTTTCTTACTATCAAAATTTAACTCAAGTGGTTTAAAACGCACCAAAAGCGCATTTAACAAACTACATATTAATGCCGCTCATAGTTGGCATATTCCAATGGTGCAGCAACGTTGGAACAAGCTTATAAGTGGCGATTCTAACAATAACTTCAAAAATTTTTTAATAGAGAATCACTTTAAGGGGAGAAAAAAACTTAAAATGCTATCTCTTGGTTGCGGTCGAGGTGAACATGAAATTGAGTTTGCTCAGCAGCCTTTTTTTGAAGAAATAGTGGGTATGGATATTAGTGATTCTTTAATAAATCATGCTCGAGATATTGTCATGAAAAAGGGCCTAAATAACATTAGTTTTAAAACACAAGATGCCTATACGTACAATTTTCCTGAAGCTTATTTTGATATCATATTTTTTCATGCCTCCTTACACCATTTTAAAAATATTGAAAAGCTGGTAGAAACGCTCAAAAAAACCTTAAAAAGTGATGGCCTGTTAATTATCAACGAGTATGTTGGTCGTAATAGACTGCAATATCCAAAACAACAATTAGCAGCTATTAATAAGAGTTTGAAGCTTATACCAAAAAAATGGAAACAACGTTTCAAATTACCTTTGTATAAAAGCAACTATTCTGGTTCTGGGATATTGAGAATGATTATTGCCGATCCATCTGAGTGTGTTGAATCTGAGCACATATTACCTGTTATTCATAGCAATTTTAGCATTGTTTGTGAGCGACCTTTTGGTGGAAATATTATCATTCCTGCACTCAAAGATATAAGCCATCATTTTTTAGATTTAGATGATGAAAAAGAAAAAGTATTGCAGGCCATCTTTGATATAGAAGATACGTATTTGCAAGAATACCCAAGTGATTATATTTTTGGTATTTATAAAAATTAAGGTTTATGCTATCTATTTTAATTCCTGTATACAATTATGATATTAGAACCTTAGTGAATGAGCTTCTGGAACAGTTAGAAACAGCCCCAATTAATTACGAAATTTGCTGTTTGGACGATTGTTCAAACGCTTCATTTCAAGAAACAAATTTATCATTAAACAGCTTAACTGACGTTACATATACCGTATCTGAGGTTAACCAGGGTATTGCTGTTACAAGACAAAAACTAGTTGTAAAAGCAACTAATGATTGGGTCATACTTTTAGATGCCGACACCAAAATTCCAGATAATTTTATAGCTAATTATATCAAACAGATGTCAGCCGATACCGATTTTATTTTTGGAGGGTTTAAATATGATGCTATTCCTCCTGATCGACACCACATGTTGCGATGGAAATACGGTATAAAATACGAAGCACTTTCTGCCAAGAATAGAAATTCTAATCCATATAAAGTTACTATTGCCGCTAATTTATTAGTTCGCAGAAGCTCCTATCTCAATTTAAATTTAGATAGCATGGGTAATAATTACGCCATGGACTATTATTTTGGAAGCCTACTTAAGTCTACAAAAGCTAGCGTGAAACATATTGATAATCAAGTCACTCATTTGGGCATTGAAAGTAGCAGTACTTATCTAAAGAAAAAAGAACTTGCTGTAAAAACATTATTGAGTTTGTACAAACAGGGTAAACTAGAGCAGCATTCAAATGATCTATTAAAAGCATTTTTATTGTCAAAAAAAATAGGGTTCCAATATGTGTGGGCACTACTATTTAAACTTGCTAAAAGAACACTCGTTAATAATCTAACTGGAAGCAATCCGAAGGTGAAACTATTGCAATTTTATAAATTAGGTTATATGTGTCAAGTGGCAATTAGGGAATCAGACTAAATTTCGTCAAATAAGGCAATCCATTTTTTCATAATTTTCTCTGGAATGAAACTGGACAAATGCGCTCTTGCTTCGGCTGAAAATTTTTTATGAAGGGTATTATCCTTCATTAATTCATTAGCTCTAGTAATAAATTGACTGGCATTGTCTTGTGGTATTAGAAATCCGTTTTCTCCATCTTTGATTAAACTGCGGGCTCCGTCTGTTATAAATGCAACAACAGGGATACCATAGCTCATAGCTTCAGCCATACTCAAGCCAAATGATTCTGATTGTGATGTACTGAAGTACAGGGTCGCATTTTTATAAATCTGGGCTATCTTTTTTACTGGCTCAACTAAACTTACGCTATCTTCTATCCCCAATTTTTGAATTTGTTCTTTATACTTTTTTTTAGCACCCGCACCATATATTTCTAATTTCCATTTTGGATGTTGGGTTACAAGTCTAGCCCAAATATCTAATAATCGATCATATCTTTTCTCAATCGAAAACCTCCCTATACTTATTACCTTGCATGCATCTAAATTTGCATCAACATTTTTATTCATAACCACTGGATTAGCTATAACAACTGTTTGCTTAAAATCCCATTGCCGAGCATGTATTTCATTTAATACCACAAATCGCTTGTACCTATTAATACTGAATGCAACCACGACATTGGCCAGTTTAAATTTGAACCGTTCTTGAAACCCATTGAATGGACGGTTTTTACTCACGTGTCTTTCGTAAACAAGTTTATTGTTTGATGGCAGTAAATAAGGCAGTATACTTCCTTTTAATCCGTTATCTGTATTAACAATAATATCTGGACTTATCTCTTTAACTTTTGACCGAAGTTCACGCCTATAAGCACCTATATTGGTAAGTGACAATGACGATTGCCCAATGGTGTAAAACTTTATTCGCTCATCGAATTCAAAAAAACGTTCCTTAAAATGCCCATTGGTATTAAGCACATGAATGTCGAATCTAGTTGTGGAAACCAAATAATTAAGTTTTACCGATAAAACGCTGGCAACACCTCCTGAGTTATGAATATTGGTCGTTATGTACAACAGTTTTTTCACTTATCAACCTTTATTAGTTTCATCCATTGTTTACCAATAGTATTAAGGCTAAACTTTTCTATGCTCGCTAGTGTTCCTTGTTTGAGCGTAGCATATAATTGCTCGTCATTTATTAATCGATTCATCGCATTTGTTAGCTCATGTAACTGTTGGTTAGGCACCAAAACTCCGTTCACTCTATTTGTGATAATCTCTTTTGGGCCAGTTGGACAATCAAATGACACCACTGGAATTTCACAACATAGGGCTTCAATAAGCACCATAGGCATACCTTCATATTTACTTGAAAGCACAAAGAATCTAGCCTTGCTAAAATATTTATAGGGGTTAGGTTGAAATCCAATAAAGTGCACATGATTTGAAACCCCTAAATCACGAGCAACCAATTTCAGAAAATTTAAAAGTTTGCCAGTACCTAAAATCACCAAATGAATATTTTTAAGTGGCAGTTGTGATTTAGCATAAGCTTCAATCAATTTATCAAATTGCTTTACTGATGTATCATAGGTTCCCGCACCAATAATATAATTAAAGTCAAGATCAATATCTTCAATTGCTTGATCCTTCACTGTTGATACATCTAAAGGATTTGAAATGGTATTTACATTGTTTAAACCAGGGTACTTGCCTTTTACCATTGCCTCCATTTCTTGAGTTATGGTAACCAAACTATGACAGTTGCCATAAATTGCATTTGCCCAAAAATTAGATTTTGGTAGGTAAACTTCGAGTTTTGAACTATGAACCGTATATACAACCGGAATCTCTCCATAGACTAATCTGTTAATAAGCCACTCTTGTAAAACTCGTTTTCTAAACCTAAAATCTATAATGATGTCAAAATTATGCTTCTTCACATAAGCACGAAATTGCAAAAGCCTTTTAATCTTATTAAAAACAGAGTTAGTCTTACTTTTTAATTTTCCTAAATTGAATAATACTCCTGAATATGAATATCCTAATTGATCATGAAGGATAATGATATGCACCTCTAAACCTTGATCATTAAAATAATTTGATAAATTGGCCATAACTCTAGCAGCTCCTCCTCCACTTAAATGAAATCCTACTAATGCTATTTTCTTTGGCTTCAAATTACTTCTGTTTATCCAAAAATAAGTGTTTAATTTATTTATTCTGTGTTCTTTATTCTAAATTTAAACTCTGAAAAAATAATTGTCAATGCCACTGCTATCGGTTCACCTTATTACATTTAATAACAAGCATCATCTAGATGATACCTTGCAGTCCATATTAATGCAAGAGGTAGATTTTGACTTTGAAATTGTAGTGGGTGACGATTGTTCTACAGACGGTACCTACGAATTATTACAACGTTATTCTAAAGATCATCCTAAACTTTTTAATATTCAACAAAATGCCAATAGGTTAGGAATACTAAAAAACTATAAAACCACCTTAGATCGTTGCAAAGGGACTTACATTTTTGATATTGCTGGAGACGATTTTTTAAAGGAAAAATACAGTTTGCAAAAAATGGTAAACCTGTTTCGTCAATACCCAGAAACTGGGTTTATTGACAGTGGTTATGACCGATTAAACGAAGTAGACAACAGTTACTACAATTATAGCAACAAGACAATGATAAAAGCCAATAAAGAAGCTTACAAGAAAGAGCTTCTTC
>CAZAPO010000328.1:0-4465 GCA_964487005.1 uncultured Flavobacteriaceae bacterium
TTAATGGCTGTACGTGTCTTTCTGTAATAGAATCTCTTGCAGCTACAAAGCTCACACCATTCATTTTTTCAAATTCAGGTAGGGTTACCGCGCAAGAACTTAGCACCAAGACAGCACATAACACTAAAATTACTCTCATACCACAAATATTATTTTTAAATTTAAGGAAACTTAAAAGGATGTAATAAGGTTTTAACATTCTCTTCGACAAACAGTACAAACTAAGCGCATTTATGGAGCACATTGCCATTATTGGAAACGGTATATCTGGAGTAACAGCTGCTAGACATATAAGAAAGCTTTCTAATAAAAAAATCACCTTAATTTCGGCAGAAACAGACTATTTTTTTTCACGTACTGCTTTAATGTATGTCTATATGGGGCATTTAAAATTTGAGCATACACAACCCTATGAAAATTGGTTCTGGGAGAAAAATAGGATTGATTTAAAAAATGGGTATGTTGATTTGATTGATACAAATAGTAATAATCTTCTATTCGCCGATGGTTCTACCCTAGGTTATGATAAACTAATTATTGCCACAGGAAGCAAACCCAATAAATTTGGATGGCCCGGTCAAGATTTAACAGGTGTGCAAGGATTGTATACCAAGCAAGATTTAGAAAGTCTAGAAGTACATGCACCAAATAATAAAGTTTGTAAAAGAGCCGTAATTGTTGGAGGTGGTTTAATTGGTATTGAATTAGCAGAGATGTTAGCTTCTCGAAATATAGCGGTGACTTTTTTAGTTCGAGAATCGAGTTTTTGGAATGGTGTATTACCTGAAGGTGAAAGTCTAATGCTCAATGAACATATAAAAGAGCATCATATTGATCTTCGTCTAGGTGTGAATCTTAAAGAGATTATTGCCGATACTAATGGTAAAGTTACATCGGTGATTATTGATGAAACGGGTGAAGAAATTAAATGTGATTTTGTTGGACTTACGGCTGGTGTTTCCCCGAATATAAATTTCCTAAAAGATTCAGGCATTGAGACTAATCGAGGTGTATTGGTAAACCGATATTTAGAAACAAATGTGAAAAATATTTATGCGATTGGTGATTGTGCCGAGCAGCGAGAATCCATTGGCAATAGGAGACCCGTAGAAGCAGTATGGTATACCGGTAGAATGATGGGAGAAACCGTGGCACAAACCATTTGTGATAATCGTATTCCTTACAACCCAGGACATTGGTTCAATTCGGCTAAATTTTTTGATATCGAATACCAAACCTATGGTTGGGTTCATAGCGAAACCAACAGACCTGCCTATGAGGAGCATTTTTATTGGAAGCACCCAAATAAAAACATATGTATTACCATTGCTTTTCATAAAGACACCAGCGAGTTTTTAGGAATTAATACGTTTGGCATACGGCTTCGGCATGAAGTTTTTGACAGATGGTTAACAGAAAAAAAACCTATAAGCTATGTAATTGATCATTTGGATGCGGCCAATTTTGATCCTGAATTATATAAGCATTATGAATCAGACATTAAAAATGCCTTTCTAACTAACCTTCAAACTGCTTGATTTTATGGACTCGAAATTTTCTAGTATAGCATTGTCTAATCCACACAAGGTTCCCTTATCTAATTTTGAAAAATTTAGTTTTTCAATTGCCTTGTTAGGTGTTGCAATTTTGGCACTTGCTTTTGTAGGCATCAATTTGCCCAACAAAGCACTTTTCCTGACCTTATCGTTAAGTATGATGGTAGTTGGTACCACCTTATATGCGCGTAGTATCTATTTAAAGCATCCTGAAGGTATAAGAAATAATCATGTCTGGTTTAATACACTTTCTAATAAAGGAATTTGGGGTTGGACGCTTGGTTTGATTCTAACTGGATTTTATGTTATTATTTATTGGTATCCACAGTATTTAGGATATGCAACTGGCGTTAACGGTACTAACGAAGGACTCGTTGCATTATTTGACCCGCTGAGTCAATTTTTTAAAGGTAAAGCTGCAAGTCAATGGTTTTTATACGGTACACTATATACCGTTATTATTATTGCACTAGGTATAAAATTTTTATATAAATACAGGCATAATCGTTATCAAAAAATAAGAACATACGCCGTAATAGCTGCCCAATTAGGTTTTGCGTATCTGATCCCCGAAATATTAGCTGGATTAAACTATACTGATGCATCAAACTCAAATGGTGATTATTTAGGATGGTACGATACCGATCTTAAAAACACTTGGCCACTTGATTACGATTTTTTCTATGACTGGCATTTGGATGCCATGCAGGCAGAGGCCTATCAACCCTTAGGTATGACCTATTTGGTTTGGGGTATTTTTTTCTTTTTGGTATTAACCCCAATTATCACCTATTTTGTTGGTAAACGTTGGTATTGTTCATGGATATGTGGTTGTGGAGGATTGGCCGAAACTGCTGGCGACCCGTTTAGACATCTATCGTCTAAAAAATTATCTGCCTGGAAGATTGAACGATGGTTAATACACGGTATTATGGTATTTGTATTTGTTATGACAGCTGCAACACTTTATGGCTATTTTACAGGTTCTGGAACATTCTTAGGGTTAGATATTTACGGGTATTTTCAGCGACCTTATGGATTTTTAATTGGAGCTGCTTTTTCAGGTGTTATTGGTGTTGGCTTCTATCCATTAATGGGAAGCAGGGTTTGGTGTAGATTTGGCTGTCCGATGGCTGGTTATATGGGGCTCTTCCAACGATTTAAATCGCGATTTAGAATAACTACTAATGGTGGACAATGTATTTCTTGTGGTAACTGCTCTACCTATTGTGAGCAGGGAATTGACGTACGTGCCTATGCTCAAAAGGGCGAAAATATTGTAAGAGCGAGTTGCGTTGGATGCGGAATTTGCTCGGCTGTATGTCCTCGAGGTGTACTCAAATTAGAAAATGGCCCTGAAAAAGGACGTATCAACCCAACAGATGTCTTATTAGGAAACGATGTTGACCTAATGAAATTGATGAATGATAAATAACAAATTGTTCAAAACACAACTATTATTATAACTCATTCTATTTATTAAATGTTAGTGGTAATTAGGTTGTTTTATCTAAGTTATTATTTCACCTACAATTGTATTTTTGCAGCATAAAAGATTTGAATGTCAATTATAAAAGTTATCATCCCTGCCTATAATGAAGAAGATTCTATTGGATTTGTAGTCAAGGACATTCCCAAAATGGTAGATGAAATTATTGTGGTAAGCAATAATAGTTCTGATAACACCGAAATTGTTGCTAAAGAAGCCGGGGCTACCACCCTGTTTGAATCACAAAAGGGATACGGACATGCTTGTTTGAAAGGGATGGACTATATTGCTAAGCAAGATGCAAATCAACGACCTGATATTGTGGTTTTTCTTGATGGTGATTATAGTGATTATCCTGAACAATTAACAGACCTTGTTGCACCAATACTTAACGATGATATTGATTTTGTAATTGGTGCACGAGTTAAACGACTACGTGAACAAGGTTCTATGACAATGCCTCAAATTTTTGGTAATTGGCTTGCCACTTTTTTGATGCGTATTATGTTTAGATCAAAATTTACAGATCTTGGCCCTTTTAGAGCCATCAAATATGATAAATTATTAGCATTAAAAATGAACGATAAGACCTATGGTTGGACAGTAGAAATGCAACTAAAGGCATTGAAACAAAATTTATCGTATGTTGAAATTCCAATGAAATATAGAAATCGAATTGGTGTGTCAAAAGTTTCTGGAACTGTAAAAGGTGCTTTTTTTGCCGGGGTAAAAATATTAGGCTGGATATTTAAATATAGCTTTAAATAATGGTATTAGAATATATTGTATTGGGTATTTATTGTTTAGCGCTGGTGCTTATCTTAATGTATGCACTGGCACAACTCAATCTATTAATAAATTACCTAAACTCAAGAAAAAATAATAGTACTGATGCGCAATTTGATTTAACCAATCCCGATGAAATTCCTTATGTAACAATTCAACTTCCCGTTTATAATGAATTGTACGTAATGGAACGCTTGTTAGACAATATTTCAAGAATAAAATATCCGAGAGAAAAATTAGAAATACAGGTCTTAGATGATTCAACAGATGAATCTTTGTCGTCAACTTCAGAACATATTAAGCGTTTGCAAGAAACAGGTCTTGATATCAAGCATGTGTTGCGTGATGATCGTATTGACTTTAAGGCAGGTGCCTTACGCGAAGGATTAAAAACAGCTAAAGGTGAATTTATCGCCATTTTTGATGCCGATTTTTTACCACAAAGTGATTGGTTGTATAAAACCGTTCCGTACTTTAAAAATAAGAATATAGGCGTTGTTCAAACGCGATGGGGACATCTTAATAGAGATTACTCTTTACTTACCAAAGTTCAGGCGTTTGCTTTAGATGCACATTTTACCCTAGAACAAACAGGACGAAATAGCAAAGACCATTTTATCAATTTTAACGGAAC
>CAZAPO010000329.1:0-4655 GCA_964487005.1 uncultured Flavobacteriaceae bacterium
TTCAAAGCATATTTTTTACCATTTGAAACGATTGTCATGTTTCCGTTAGCTGTTGGTTCTGCGCTTGAAATTGAAAGTGCATGAGGTTTAACCTCTTTATTGGTTATATCTTTTAATGAATTTGCCAGTTTATTATGGTCAAAAAGATTGGTAACTTTCTTGTTTTTAAAGTTCACTGTTTTATAGGCCTTTCCCTCTTTACTATACTCAATAAACCATAGCCCTGATTCATCTTCAAACCAATTCACTGAGGTGTGGAGATTATAAACCTTATCACTGTAATTATTGTACATAAAACTAACTGCGCGTGCATAATCTTCTTTCGTAAGTTCTTGTCCTTGTAAACTATAGATTGTAAAAAATAGCAGGGCAGCTAATAATTGCTTTTTCATTTTATGAATATTTAAATTACTTGAAAACCGTGTGCATAAGGATCATCTTCATCATCAATAATAATGTTATTATAACCGTAAACTTTAGCCCAACCCTGGATACTTGGCACTATGGCCTTTTTACCCTTCAAGGTTGTTTCTTCTTCTATTCGACCTATAAATTTTGATCCTATAAAACTTTCATGAACAAATTCTTCTCCTTTAGATAGTAATCCCTTGGCATGTAATTGTGCCATGCGCGCAGAAGTCCCAGTACCACATGGTGACCGATCTATTGCCTTGTCTCCGTAAAACACGGCATTTCTTCCTGATGATGTTGGGTCTATTGGATTACCTGTCCAAAGCATGTGAGATACATCTCTTATGGTGTCATTTTCTGGATGGACAAACTGATTAGGATATTTCTCGTTGATTTTTTTCCGTGCCTCTTGAGAGAACCTTATTATTTCTGAAGCCGTATATTTATGTACACCCATAAAATTATCTTGCGGATCAACAATCGCATAATAATTTCCTCCATAGGCCACATCAAATGTGATTGTTCCTAAACCTTCTAAATTGACACTTAAATTTTCGGCGGCCAAATAGCTTTTTACATTGGTTAATTTCACCCAATCAACCTTTTTACCAGTTTGCTGATACGCAATTTCAACCAGACCCGCAGGGGCTTCCATTTTTATTTTACCCGGCACTTTTGGGGTTACTAGTCCTTCTTCAATAGCTATTGTTATTGTACCAATAGTACCGTGACCACACATTGGTAAACAGCCAGATGTTTCAATAAAAAGAATAGCAAAATCATTTTGGGGATCGTGTGGTGGAAACAATATTGAGCCACTCATCATGTCATGACCCCGTGGTTCAAACATGAGCCCTTTACGTATCCAATCAAAATTCTTTAAAAAATGCTGACGCTTTTCACTCATATTGGCACCTTTTAAAACTGGGCCTCCGCCCGCTACCACCCTAACTGGGTTTCCGCAAGTATGCGCGTCTACACAAAAAAAGGTTTTTCTACTCATGTAATTTTTTCTCTATATATGCATCCATTCGACGTTCTAATATCGATAAGGTAACTGTACCTTCTTCAAGAATAACTTCGTGAAATTCACGAATATCAAACTTCTCTCCCAAAGCATTTTCAACTTTTTTACGCAATTCTCTAATCTTAATTTCTCCTATTTTATACGACAATGCTTGTCCAGGCCATGAAATATATCGATCGGTTTCTGAGTTTACCTCATGAATTGATAATGCAGTATTTTCAGACATGAAATTGACCATTTGTTCGCGAGTCCAGCCTTTGGCATGTACCCCAGTATCAACCACCAATCTACAAGCGCGCCACATTTCATAGGTTAACTGGCCAAATTTCTCGTAAGGCGTAGTGTAAATATTCATTTCATCGGCCAAATATTCTGAATACAAACCCCAACCTTCTCCGTAGGCAGATAAATACAATCTTCTTCTAAAACTTGGTATGGTTTCCGGCAGTTCATTGTTCAATGATATTTGTAAATGATGTCCTGGCACAGCTTCATGAGCGGTTAATGCAGGAATAGTATATAAGGTTCTACTTGGTAAATTGTAGGTATTCACCCAATAATATCCTGCTGTTGTTTCACTATAAGAACCTGAATACCTACCTGCTGTATAATTGGGTGCTATAGCTTCGGGAACGGGTACAACTCCATATGGCTTTCTAGGTAAGGTTATAAAGAATTTAGGCAACTCTGCATCAATTCTTTTTGAGATATCTCGTGCAAACATAAGTAGTTCATCGGCAGTTTTTGGATAGAATTGCTCATCGGTTCTTAAATACTTAAGAAAATCTTCAAACGTACCTTCAAAATTCAGGTCAGCAATGATTGTATTCATTTCTGCTCGAATCCTAGCCACCTCATTTAAACCAATTTGATGAATATCATCTGCAGAATATTTTGTGCTCGTCGTAAAATAATTAATTCTGTTTTGATAAAATTCGTCTCCTTTTGGTATTGTTGATATTCCAAGTCCCTTTCTCGTGTTTGGAAAATATTCTTCTTCAAAAAATGTTTTGATCTTCTTGTATTGATCTATCGCATTTTTCTGTACGCTTTCTTTAGCGGCATTTAATATGGAATCTCTTAATTTAGATGAAAATGATTCGGGTAGCTTAAGAAATGGTTTATAAAACTCGCTTATAGTTACATCTGAAACTATGTGCCTGTTGTAGGTGTCGTCATAATTTTTGAAGACTATTCGAGGTTGTGCCATACCCTCCTTATATGCTGCCCTTAACAATGCTATGTTGTAATCAACTCTTTGTGGTAATTTCTCTAGACGTTCAAAATAGGCTAGCACCTGTTTCTTATTCTTGAAATTTGCATTACCCATTCTACCCATATTCAAATGAAATGCAGATTCGTTGGTAATTGTATTTAAATACGTCTTGAATGTATTTGTATCTATCTTCTCTTGTAAGACAAATAATAACAGTTCTTTTGATATTTTTTCTGATTCCGACAGTCCTTCGTCTGATACCTGCGCTAATTCTTCAATTAGTTTTTTAGAAAACTCTGCTTCTGCTTGATGATATTTTATAGTGTTTTCAACAGATGCTTCTCTTTCAAATTCATAGTTCCTTTCTGCTTCGTACTTAGCGATTATAGCTTGCAACTTTTCACTATTTGAACTTTTATTGAAGGAAAATAATGTTAATAGCACTAAAAGGGTGAATACGATTTTGAAACTTTTCATTTGCTTATATTTTGCGGTTAGTTAGCTCATTATTAACATTTCTAATAATATTTAAAGGATTTTCATTTTTTAATTCATCGGGTAACATCTCATTTGGCCAATCTTGGTAACTAAATGGTCTAACAAATCGTTTTATTGAATCTACACCTACTGCTGTAAATCGACTATCGGTTGATGCTGGATATGGTCCACCATGTTGCATTGACGGACAGACTTCTACACCTGTTGGAACACCGTTAAAAATTATTCTTCCTACTCTATTTTGAAGTTCATTCACCACTTTTGTATGTTGGGTGATTTCATTATCGTCAGAAATAATTGTTCCTGTCAATTGTCCTTCAAGACTTGATATGATTTGTTCTAATTGATTTATGTTTTCACATTGTACAACTAAAGAAAATGGGCCAAACACTTCGTGGTGCAGTGTAGGGTTATTTAAAAATGTTTCTCCTTCTACTGTTGTAACTACTTGACGCCCATAATTTGGTTTTACATCTGCTTCATACCCTGCTAATACTTCTATTCCTGTTTGTGACATGGCCGTTGCTTTATTTGACTCGTATGCCCCAGCAATATTAGGATGCAACATACAGCTAGGTTCTACTTTTACAATCTCCTCTGCGAGTGCATTTACAAATGTTGTTAACGCCTTAGATTTCACCCCTAATATAAGCCCTGGATTTGTACAGAATTGACCCGTTCCTAGTGTAATAGAACCTGCATAAGTTTTGGCTAAAGATTCGGCTCTATTTTCTAAAGCTTTAGGTAACATTATCACTGGGTTAATACTACCCATTTCTGCAAATACAGGGATTGGTTCTGGACGTTTAGCTGCCAAATCGTATAAAGCTCTACCACCTCTAATACTTCCTGTAAAACCAACTCCTTTAACATTAGGATTTTGCACTAACTGCTGCCCAACCTCTATTCCACTACTATTCAAATTTGAGAAAACCCCATTAGGCATTCCTGTTTTATGCGCTGCTCTTACAATTGCTCCTGCTACCATTTCGCCAGTAGCTGCATGCATTGGATGTGATTTTACTATTACAGGACATCCAGCCGCTAAAGCTGCAGCGGTATCACCTCCAGCAGTAGAAAATGCCAATGGAAAATTAGAGGCACCAAAAACTACCACAGGTCCTAAAGGGACATTCATTTTACGAAGATCAACTTTTGGAAGTGGTTGACGATCTGGAATCGCTGTATCAATTGTAGCATCCACCCAATTACCTTCTTCAACATGATTCGCAAAGGCACGAAGTTGTCCAACAGTTCTTCCTCGTTCTCCCATGGCTCTTCCTGCTGGCAATCCACTTTCAGATGAATAAACCGTAACAAGCTCATCTCCAAGCGCTTCAATTTCATCTGCTATTGCCCTTAGAAACTCTGCTTTTTTTACTCCTCCTCATTTTGCATCCATCTTTGACGCTTCTGTAGCTACTTGTGCCGCTTCATTCACTTCTTCCTTCGTAGCTTCAGTGATTTCCCAATTATTCTCAACATTCAATTTTGGGTTGAATG
>CAZAPO010000330.1:0-4715 GCA_964487005.1 uncultured Flavobacteriaceae bacterium
GGGTCGTCCATGGTTGGCTTATTGGGTGTTACCAATACCAAATCAATTTGGATCACTTTGGGTGAACTTTAACTCTCCACTACTTTGGGACGTATTTGCGATCTCAACCTATTTATCGGTTTCTCTGGTTTTCTGGTGGACAGGTTTGTTACCTGACTTTGCTATGATTAGAGACCGAGCTGTTAAGCCATTCCAAAAGAAGATTTATTCTTTAATAAGTTTTGGATGGTCAGGTAGAGCTAAGGATTGGCAACGATTTGAAGAAGTATCTTTGGTACTTGCTGGTTTAGCAACACCACTTGTACTTTCTGTACATACAATTGTATCGTTTGACTTCGCAACTTCGGTAATACCAGGATGGCATACTACAATTTTCCCTCCTTACTTCGTTGCAGGAGCGATCTTCTCTGGATTTGCCATGGTAAACACCCTACTTATTATTATGAGAAAGGTGTGTAACCTTGAAGATTATATTACAGTACAACATATTGAATTAATGAACATCGTAATCATGATTACAGGTTCTATAGTTGGGGTAGCCTATATTACAGAGCTCTTTATAGCATGGTATTCGGGTGTGGAATATGAACAATACGCCTTCTTAAACAGAGCAACAGGACCTTACGCTTGGGCATACTGGGCCATGATGACCTGTAACGTGTTCTCACCGCAGTTTATGTGGTTTAAGAAATTAAGAACAAGTATTATGTTCTCATTCTTTATTTCAATAGTTGTAAATATTGGAATGTGGTTTGAGCGATTTGTAATTATTGTGACCTCACTTCATAGAGATTATTTACCATCTTCATGGAGTATGTTCTCACCAACATTTGTGGATATAGGAATATTTATTGGTACTATAGGATTCTTCTTTGTACTATTCTTACTGTATGCTAGAACATTCCCAGTAATTGCACAAGCCGAAGTAAAAACGATTTTGAAATCTTCTGGAGAGCGCTATAAGAAAATAAGAGAAGCAGGTAAAACTTTAGTTGGAACTGGAGCTGATGACCGAACTTCAGGAGCGAAATCAAAAAAATCTAAAAAATAAGATAGCATATGGAAGCTACAAAAGTAATTCACGCTATTTATACAGATGATGATGTATTAATGTCGGCAGTTAAGAAAGTAAAGGCCGAAAAGCATCATATAGAAGAAATATACACGCCGTTCCCTGTTCACGGGTTAGATAAAGCAATGGGACTTGCACCAACAAGAATAGCAATTACATCATTTATGTATGGCTGTCTTGGATTAATTGTTGCCATCACTATGATGAATTTTATCATGATTGAAGATTGGCCACAAAACATTGGTGGAAAACCTAGCTTTAGCTATTTAGAGAATATGCCAGCATTTGTACCAATTATGTTTGAAATGACCGTATTCTTTGCAGCTCACTTGATGGTGATCACATTTTATTTAAGAAGTAGAATGTGGCCATTTAAAAAGGCAGAAAATCCAGACCCAAGAACAACAGATGACCATTTCTTAATGGAAATTGGAATTCATGGTAACGAAAAAGAGTTAGAAAAACTACTAACTGAAACCGGTGCGGTAGAAATTAATATTGTAGATAAAGAAGCACATTAGTATGAAAGGCTTAGTTAAAATATTAGTATTAGTGATAATGGTAAGTTCTGTAGTGGCTTGTAAAAAAGATACAAGACCTAACTATCAGTTCTTCCCAAATATGTACGAATCACCTAGTTACGAAACTTATGGTGAGTATGAGATATTCCCAGATGAGCAATCGGCTATGGTACCAGTAGAAGGAACCATTGCAAGAGGGTTTTCGCTTTTTGAGTATGGTAGCTCAAATGATGAATATCTAAGAGCTAAGGCAGAATTAATGAATCCTATAGATTCAGCAATGGTTGACTTTGATAGAGGTAAAGAATTATATGATATATACTGTGGAATTTGTCACGGTACAAAAGGAGATGGACAAGGTAATCTTGTAAAGCGCGAAAAGATACTTGGTATACCAAGTTATGCAGATGCAGGTAGAGCAATTACAGAAGGTAGTGTTTATCACGTCATTTATTATGGATTGAATAGTATGGGATCATATGCTAGTCAATTAAATGAAGAAGAACGTTGGCAAGTAACCGCTTACGTGATGAAGTTAAAAGCAGATTTAGAAAATTAAGATTTAGATAAAGTTATAAACGATATGTATACGTTTTCAAACCGATTAAAAATATTTTCTGTTATTCTGATTCTTGTCGGAGCAGGATTATGGGTAACAAGTTATATGTCTTCACACGTAACTGTTGAAGAAGTAAAAACGATGTTGGCCGAAGAGGCTTCACATGGAGACGGACATGGAGAAGCTGCTAGTCATGATGTAGCAGATGCCCATGGAGCAACCGCCGATGATCATGGTGATGAACATGCAGAGCATGTTATGCACCAAATACATAACAGACCATATTCAGCATTATACGTGGCCGCATTTTTCTTCTTTATGATTGCATTAGGGGTGCTGGCTTTCTATGGGATACAACATGCCTCGCAAGCAGGTTGGTCACCAGTGTTATTTAGGGTAATGGAAGCGATAACATATTATGTATTACCGGGAGGAATTATAGTACTATTAATTGCTATTTGGGCTGGACCACACCTCTTTATTTGGATGGACCCAGAAGTGGTTGCACATGATGAGTTAATTCAAGGGAAATCTGGATTCTTAAATAAAACAGGATTTATCATTAGAGGATTAATCTTTATTGGTGGATGGAGTTTCTACCGCTGGATATCTAGAAAATACTCATTAGCACAAGATACAGCGGAAGATAACAGTAACTTCAAGAAACTATTCCGTTGGTCAGCAGGATTCCTTGTGTTTTATATCTATACAGAATCAATGATGTCTTGGGATTGGATAATGAGTGTAGATCCTCACTGGTTCTCAACATTATTTGGATGGTACGTATTTGCAAGCATGTTTGTAAGTGGTATTACAGTAATTGCCTTAATTACCATGTATTTAAAATCAAAAGGACTTCTAGAATTTGTTAATGATAGTCACTTACATGACCTTGCTAAGTTCATGTTTGCTATCAGTATTTTCTGGACATACCTATGGTTCTCACAATTTATGTTAATCTGGTATGCAGATATACCTGAAGAGGTTACCTATTTTGTTACCAGAATAGAAGATTATAAGTTACCGTTCTTTGGAATGTTAGCCTTAAACTTCATATTCCCATTCTTAGTATTAATGAACAGCGACTATAAGCGTATACCTTGGTTTATTGTTATGGCAGGTATTGCCATATTAGTAGGGCACTATGTAGATGTTTATAACATGATCATGCCAGCAACGGTTGGTGATAGATGGGGATTTGGTATGGCCGAGTTTGGAGCAGTATTCTTTTTCTTAGGATTATTTATGCTTGTGGTATTCTATGCATTGTCAAAGGCACCACTTTTAGCAAAAGGAAATCCTTTTATAAAAGAAAGCGAACAATTCCATTATTAATTATTAAAAAGTAAAGACGAAGAATAACAATGACGACTTTATTAACAATTATAGTATTAGTATTTATCACAATTGCCGTTTGGCAAATGGTGAAAATCTTCGATTTGGCAAATGTCAACAATGAGAATACTCAGGTTGCCAGTGACAAAGATAATAGAGTGAATGGATACCTTATGATGGTGTTCCTTGCCTTTATATATGTTATTACCATTGTTTGTATTGTTAAATGGGGAGATTTACCATTATTATCAAATTCTGCATCAGAACATGGTCCGCAGATAGATAATTTAATGGTGATTTCACTGGTTATCATTTTCATTGTACAAACAATCACACAATTCTTATTGCACTATTTTGCTTTTAAATATAAAGGTGAGAAGGGTAAAAAGGCATTATTCTTTGCAGACAATAATACCTTAGAGGCCATTTGGACAATTATTCCAGTTATTGTTTTAGCAGGATTAATTATGTATGGATTGTTTACGTGGTCAGACATTATGAACTACGAAGAAGAGGACGATGCGATTATTGTAGAATTGTATGCACAACAATTTAACTGGAAAGCGAGATACGCAGGAGAAGATAATGTACTTGGAGATGCTAATGTAAGATTAATAAACCTTGATAATGCCAATATTCTTGGTGTGGACGAAGCAGATCCATATGCACAAGATGATGTTATTACCACAGAATTACATTTACCAGTTGGGAGACAAGTAATATTTAAAATGCGTTCACAAGACGTATTGCACTCTGCCTATATGCCGCACTTTAGAGCACAAATGAATTGTGTTCCAGGAATGATTACTCAATTTGCATTTACCCCAACGGTAACCACCGCAGAAATGAGACAAACTCCAGAAATGGCAGAAAAGGTGGCTAACATTAATAAAATTAGAACTAAGAACAGTGAAAAACTTATTGCCAAAGGAGAAGAACCTCTAGAGCGATACGAGTTTGATTACGTGCTTATTTGTAATAAAATTTGTGGAAAATCTCATTACAACATGCAAATGAAAATTGTTGTTGAAACACAAGAAGAATATGATGCTTGGATGAGCCAACAGCAATTGTTTAAGAACTCATTAGTTCAAAATTAATTTTTACTAAAAGAATAAAACTTATATAGATTATGTCAGCACACGCAGATACTCACGATCACGAAGACCACGGACATCATCATAAAGAAACTTTTGTGACTAAATACATTTTTAGTCAAGACCATAAA
>CAZAPO010000331.1:0-14652 GCA_964487005.1 uncultured Flavobacteriaceae bacterium
ACTTCTTGTTTTGTATTAATTGCTCACAAAACATGATTCCTGCCAGGCCACAACCAACCACTATAAAGTCTACTTCCTTCATGGGTGCGAAGATACTAAGAATGGGCTATGCATCAAGCTTTCATTATTAAATAAAAAAACGCCCACCGTTTGGTGAGCGTTTTTATATAAGTGGTTTTTTAGTAGGACCACATATCTTGTTCGAAATCTCGAATTCTTTCTTTGATTCGATTTGATTCTAAAAGCTGCATTAAAGCATTGTCTGAGATATACTCGGTTACTGCTCTATCTCCTTGTACATTTTCTTCTCTAAAGATATATCCATTAAATCTTCTAGAGTTTAAAAGATGATCAAAGGTAATTGGCATTGCCGAATTTTTACCATTAAATGCTTTAGCATTATGCAATACTTCACGTGCATCTGGGAAGAATACCCAGAACAATGGGATTAAATCTTGATCTTCTGTGTCAATAAAGTTAACATCTGGCACAACTGGGGCAATTCCCAGTAAACGATACTTTAACTCTCCCTGACGCTTATCAAAATAATATAATCCTTTCACATGATATTCCATCACATCTGCAGCCGCAATCTCTCTTTTGTTAATATACTCTGGAGAAATTTGCTCACCTGCATTGAACTGTTCTATACCAAGCTCTGTGGTATCAACTTTTACTAAAGCTGCTTCAAGATCTTTTAGCGTTCTTTTGGTAGTGAAATAAGAATCATCATAAACATTCTCAATATCACCATCTTTTACTGCTTTCATTAATACATCAAACAGTGATCTACGGTTACTACCAATATTGTTTGTATCTATTGGATAGTATAATGGGAAGTTTACACGCTCATCTAGCACTACTTTTTCCCAAACCATTGTTGAGTATAAAATATCTCTGTCGTCAACATAACCATATTCTAATGGTCTGTCATTATCCATTAATATCTGAGCATCTGTTTTTACCCCAATTTCTTCTGGGCTTTTTGCATTCAAAATATTTGCCTGCGCAAACATGGTGTTAACTGCTAGAACACATGCTATGGTTAATACAAAACTTTTTAATTTCATTGTCTTCATTTATTTTAGTTTGGGACTAATCTTATTAGTTTGTAAGCTCGATAAATACTGGAGATACCTTCTTAAGTTTATAAGAAGAGTTTCCTCTTATTCTAGCTTCTATATCAAAAATCTGGACACCTGAACCTCTTTTTGCTCTGGTTAAAGCTCTCTTAGCAGCAGCATCAAGTTTGTTCCCTCTAACTTTAATTGTTGGCTGTCCTGTAATTTTTATATTAAATCCGGTGATCTCTAATGGTAATTCAAAATCAAAATCTTCCAATTTAGCACCTACCGTAGAAATCTCAAGATTTCCTCGTTGCATTTTTACCGAACCATCTTCACCTCTTACTGTACCTGTTGGTCTTGGGATATCTTTGATTCTAAATCTTGCGTTATCTGTTACCGCACTACCATCTGGTAATTTTCCTGTTACATTAATAGCTACTTCTCTACCTTGAACAGTTGTAACATTCATTACATACTTACCAACACCATTGGCCTTTCTTAAACCTTGAGCTGATGCATTTACTTGGTTATCTGGAATTCCTGCAAACGAAATAGTCATTGGGTTATCCACACCACGATAAACAACATTCATTTTATCTGCTGATATAGTTGCAGCGTTTGGCTTGGCTACGGTAGCAAAAGATGTACTTACTGGCACTTCAGTTTCTTCTCCACCTTCCATAAAGATAAGTTTACCTTCAATTTTGTGCTCTCCTGGTCTTCCAGTATTTACATTTAACTGTACACGTCCATCTTCAATAGAATATTCACCTTCTCTTAATGGTCTACCATCTAAAGTTAGTTCTACTCTATTTGGTTTTGTAGTGGCGTCTTTACGTCCTAATACTATTTGACCATCAAATTGTTCTCCATTAAAATATGCAGATTTTGTGGTTTCAAGTAAGGTCGTATAGTTTGTCATTGCAACTTCACTCGTTAATTTCCCTTGGAACATTGCCGATAATACTTCAGACTCAGTTGTCTTGATATCAGCCTGTAGTTGCGTCATCTTTGTCAATGAAGCCACCAATGGGAATCCTTTGTAGTGATAGTCTAACCACTCTAGTACATTACCTTCACTATTGGTAACTGGGTCTGTACTAAATTTCTTTTTTACATCTGATGCGATCTCAGCAAATTGTGGGTCTCCATTTAAAATGTCTACCACACCATCTCTAAAGGTTGCGATATTATCTAGAAACTCTTGACCTTCTGGCTTTAACTTATCACCAATAAAGAATAATTGATCTAAATAATCTGCTTTATCCATGATTTCATAATCTGTAGGATCATCTAATGACTTAGTCATTTCTCCTTTTAGATTTGTTAAATACGTATTGAAATCGTTGGCTAACGCATCTATATTGTCTGCCTTTTCTTTTAATGGACGATACTTTTCTGGCTGCTCATTAACTTTCTCAGCCAGTCCATCCATAAATGCTGAGTTACGTTCTGTTGCCGCTTGGTTCGACTCGGTTAAACGTTCGTTCATTAATCCGAATGCCGACAGCACTTCTTTTGACATATTTAATGCTAACATCGCAATGAAGATCAAATACATCAAGTTGATCATTTTCTGCCTTGCAGATAATTTTCCTCCTGCCATAACTAATTAGTTTTTGCTATTAATGGATTAAATTCTAATTAGTTCTTATTCATTGCGGTAAGCATACCACCATACACACCGTTTAACGATGATAGGTTTGATGCTAATGATTGCATTTGCTCTTTCAACTTAGCAGCGTTTTCTACAGATTCTTCCTGCATTGCGGCATGCTTGTTTACGTTCTCTAATTGTACCTTATAAAGGCTATTAAGTGACTCCATTTGTGCAGCTGCTAAAGACATTTCTTCACTATATCTCTTTGTTGCTTGTACACCATCTACTGTTGGAGCCATATTTCTAGCGGCACCTTCGAAGTTCTTGATGCTATCTCCTAAGCTTGCCATAAGCTCACCATCGATCTTAGCATCTTTTAATAATTCGTCTAACTTTTGTGATAGTAAACCTTGGGCATCTTTGGGGCTGTCCTTTTTCTTACTCTTTGTTTGTCCTCCAGCTAATTCTGGGTATACTAGTGACCAGTCTAAATCGTCGTCTACTGGTTCGAATGCAGAAATTGCAAAAATAATTGCTTCTGTAACAAGTCCGATAGTTAACATTACGTTACCTGTTAATGGGCCTATTTCATAATGAATAATTTTAAATAGTGCTCCTACAATTACGATTGATGCTCCAAGTCCATAAGCCATGTTCATGAACTTCTTGTTTGCTTTTGATTGTGCCATAATTTTTATTTTTAGTTAAGTTTGGTTTTTACTTTATTTTCTTCCTTTTTTGCTTTTAGCATTGGCTGTAGCATCTGTTCCCATATAATCTTGAACGGTACGGAAACCAATGTAGCTTCTTGCTGAATCTGCATATTCATAATCTCTTGAACTTACTTGTAAGAAGTAGGCAACATCTTTCCATGATCCTCCTCTAACAACTTTACGTTCGTTCTCTGTATCATTCACACTTGGATTTACTGTTGATGAGTACTCATAAGATCCTGGATCGTATGATGACATTACCCATTCTGATACGTTTCCAGCCATATTATATAAGTTATAATCGTTAGGCTCAAAAGCATCTGCTTCAACAGTATATAATGCTTGATCTGCAGCATAGTCTCCACGCATTGGCTTGAAGTTAGCCATGAAACAACCTCTGTCGTTTATTGCGTATGGACCTCCCCAAGGGTATGTTGCTCCCTGAAGACCACCTCTTGCAGCGTATTCCCACTCTGCTTCAGATGGCAATCTAAATTGATTAACATGCTGTCTTCCGCGTGATTTTTGATAAGAATTCTTATTTATGGTACGCCATTGACAAAAAGCTCTAGCCTGTTTCCAGGTAACTCCTACCACTGGATACTCACTGTAAGCATCATGCCAGAAGTAATCATTATGCATAGGCTCGTTATACGAATAAGAAAAATCGCGAATCCAAACTGTTGTATCTGGATAAACTTCAATTTCTTCAATATCTATAACATCACTTCTCTTTAATTCTTTATACTTCGCCGCAGTTTGAATATCCATAGTTGTATACTGGAACTTAAACTTGCGAACATCCCAAGTACGAACACCATTATATGATTCTTCTAAAGGCAAATACATAGAGTCCATTACTTCTGCATACAGCATATCTGGATAATCTGCTGTATCGAAGATCAGGTCAATGTCGCTGTTAAGCTTACGCATTTCACCTTCGTAGTTTTCAAAAATGTATTTTTCGTACACAGACATATCGGTAGTATCTGCATCTCTGTATGCAAATTCACCAATACCTCCATCTTCTGGAGTTAGTCCTTCTAGGTCTGCCATCTCGGCAAGATTGGTTCTAAGAATAGAATCTCTTACCCAATTTACAAACTGACGATATTCACTATTGGTAATCTCGGTTTCGTCCATATAAAATGAACGCACTGTAGCAGTTTTTGTAGGTGCATCACCAACTCCAGCTAAATCATCATCTGATTTACCCATGATAAATGCTCCTCCCGGAATAAGGCTCATGCCATATGGCTTCTCTGGATGCCATTTTTTTCCGTCAACTCCGACCAGCTCTCCTTTGTCGCCGGTCCCACAACTAGTAAGTAAAGTTAAAACTACTGTTACTGTTAATAACTTCTTGATACACATAAATTCGAGGTTAATTATTGATCTTAATAACTTTGAGGGTGTAAACATATCTATATATTTCCAAAAAAACAACTTTTTACGCAAAAAAAATGCATTTTATCTGAAAAAAATGCATTTCGTCGATGATTTTTGGTCATTTCAACGACCTTTAAATGCTATTTTTCTTGTAGGCCTTATACCATCTTTCTGGGACTTTTTGGTTACAGGCATCGAGGTAATCTTGATGCATGCAAGGTAATAACGTATGTCGCTTCAATTTATTATTAATATCTGGTAAAAAAGGAATCTCAATCCACCAACGACCGGTTTGATTGCTTTTAAAAAAGATTAACTCCTGATCTTCTATAAGTACTGTAAACTTCTGGTAGTTTTCTAAACTAGTAAAATCATCGTCCTTAACACGACAATTAACTCCTTCTATAAAGTACCATATTATCTGCGCCAATAGCATTGATGTTGAATCATCATCTTTTGAAGGCTTATATTCATAAATTCCAAATGACGATACCTTATTACTAATACCTGCATAACGCGCTATTGCACATATTTCTTTGCCATCAAAACCATTTGGTGAATGTTTTTGTCTTACACTCACCTCTGATGAACGAATACTTTTTAAATCTATACTTACAATATTGGCATCTCGTAAAACAGGTTCTGCTAAGGTAATATCGTTTGATACCTCTCCTAATCTATAGGCTTCAAAATACAATTTACCCATCAAGTCTATTTCTTCCTGAGAATTGAAATATGTTTGATAACCTAATGTTGAATAATTAAACAGGTTGTATGGTTTTTCTAAAATAACCTTCCCTAAGAAGCTATCATTCTTTATTGGTTTACTAGAATCTCCCAAATCAAACTTACAATCAACATTGACGATGTTAACCATTGGTAGAATATGATCGTATGCTCGGTAATTTGCATATGTTAAATCCTGACTTCCACCTATTATTATAGGTATAATGTTTTTTTCAAGTAAAATTTCAAGCGTTGTCTGTAAGGCAAAATACGTATCTTGAACCGTTTCGCCCTTTTCAATGTTTCCAAGATCGGCAACTGTATGATACCAATTTCCAGGAAATAATGAGTACAATGACTTTCTTACTTCACTTAAATGAAGATCTTCACCAATATAATTTACGTCGTTGCGGTTTTCCAGCACGCCAATTATAGCGATGGTAACATCGTCTAAATCTGGAATACCATTTTGTTTGGAGTGTACCTTTAACTTTCTCCCCAGAACTTGGGTAGACAATAATTCGTTATGTGCTAGTACCAAATCCTGAACCGGAGATAGAAAATTAAAGTTCATGTACTATTTCTTTTTGGCAGTAGTTTTTCTGGTTTTTTTCTTTGGTGCATTCTTCTCAATAATGTCCTGCACCTCTTCAAGCGTAAATTTAGAAACATCTACGGTTTTAGGCAATTCTATTTTTAATTTTCCTTTAATGATATGGTGCCTTCCCCAACGTGCCTTTTCAACACGAATTCCTTCTTCTTCCCAATTATGAATTAATTTGTCTTTTTCTTTCTGAATTTTATCTTCAATTAACTCAATAATATCTCCTTCCGATAGATTATCCCAATCATATTTCTTGTTTACGTTAATAAACATATTATTCCATTTAATAAATGGCCCAAAACGCCCCTTACCTTTTTGTACTGGAAGCCCTTGATAATTATAAATGGGAGCATCGGCTTTTTCTTTTTCTTCAATAAGCTCAATTGCTCTTTCTAATTCAATACTCAATGGGTCCTCTCCTTTTGGTAGTGAAACGAATTTCTTACCGTATCTAACATAAGGCCCAAAACGACCGTTGTTCACCTCTAATTCTTCCCCTTTATACTGTCCAATCTTTTTTGGTAGATCAAAAAGACTTAACGCCTCTTCAAAGGTGATATTTGTAAGTTGTTTTTCTGGTGGTAAGCTTGCAAACAATGGTTTCTCTTCATCATCTACGGTTCCAATTTGAACCATTGGTCCAAATCTACCGAGACGAACGCTTAACTGTCTTCCCGACTTTGGATCTACTCCTAAGACACGCTCTCCCGATTCACGTGTTGCATTCTTCTGAACATCTTCTACCTGTGGATGAAAATCTTGATAGAACTCTTTCATTATAGCGGTCCAATCTTCTTTACCATCGGCAATATCGTCAAAGTCTTCTTCTACTTTAGCGGTGAAGTTATAATCTAATATTGTCTCAAAATGATTCACCAAGAAATCGGTTACTATCATTCCAATATCTGTTGGCACTAATTTTCCTTTATCTGATCCCACCTTTTCACTTAGTGTGTTATCCTTAATACTTCCGCCTTGAAGGATTAACTGCGTGTACTTTCTGTTTTCACCATCAACAGTTCCCTTTTCAACATACCCTCTGTTTTGAATTGTAGAGATCGTTGGTGCATAAGTTGAAGGTCTACCAATACCCAATTCTTCCAGCTTCTTAACTAATGATGCCTCCGTAAATCTATAGGGTGGTCTAGTATAACGCTGTGTTGCGGTGATATACGTATTAGTTAATTGTTGATGCAATGCTAAGGTTGGCAACATTCCTTCTTGCTCTAGATTTTCTTCATCGGTACCTTCAAGATATACCTTTAAGAATCCATCAAACTTGATCATTTCACCCTTAGCAACAAACTGTTCACCATGCGTAGATGCCGATACTTTTACATTAGTCCTTTCAAGTTGTGCATCACTCATTTGTGAAGCAATGGCTCGCTTCCATATTAATTCGTATAACCTTACCTGGTCTGCTTCTAAACTTACTGTGTGTCTAGAGAAATTGGTAGGTCTTATAGCCTCATGCGCTTCTTGTGCCCCTTTAGCCTTACCTGTATAATTTCTTGGTTGACTATATTGTGAACCATAGGCCTCAGTAATTTCAGCCTTTGCACCTGCTCTTGCCTCATTAGACAAGTTCACGCTATCTGTCCTCATATAAGTAATTAAACCAGCTTCATATAGGCGTTGTGCCATAGTCATGGTTTTACTTACCGAAAAATATAATTTCCTTGAAGCTTCCTGCTGCAAAGTTGATGTTGTAAATGGTGGTGCTGGAGATTTCTTAGCAGGTTTCTTCTCGAGGTCAGCAACTTGAAACTGTGCTAGCGCATTTTGCTCTAAGAATTTTTGTGCCTCCTCCTTTGTTGCAAAAGTCTTCGGTAATCTTGCTTTAAAAGTTTGTCCACTAGCAATGGCAAACTCTGCATCAATCCTATAAGAGGCTACTGGCTTAAAGCTTTCAATCTCACGTTCGCGTTCTACAATTAATCTCACCGACACCGACTGCACACGCCCTGCCGATAATCCGCCTTTAACTTTTCTCCAAAGTACTGGCGAAAGTTCGTAACCCACAATTCTATCTAGGACTCTTCGTGCCTGCTGTGCATCAACCAAATTATAGTCAATTCCTCTCGGGTTATCTATAGCTTTTTGAATGGCCGATTTTGTAATCTCGTGAAAGACAATACGCTTTATTTTTTCTTTGCTTAACCCTAGATTTTCTGCGAGGTGCCAAGCAATTGCTTCTCCCTCTCTATCTTCATCACTAGCTAACCAAACAATTTCTGCTTTTTTAGCTAATTCTTTCAACTTTTTAACTACGGCTTTTTTATCTTTTGAAACTCTATATTTAGGTTTAAAATCACCTTCTACATCAACACCAAGTTCCTTAGATGGTAGATCTGAAATATGTCCAAAACTGGACTCTACCCGAAAATCTTTTCCAAGAAACCGTTCAATAGTTTTCGCCTTTGCAGGTGACTCAACAATCACTAAATTCTTCGCCATTATTCATTTTTTTAGAGGTACAAAAGTATATGTTTTTTTTTTATTTGCAAATTTTAGCTTTTGCTAAGGCCATAAAAAAACCCATCTGAGATGGGTTTTTATTTCTAAATATTTTTTCTGGTTTTACTCAGTTCCAATATCTTCTACTCTTATATCATATTTATCATGATCACTTCCAGAGAATCCAACCACATCCTTATATATAAGGTATATTGGATGATAGGCAAATGCTGCCAAAAACAAAGATCCTAGTCCACATGTCAGCATTGAAATTACTGAAACACATAATCCAGAAACAATCATTAAACCAAATGTGATGAGCCATTTCTTATTTCCTAATTTAAAACTTCCACTTACAATATCGCCAACGCTCAACTCTGAATTAAATGCAAAAAATGCTGTAAAGAAAGACATAGGTACCATAACATATATTAAGGGTATATAACATAATAGTGCTGACGGAATAGCGATAAGAATTGAGATTAGCATTAACATAAAACACTTACTCAAATATTTACCTTTTAGAAAATAGAAGAAATCTGAAGTGTTAACCTCTTGATTGTGATCTAATCTTTTCATTATTCGATAAAAGCCTGCATTTAATGCTACCGACACTGCTCCCAGCACTAGCATACCAGCAAAAAATAAGACTACTGTAATCACTGACATTCCAGCAAAAAAAGTATCGTATAGACCATTACCTCCTACATACCCACTTTCTGCCTGGGCAACCATGGCTAGCACAAATGGTATATAGAAAACAATAATTAATGGGAGCATCACAATTACAGTAAATACCTGCAATAGTAGCCCCTGAATCCAAGTTTTCTTAAAAAGTTCAATACAGCGATTAAAAATATCACCAAAGTCAAGATCGGGTGCCTTATTAATTTTCTCGGTTATACTTGATAAACTCATTATATGGTTAGTTAAATGTTCTTTTTAAAAATACAGAGTTTCTTTACAATTCGCAAAACAATTTTTAAACTGACACTTTGTCATAAAAACTAAATTAATTGTATCTTTGCCTCTGCTTTATTGCAGGCAGGCACGAATATTGTCCGCTTGAAAGTCCCGATAGTATATGGAAAAGATTATAGACGAAAATAAACAAGGTGAAAGCCTCATCATAGATGCTAAGGAAGGTAATACTAGAAAGCTTTTTATTGAAAGTTATGGTTGCCAAATGAATTTTAGTGATAGTGAAATAGTTGCATCAATTTTACAGAAAGAAGGTTTTAATACTACTCAAAATCTTGAAGATGCAGATCTTGTATTGGTAAATACTTGTTCTATTAGAGATAAGGCAGAGCAAACTGTACGCAAGCGTTTAGAAAAATACAATGCCGTTAAAAAAATTAACCCCAACATGAAAGTGGGTGTTTTAGGATGTATGGCTGAACGCTTAAAAAGCAAGTTTCTTGAAGAAGAGAAAATTGTAGATATGGTGGTGGGCCCAGATGCCTACAAAGACCTCCCTAATTTAATTGCTGAAGTTGATGAAGGTAGAGACGCTGTAAATGTAATTCTGTCTAAAGAGGAGACTTATGGTGATATTGCCCCAGTAAGACTTAACAGCAATGGTGTAACTGCTTTTGTGTCAATTACACGTGGGTGCGATAATATGTGTACGTTTTGCGTAGTACCTTTTACAAGAGGTCGAGAACGTAGCCGTGACCCACAAAGTATATTAGAAGAGGTTAACGATCTGTGGGACAAAGGATTTAAGGAAGTGACACTACTTGGCCAGAATGTAGATAGCTATCTATGGTATGGTGGTGGTTTGAAAAAGGATTTTGTGAAAGCATCTGAGATTCAAAAAGCTACTGCTGTAAATTTTGCCAATCTTTTAGAATTGTGCGCTAAAGCACAACCAAAAATGCGTTTTCGTTTTTCAACGTCTAACCCACAGGACATGACGCTTGATGTCATTGAGACCATGGCTCAATTTGATAATATTTGTAAATACATTCATCTTCCTGTTCAAAGTGGTAGTAATAGGATATTAAAAGAAATGAATCGTCAACATACACGTGAAGAGTATTTTGAATTGATTGACAATATTAAACGTATCATTCCTGAGTGTGCTATTAGTCAAGACATGATTGCAGGATTCCCAACTGAAACTGAAGAAGACCATCAAGACACTTTAAGTTTGATGGAATACGTTAAGTATGATTTTGGATTTATGTTTGCCTATTCTGAAAGACCCGGAACGCTTGCCGAGCGTAAAATGGAAGACGATATTCCTCTTGATGTTAAGAAGCGTAGGTTAAATGAAATTATTCAATTACAACAAAAGCATGGTTTATATAGAACCCAACAACATGTAGGCAAAGTAGAAGAGGTTCTTGTTGAAAAAGCATCTAAAAAATCTGATGCACATTGGGCAGGACGAAACAGCCAGAACACTATGGTAGTTTTCCCAAAAGAGCATTATAATGTTGGTGACTTTGTAAATGTAAAAATAACCGATTGTACCAGTGCCACATTAATGGGTGAGGCAATAGGTTATTCAGAAAACAATTAAAAATGGAATCAGTTCAAGCAATAAAACAACGTTTTGGAATCATTGGTAATGATGCTGGTTTAAATCGTGCCATTGAAAAGGCAATACAAGTTGCACCTACAGATATTTCGGTATTGGTCACTGGTGAAAGTGGTGTTGGTAAAGAGAGTATTCCCAAAATTATTCATCAATTATCACATAGAAAACACGGCAAATATATTGCAGTTAACTGTGGTGCAATTCCCGAAGGCACCATAGACAGCGAACTTTTTGGACATGAAAAAGGGGCTTTTACCGGAGCTACTCAAACGCGATCTGGTTACTTTGAAGTGGCCGATGGTGGTACTATTTTCCTTGATGAAGTTGGAGAACTACCCCTTACCACCCAAGTTCGATTACTTCGGGTTTTAGAAAATGGTGAATTTATTAAAGTGGGATCAAGCAAGGTTCAAAAAACTAATGTTAGAATTGTAGCTGCCACCAACATAAATATGTTTGAAGCCATTCAAAAAGAAAAATTTAGAGAAGATCTTTACTATCGATTAAGCACAGTAGAAATACATCTACCGGCACTTAGAAAAAGAAAGGACGATATCCATTTGCTATTTAGAAAATTTGCTAGTGATTTTGCTGTAAAATACAAAATGCCAACCATTCGTCTTGACGACCAAGCTACAGACTTATTACAAAAGTATCGTTGGAGTGGAAATATTAGACAGCTTAGAAATGTCGCCGAGCAAATTTCGGTATTAGAACATAACAGAATAATTAGTGCTGAAACGTTAAGACAGTATCTACCAGATGCTGGTCAAAACCTTCCAGCTGTGGTGAATCAAACCAAATCTGAATCTGATTTTAGTACAGAGCGTGAGATTTTATACAAAGTCCTATTCGATATGAAAAGTGATTTAAACGATCTCAAGAAGCTCACTATGGAACTTATGAAAAGTGGTAACGCTCAAGATGTTCAAAAAGATCATGAAGGACTAATTCAAAAGATTTATGGTGATGATTCTGAGGAACAGACAACAACCGAAGTATTATCAATTCCGCAGCAAACAACACCAGAGGTAGAAGTAATTCAAGAGTCCGAACCAGATAAATACCATTTTGCGGAAGAAATTGAAGAAGAGGAAGCATTGTCATTGCAGGACAAAGAATTAGAATTAATTAAAAAATCTTTAGAACGTCACAAAGGAAGACGTAAATTAGCAGCTGCAGAGTTGGGTATTAGTGAACGAACCTTATATAGAAAGATCAAACAATATGATCTTTAACAATGAATTTTGAACCAAGTCGTTAGGTTAATAGAGATGAAGTTATTTTTAAGAATCATAATTATTTTAGGTCTTACCATGGGAGTGGTTAGCTGCGGATTTTATTCGTTTTCAGGTATTTCACTATCACCTGAAACTAAAACATTTCAAGTGAATTACTTTCAAAATAATGCTCCTCTAATTGAACCTGGTTTAGAACGTGATTTTAAGATTGCCTTAGAAGAAATAATATTAAATCAAACGAATTTAGATCTTGTGAAGTCTAATGGTGATATTGTTTACGAAGGTGAAATCACCGAGTATCGAATTTCTCCAACAAACGCTACAGCTAATAATACTGCTGCACAAAACAGGCTAACCATTGCCGTAAAGGTTCACTTTTTTGACAAAAATGATCCAGATGCCGAATTTGATCAGCGATTTTCATTCTTTTATGATTACCCTGGTAGTGCTCAATTATTAGGGTCTCAAAAAGAAACAGCACATACCGAGATCTTTGAACGTTTAACCCAAGATATTATTAATGCTTCTTTAGCAAAGTGGTAATTAAATTTCATTTACATTGAACACAACAGATTTTACATACCTATTGCAAAATCCACAAAATATTACTGTGGACCAGATAACGGATGTGCGATCAATAATTGATGAGTTCCCATACTTTCAATCGGCTAGGGCAATGTATTTAAAAGGATTAAAGGATCAAGAGAGTTTTAAATATAATCAGGAATTAAAAACTACGGCAGCCTATACCACCGATAGAAGCATCTTATTTGATTTTATTACTTCTGATATCTTTTTGCAAAATGAAATTTCTGAGCATATAAAAAGAAACACCGAGCATCTTAAAGACATTGAAGTCAAAGACATTGAGGATATTTCCATACAAAATAGTATTCATGTTGATGAAGCCTTAAGACAACATATTAAGGATACAGAACCAACAATTGACCCAGAACTATTTCAAGCAATTCCAAGGCCTATCATACAGGAAAATACGAACCCTATTATAGAGGTTGACACTCAAAATATTGAGAAATCTCCTGAACAAGTATTAGAAGTTGGTAAGCCTTTAGAGTTTAATAAAAGGGAAACGCACTCATTTGCAGAATGGTTAAAAATCACAAGCTTTAAACCAATCATAAGGGAAGAGCAAGAAATTGAAAACCAGCCTATTGAAAAAGATGTAAAGGCCAAGAAGTTTGATTTGATTGATAAATTTATTGAAGCAAATCCAAAGATACAACCTGTTAAAAAAGATGCTCCTTTACATAATCTTGCACAATCTGAAAGTTTAAAGTCAGACTCTTTAATGACAGAAACTTTGGCAAGAATATATGTAGAGCAGAAAAACTATAGCAAAGCAATTCAATCTTACAAAATTTTAAGTTTGAAATATCCAGAAAAAAGTGGTTTCTTTGCAGACCAAATTCAGGCAATAAAAGAATTACAAGAACAAAATAATAAAGAATAATGAGTACGTTTTCAATATTTTTAATCTTAATCGTTATTGTAGCATTCCTACTAGTTGTTGTAGTTATGGTACAAAACCCAAAAGGTGGCGGATTAGCTTCTACTTTTGGTGGAGGTGGAACCCAGCAATTAGGAGGCGTTAAAAAGACAACAGATTTTTTAGATAAAAGTACATGGACATTAGCCATTTTATTAATTGGCCTAATTCTATTATCTAATATCGCTATTGGAGCTGGTGATGGTGCCGTTGAGTCTAGAGCTTTAGATCAAGATGCAGCTACAACTTCTCAGCAAGTTCCTGCAGCGACCAACAATAATGCAGATACTGCTACTCCTGTAAATCCAGTGAGTAACGATACGACAAATTAATAATGTCATGTCAACAATATAAAATGCCAGCTTTTACAGTTGGCTTTTTTTGTATCATTAATTTAAGTCAATATAACTGCAAGTTTGTCAGTTACTTTTGGTTGGCATAATTTTAGAATAACGCGTAAGCGTTAACCATAATAATTAATTCAAAATATACTAATACAAATGGCTTTAAACATTAAACCATTAGCAGATCGAGTTCTTATAGAACCATTAGCAGCTGAAACAACAACTGCTTCTGGAATTATTATTCCAGACAATGCCAAAGAAAAACCGCAAAAAGGAAATGTTGTTGCAGTTGGTCCTGGAACTAAAGATGAACCAATTACCGTAAAAGTCGGGGATACTGTTCTTTATGGAAAATACGCAGGAACAGAATTAAAACTAGAAGGAAAAGATTATTTAATGATGCGAGAGAGCGATATTCTTGCAATTGTTTAATACTACTAAACTAAAACAAAATGG
>CAZAPO010000332.1:0-10967 GCA_964487005.1 uncultured Flavobacteriaceae bacterium
TTCAAAGGTTAAATCTTGAGCTCCAATACCTAATGATATTAGGCAAATAAATAATGTGGTTAGGAATTTCATATACTTCAATATTTGCAGCTAAAAATAGACAAAAATAACTCGGTATTTCTTTACAACTTGTTAAATGTGATTTCTTATGCAAGTCCTAATCGAAATTAAAACCAATAATTCATGGTTGCCACAAATTATTGTAACTTGCTGTAAGATTTGACGTGAAAAATACTTTAAACATACGCTTTGCAGAGGCCCGTGACTTACCTTCAACTGTGGCAATCGTTAATCAGGCGGTTCGTGCAAGAGTCAATGGTTCCTTAAAAGAATTCACAATAGAAGAACGGGAAGCATGGTTTGCGAAGTTCGACCCTAATAAGTATCCCATTTATGTAGCAGAAATCGATAATAAGGTCGTTGGATACTGCTATTTATCACCTTATCGTCCAGGGAGACAAGCCATGGCTAAGGTTGCTGAAATCAGTTATTACATAGATTTTAAATACCATAGAATGGGTATAGCTAGCAAATTAATTGAGCATGCCATGAGTGACTGTAAACGATTAGAAAAAGAAAGTTTATTAGCTATTTTACTAGACACCAATGATGCGAGTGTAGCTATACTCGAAAAATTTGGTTTTAAACGTTGGGGGCATTATCCAGAAATTATCGATCTTGACGGTACTTCATGTGGTCAATTAATCTACGGACGAAAATTATGAATAACTCGTTAATAAAAATTCTTTAATGCCTTGAAATCTAAGTTATCATCTATTAAATTTAATGCACTTAAAAACTAAGCCACCCTATGCCAATATTTGTTCCATTTAAAGCTTATCGGCCAACACCAGATAACGCTAAGGCCGTTGCATGTCGCCCATACGACGTATTAAACGCTAAAGAAGCTAAGCAAGAAGCACATGGTAATCCCTTATCATTTTACCATGTTATTAAGCCAGAAATCGATTTTGATGAAAGTCATAATCCTTATGCACCAGAGATTTACGAAAAAGGCAAATTGAATTTTGATGCATTAGTTGAAAAAGGGATTATCTCTCAAGACGAAAACGCGGCCTATTATGTTTATGAATTAACAATGGGAGCGCATGTTCAGACAGGATTAGTAGGTTGCTGCGCTATAGACGATTATTTTAATAATGTCATTAAAAAACATGAATTAACCAGGCCAGACAAGGAGGAAGATCGAAAAAACCATATAAGAAGTAGTCAGCTTAATTATGAACCAGTGTTTCTTTCATATCCAAAAGTTACTACAATTGATGAGCGTGTTGAACAGTTAAAAAAGGCCAAACCAATTTATGATTTCACGGCAGATGATGGGATTAAACATCGCTTGTGGGTAATTGATAATAGCGAAGATCTAGAAGCAATTGAATCTATTTTTAAGAATGATGTTACTAGCATATATATAGCCGATGGTCATCATAGAACCGCAGCCGGAGCGCTGGTAGGTCAGGAATTTAGAAATAATGGTAAAAGTAAGTTAAACGGTCAGGCAAGAAATAACTATTTTATGGCTGTTGTGTTCCCAGATGACCAACTTAAAATTCTAGATTACAATCGTGTAATAAAAGATCTTAATGGCCTTACCGAAGATGAAGTTCTTGAAGCCATCACCCAAAGTTTTAATATTGAATCTAGAGAAGAGGCCTATAGACCTGAAGCGCTGCACACCTTTGGCATGTATCTTAATAAAAAATGGTATAAACTTAGTTCGAAACCAGGAACTTTTAATGATAATGATCCTATTGGTGAGCTCGATGTAACCATATTATCAGACAATGTACTAGCCCCAATTTTTAATATTGTCGACCTTCGCAAAGACAAACGTATTGAATTTGTTGGTGGGTTGCGTGGTTTAGGAGAATTAGAAAGCCGTGTGGATTCTGGAGAAATGAAAATTGCTTTTTCAATGTACCCCGTGAGTATGAAACAATTAATTGCGATTTCTGATAACGACTTATTGATGCCTCCTAAGGTTACATGGTTTGAGCCAAAATTGAGAAGTGGTCTATTTGTTCATGATATTAGTGAATAGAAGTAGCTAACTCTTCTTCAATTATTAGTTGATAGTCATATTGCAAATCTTCATGAAGTTTGGCAATAGCCTTTTGTGCTAATTCTTTTTGCTTATTAAACATATTTGCTAATACTGTATTACGTGAATATGAAGGTTTTAACTGCTTTAGTTTAACACAAAAGTGAATAAGAAGCAATGCTTCGGTTTCTTTCTTCTTAGAATAACGAATATATCGCTTTACTTGCCGTAATATTTTTCTAACAGATTTTTTAATGTAATAGTAATTGGTGGCATTAATTTCATCAAAGGTATCATCAATATAAGCCTTGACACTATCAATATAGGCTTCCTCGTTTTCAGACTCAAAAACCAAATACGTAAGTAATTCTTTAGACTCTAGTTTAAATCGTGCCATGGTTAAACAAAAATCGATGAGTTGCTCCTGTGAGCGATATTGAAGCTCCTTTTTAAGAGCTGGTAAAGTTGCTGACTTCATGGGTTAAATGTAGAAAATAAAAACTTACTTTTGTGCGATGCAAAACAAACAAAGCTACGAGTTTGAATTTATTGCCTTAATGGCTTCATTAATGTCTATTGTAGCTTTATCGATTGATGCTTTATTGCCTGCACTACCACAAATTGGACAATATCTTAGTGTTACCGATATCAACCAAAACCAAAAATTGGTGACCATGATATTCTTAGGACTTGGTTTTGGGCAACTAATTTTTGGACCATTATCAGATAGCTTTGGTAGAAAACCTATTGTTTATGCTGGGTTTCTACTGTTTATTATTGCAACCTATATATGTTTATCTACCAAGAGTTTTGACGTTATGGTTTTTGGAAGAGTACTCCAGGGTATTGGACTGGCATCACCTAGAACAATAAGTATAGCTATGGTAAGAGATAGTTATAGCGGTAATTACATGGCCAAAATATTATCGATTGTGGTAATGGTATTTATTCTAGTACCAGTAATTGCTCCCACACTCGGTCAATTTTTACTTAAATATTACGACTGGCAGTCTATTTTTTATGTCAATCTCGCTTTTGGTATTATAGTGATGATCTGGTTTTGGTTCCGGCAATCAGAAACACTTAAAAACGAACATAAGATCAAGTTTTCGGGCATGCTTTTCATTGATGGTGCCAAAGAAGTTGTTAAGCATGAACCAGCCGTGGCATTTACGCTGGTATCTGGTTTTATTACTGGTTCATTCATGGTGTATTTAAGTACCGCACAGCAAATATTTGAACAACAATATAATCTAGTAGATAAGTTTCCAATGATTTTTGCTAGCCTTGCAATTGCGGTAGGGTTAGCTACCTATTTGAATAGCAGATTTGTGGTTAGGTTTGGTATGTGGAAGATCGCATACGCCGCCACTATTGCGTATGTATTGATCTCATTGCTTTATATTGTGCTTTATTATAATGGTAACAATCCGAGCATAGAAATATTAGTCGGTTTTTTTGCTATTCAGTTTTTCTCCATCGGATTTCTTTTTGGGAATCTCAGAGCTTTAGCAATGCAACCATTAGGACATATTGCAGGTATAGGAGCAGCAATAAACGGTTTTGTTTCCACAGTTATGGCGGTACCAATAGCCAATTATATAGGGAGTTTTATTGACAATTCTGTATTACCCCTCTTTATAGGTTTTTCTTTTTTCGGATTCTTATCATTCCTTGTTTTCTTAAGATTAAAATTAGCTAAGAACTACTAAAAATTCAATTTCATGAAGTTTAAATATTTATGTCTAGCCCTTGTATTAGCAATGGCATCTTGTGGTTCAAACACGAATTCAAAAAATGCGGAAGAGGTTGAAGAAAATATTGTTGTCATCGATTCAAAATCCTATACAGCAGAAGATATTAAGAAAGAGATGTTAAGAACATGGAATGCCTATAAAGAATATGCTTGGGGCTATGATGTGCTTTTACCACACTCTAAAAAAGGGTATAATTGGTACGACCAATCCCTTGGTATATCACCAATAGATGCTTATAGTACGTTAGCAGTTATGGGTTTAAACGAAGAAACACAGCTCGTAGAAAACTATGCCCTCTCAAAAGACTGGGATCAAGATGTATATGTTCAAGTGTTTGAGGTAAATATTAGAATTCTTGGCGGATTATTAGCCATATATGACCATTCTAAAAATCCAGAAATACTTAACAAAGCCATTGACTTTGGCAATAGAATATTACCAGCATTTAATTCCCCAACGGGTATTCCTTACCATTCAGTTAACCTTAGAACTGGGCAGACTGCTGGAAATCATGGAGAAGGATTAGGGAATGTTGTTAACACGGCACAAGCAGCTACCTACCTACTTGAATTTGGGATACTAAGTTATTATTCAAAAGATCCAAAATACTATCAAGCGGCAAAAAAAGCCACCATGTCCATTTTTAACAGGAAATCAGAAATAGGTCTACCTGGTGATTTTATAAACGTCGATACGGGTGAGTGGACCAATAACTGGTCATATTTACAGGCAGGAATAGATTCTTATTACGAGTATTTGCTCAAAAGTAATCTGCTTTTCCCAGATCCTGATATCGAGAAAATATGGACCTACAGTTTAAATAAAATTAATCAATATTATGCTGATGAATATGATGGGAAATTGTTTTATGCATGTGTAAATATGCATAGTGGAGAAATTGTAAAAAGATCTATGTCTTTGTACGATGCCTTCTTTCCTGCTGTTCAGGCATTGCATGGCGATATTAAAAACGCCGAAAAAAATATGGAAACCTGGCATTGGTTATGGCAAAAATACAACCTCTTACCAACTCGTTATTTGTATGAAGATGATACCATAGAATATGCCAATTCTGAGCTCAATCCAGAAATTATTGAATCTGCATACTACCTGAATCAAATAACTGGAAAGCAAATCTATTTAGACATGATTAATAGGTATTGGAGGGATATAAATACATGCTGTCGTAACGACATAGCTTATCACGCTGTGGAAGATGTAACTACAATGGAAGCTAAAGACTACTTAGCTACCTATTTTTATGCAGAAACACTCAAGTATTTCTATTTGGCTGTTGTTGATAAAGATACCTTTAATTTTAACGATCATGTTTTTAATACAGAAGCACATCCTTTTCTTAAAAGTAACTTCGATCAACAAAAAGCGAAAATTTATTTAGGCATAAACTAGATGTATAGCTTAGGTAACAATTTTTAGGTGCATCCTTTGCAGCATATTGGTTTAGAATTTTAGGAAACGTGTTTAAAAATGTCAATTTAAACAATTACTTGATTGGCATAATCAATACCCTTCTAAATTCAACCGGGCCGTGATCTCCCTGCAACATGATGGGTCCAGGCATACCTTCTGCGCTATCAATTGCTCCTCCGGTGATACCAGGGATCGTATGATCAGTAATAATGGCTTTACCATTGGCAACAACGGTTACACGGTTCCCTATTAAAGTGATCTCATACGATTGCCACTCCCCTGCTTTTTTTGCTGCCATTTGATTAGGAGTCAAAAAACCGTAGATGCCTCCAAATAATATATTGCTAGGCTGCTTGCCATAATCATCCTGTATTTGCACTTCATAACGACCACGAAGGTAGATTCCACTATTACTTCCCTCTGGAATTCTAAATTCAACAGACAACCTAAAGTCATTAAATTTTTCTTCACTTATAAGATTTGAAGCACCTCCAGGGCCTTTTAAAATACCATTTTCAACCATCCATGGTTTTTCACCATCTAAAGTCCATCCAGTAAGGTCATGCCCATTAAAAAGCATTTTACCAACCTCAAATTCAACCTTGTCTTTATATGCAAAAGTTGGAGCTGGATTACCAATAAAGCTATAGGTGCTCCCCTTTTCAAATTTCACCTCACCAGTTAGTTTTTTATTATCAATGTTACCATTAACAATGAGCGCTCCTTGATCTACCCACCATTGTGGAGGTATTTTAAAAGTAAATGAATTTCCATCCATTTTAATTTCTGAAATTGGTCTGGCACTTCCTGATATAGAAACATACCTACCAACAAAGGTTGAAACACCAGATTTTGTAACCTCTAACCAAGAAGGGTACGTTTTTCCATCTAATTGCAGCTCAAGATCCCAACGGCCCTCAAGAGGATGATTATTTTGGGCTAAAACAGCAATAAAAAAACAAAAGGTAAAAATAGAAGCTAGAACGTGTTTCATAATATGAGGTGTATAGTTTTTCAAATATAAAAAACCAGATTTATTTAAATACTACATTAAAATAACGAGTTTAATCAATAGTAATAATTAATAATACCTAAAATTTATTCATGAACCAAAATTGCGATTTTTTGGACTAAATGCATAATTATCTCAATAGGTCCTTTTATAGTTTTGAACTATTGATAATTAAAACAATGTATTATGAAAACAATCAAGTTAACATTCGTCCTAATTGTACTTACTATTAATTTTTCACAAGCACAACAAAAAGAAAATCAATCAAAAATTAAAAACGAAAACAATATGAAAACTTATGTCATTGAAAGAATTATTCCAGGAGCTGGAGAATTAACAGCTGAGCAACTTAAAGGAATTTCACAGGCTTCTTGTACCGTCTTAGAAGAAATGGGACCCATAATTGAATGGCAGCACAGCTATGTAACTGGAAACAAAGTCTACTGTGTGTATAAAGCAGCTAACAAACAGCTTATCGAAGAACATGCGAAAAAAGGCAATTTTCCAGCAAATTCAATTAGTGAAGTAGCGGCAACAATAAGTCCCGTTACCGTAAAGCAATAATGAGTTCAAATCCTTGGAGCTATCTAACAGTTTAGGTAGCTTCTTATTTTTCTGAAAATAATTAACTTACAAAAAAAAAGAGGATGCCAATTTATATGGACTTTCATGATTTGCCAGATGGAGTAACAGCTGCACATGTCGCCGAAATGCATCAGGCTGATTTAAAAATCGAACATAAATACAATTGTAGAGGGTTAACCTATTGGTGTGATGAAAAGCGTCAAACAGCTTTTTGTCTTATCGAGGCTCCCAACCAGCAAGCAATAATAGACTTACACGAAAAAGCGCATGGAGGTGTTCCACAAAAAATTATTGAAGTTAACGACATCATTGTCGAGTCTTTTTTAGGTAGGATTGAAGACCCCGAAAAATCCCAAAACACCAAACTTAATATTATTAATGATCCCGCATTTAGAACACTCATGGTAGTTAAAATAAAAACCATCAAGTTGCGTAGAGATGGTTACAAAACACTAGATGCAGCTCAACGTGGATATAACAAATCAATTACAAATATTATTAGCAAACAGAATGGGCGAATAGTTAAACATAAGGGAAATACCTATTTAATGTCGTTCGAATCAGTTTCTAATGCAGTTAATAGTGCACTCGAAATAAAAAATATATACAACCCAATAATTACACCAGATTTACAATTTCAAATTGGTATTAGCGCTGGTGTACCTGTATCAAGTAAAGAACAAATTTTTGAAGAAACCATTGATAAATCCAAAGGTCTCTCATTTATTTCTAATGGTAAAATTAACATAACCCAAGAGGTTAAAGACCTATACGAAAGTGAAAATCGGAATATTGGATTCAACACCTCTAATCATTTTAATGTATTAACCTCTCAAGAAGAAAACTTTACTTTAAAATTACTGGAATATACCAATAATGTATGGTCAGATTCAAGCATTAATGTAAGTGATTTTCATAAAAATTTAGGGTATAGTAAATCTAAACTTTATAGAACCATGATGTCAACAATTGGTTTGTCTCCAAACAATTTTTTAAAGAGTTTTAGATTACATAAAGCACTAGAATTATTAAATAGTAAATCGGCAAACATTTCGGAAGTAGCTTATAATACAGGGTTTAGTAGTCCAACATATTTTTCGAAATGTTTTCAATCTGTATACGGAATTTTACCATCAACATACCTAAAATTAATAGCATGATTTAATTGTGTAAACATAAAACACTATGCGAATACTGTCTGTACGAGAAGAACCTAGCTATAAAGACATTGCCATTGCCTATTTTCAACAATATTGGAAAAGTGTTTGGCCTATTATATATGAAGATGCCATCTCCAATGCTATTCATGCCAAAAATAACTTACCGCAATGGTATTTGTTAGAAAAAAATGCCAAAATTATTGGTTGCGCCGGACTGATAACAAACGATTTTATTAGCCGAGGAGATTTGTATCCATGGGTTTGCGCACTGTTTATTGACGAAAAGGAACGTGGTAATGCTTACAGTACTTTGTTACTCGATAAAGCCAAAAGTGATGCCAAGGCGTTTGGGTATAAGCATTTATATTTAAGTACGCAACATCAAGGTTTCTACGAAAAATTTGGATTTCACTATTTGGGACAGGGTTACCATCCCTGGGAGGAAGAATCACGTATCTATGAAATTGTTTTGAAATAAAACGGTTCTCATAAAAAAAAGGGGTTTCAAATGTTTAATTTTGTATACCTGATTACTAACCAACAATTAAACATTTGAAAACCTACATTTGCCTATTCACAGTGCTACTAATTCCTATGGTATTAGTTGGGCAAGAAGATTTATTAATTTCAAAATTACAATTCGAAGGAGATTTTAGATTTCGCATTGAACAAGATTGGAATTCCAGAATGTCTGATGGTATTTTTCGTGATGATAGAACCAGATTGCGTTACCGGTTAAGAACAGGAGTTTCATACGCTGGTAATTGGTACCATACTGGATTTAGAATTAGAACCGGTAACCCCGCCAAACAGCAAGACCCGCAACTAACACTTGGTGAAGGCTTTAAAGAATTTGGACCTTTACCAATTGGTATTGAAAAAGCTTACTTTCAAGCGCATTGGAATGATTGGGAGTTTTGGGCTGGAAAAAACACCTTCCCATTTAGAAAAACAAATGAATTGTTTTGGAGTGATAATGTATTTCCAGAAGGTGTTTTCGCTCTTAAAAAATTTGGTTTTGAGGGAGCTACAATTGATTATCTTGATCTTCGCGCGGGGCATTTTATACTATCGGCAAATGGGACTACATTGGCGCAGGACTCTTACTTCCAAGGAATTCAATCATTAATAGCTATATCTAATGAACGTTTCAAACTGTATCCAGCCATTTATGTTTTTAAGAATGTTCCCGACATTCCTGATGGCAATCAAAATTTCACTCTTGATTATACCATACTACATATGGGGGCTAGCCTATTGTTGCATAAAGAAACATCATTTACTCTGGAGCTAGACTATTATAATAACATTTTAGATTATAGTAATTATATAGGTATTCCACAAGAGCTTAAGGACCAACAAGCTGGACTGGTAGTTGGTGTCAATTATGGAGCACTTGAGCATAAAGGTGACTTTGTCTTAAAAGCTACTTACGCCTATTTAGAAAGATTTTCGGCTGTTGACTTCATGGCGCAAAATGATTGGGCCCGATGGGATTATTCTTCAAATGGCTCACCTGATGGACGCTTAACCAACTATAAAGGTCTAGAGCTTGTAGGTGGTTTTAAAATTGACAAAAAGGTAAATTTAAAACTAAAATATTATTTGGTTGAACAACTTATACCCTATGGAATTGCTAAAGAAAACGGAGAACGAATTCGACTAGATATAGATGTGAAATTCTAAATCCTCGACCCTTCTATCACTAAATTACATGCTGGGTTAAACATTAGCAGCAAGCCAATCTCCAACTTCAGAGGTTTTATAAGCCTTCCCCTCGGTGGCTAGGTCTTCAGTAACAACGCCTTCTGCTAACGATTTGTTTACAACTGCTTTGATGGCATCAGCCTCCTCCTGCAAACCAAATGACGTTTCAAACATCATAGCGGCAGACAGTACGGTGGCTAGTGGATTAGCGATATCTTTTCCTGCTGCTTGTGGATATGATCCATGAATTGGTTCATATAATGAGATGTTTTCACCCATAGATGCTGATGGCATAAGACCCATTGAACCCGAAATTACAGAAGCTTCGTCAGTCAATATATCTCCAAAAAGATTTTCGGTAATCAAAACATCATAATCACTAGGCCATTGCACCAATCGCATGGCAACAGCATCAACAAACTCATATGATACTTCAACTTCTGGATAATCTTTTTCCATGGCTTGTACTGTTTCTCTCCATAACCTTGAGGTTTCTAAAACATTCGCTTTATCTACACAGCAGAGACGCTTACTTCTTGACATGGCCAATTCAAAACCACGTTTGGCCAATCGCTGAACTTCTGCTCTTGTATAAACACAATTATCGTAAGCTGTTTCACCCGCATCTAAACGTCCTTTTTCGCCAAAATAAATACCTCCAGTTAGTTCTCTAAGAAACACCAAGTCGGTACCTTCAATACGCTCTCTTTTTAGTGGTGATTTATCTAGTAATGACGGAAAAGTAAATGTAGGTCTAACATTAGCAAATAAGCCCAATTTTTTACGCATTCTTAATAACCCTTGCTCTGGACGTACCTTTGCTGAAGGATCGTTATCAAATTTTGGATGTCCTATTGCACCAAACAATACAGCATCTGCCGCTTCACATATCTCGTGTGTCGATTCTGGATAAGGATCACCAACAGCATCAATTGCTGCCGCACCTGTCAAAGCAGGTGTCCAATTGATTTCATGTCCAAATTTTTTTGCTACGGCATCCGAAACTTTTACGGCTTGATCAATTATTTCGGGACCTATTCCATCCCCAGCTAGTAGAGCAATTTTTAACTTCATTTATACTTTGTTTTCATGTCATGTCATGCGATCGTCTAAAGCACTTTTTTTTTGAATGCTTCCATCTACACGAAATGACCCTTTTTATATAATATTCAACATTTTTTCTGTGGCCTTAATGGCAGATACCGTTTGGTCTGAATCCAGTCCTCTGGTAACAAACTCCTTCTCTTCGTTTT
>CAZAPO010000333.1:0-7794 GCA_964487005.1 uncultured Flavobacteriaceae bacterium
TTTTTCATCATCTGTTCTATGGTGATGACCTTGCATGCGCAAGAAAAATTGACAAGCCAGCAATGGCAAGAAGACCTTAACTTTCTAAAAGAAACAGTAAATAATGATTACCCGTTTCTTTATAAAAAAGTAACAAAAGAAGATTTTGAAACGGCAGTTGCTCAACTTAACAAGCAAATTCCAAATTTAGAAGAGCATGAAATTATTGTTGGGTTTGCTAAGATTGTTTCACTTTTTAAGTATGGTCATACTGATATAAGTTTTAGAACCGAACCTTTTACTTTTAGGCAACTACCATTAAACCTCTATCACTATAGTGATGGAGTATATGTGCAAGGCGTACATAAAGATTATCCTTCTGTGCTAGGCGCAAAGCTGATAGCCATTGAAGACACCACAATAGAAGATGCATTAAAGGCAATTTATCCTGTTGTACCGGTTGAGAATGAACAATACTTCAAAGCATTTGGAATTAATTATCTAAGAATCCCAGAAGTACTTCATGCACAAAAGGTAATTAGTACATTAGGGAGTGAAGTAAGCTTCACCTTCGAAAAAGATGGTAAGCGGTTCAAAGAAAGTTTCAAGGTTCTACCAAAAGGAGAGCGTGTTCCAGTAAGATATAGCTTAGTTCAGGGAAATGACGATTATTTAGAAGCCCGAAATGAAGGAACAACTCCATTGTATTTGAGGCATCTGGAAGATAAAATATATTATTTTGAACACTTACCAGAGCATGAAACAGTTTATGTGAGACACAGTCAAATACAGCACCAAGAAGGAGAAGATACAGAAGCTTTTTACAAACGTGTATTTGATTTTATTGAAGAAAATGGAGTGAAAAAACTGGTTATTGATGTTCGCTTAAATGGAGGAGGAAATAATTACTATAATAAGCCAGTAATCAAAGAGATTATCAAATCAGAACAAATAAATCAGGTGGGTAATTTGTTTGTCATTTTAGGAAGAAGAACCTTTTCGGCTTGCCAAAATTTGGTTAATGAAATGAGTAATTACACCAATGCAGTATTTGTAGGTGAACCAACGGCAGAAAACATTAATTTTTATGGTGATAATCAAACCGTAAGATTACCAAATAGTAACATACCAGTTTATTTGTCGTTTGCTTGGTGGCAAGATAAACCGCAATGGGAAAATAACGACTGGACCCCACCGCATATTGCAGTGGATATGAGTTTTGAGGAATACAAAACAAATCAAGATCCAGTATTGCAAGCAGCCTTAAACTATAGCGAGACCAATTATATATTAGACCCTATGACCTATTTTACAGATCTATTTATGAAAGGTGAAGTAGAAAAGTTAAAAAGTGAGGCAGCAAGAATGGTGCATAATAAAAGTTATCGCTTTTTCGATTTTGAGGGCCAATTTAATCGTGCTGGGTATAATTTGTTAGGTAGTGGACAAGTAAAAGAAGCCATTTTTGTTTTTCAAATGATTACAGACCTATATCCTAAATCAGCAAACGCATGGGATAGTTTGGCAGAAGCATTTGCAAAGGCAGGAGATAAAACAAAAGCCATTGAATTATACAAAAAAGCAATACGTTTAGATACTGATGGTTTCGTTACAAAAAATGCAAAGGAAAAGCTAAAAGCGCTCGAATAAATAGATATTAATCAATATAACAAAGGTGATCTAAATAGATCGCCTTTTTTTGTATCAAAAGTTACATAGTTTTACTACAAAACATGACTTAAGTCATTCTTGAAAGGGATTATGGGTGGTAATTTTGCAGTTCAATTTTATAACAAAAACAACTGATTATGGAGTTATTGCAAGAAGTAAAACAAAGAGTTTACAAGTTTGGTGGTAAAACTACAGAAGGAAATAGCACGATGCGCAATCTTCTTGGTGGAAAAGGAGCAAATTTAGCAGAAATGAGTGCTTTAGGTATCCCGGTTCCGCCTGGATTTACCATTACAACAGACGTATGTACAGAGTATAACAAACTAGGTAAAGAAGCGGTAATAGAAATATTGCATGATGAAGTTGTTGACGCCATCAAGAACATAGAAAACCAAATGCATACTGAGTTTGGAGATAATAAAAATCCGTTATTAATATCAGTTAGATCGGGTGCTCGCGTTTCTATGCCAGGGATGATGGATACAGTGTTAAACTTAGGATTAAATGACGAAGCAGTAATTGGACTTGCTAAAAAGACTAATAACGATCGTTTTGCATGGGATTCTTACAGAAGGTTTATACAAATGTATGGAGGTGTTGTATTAGGAATGAAACCAGAATCTAAAGACGATATAGATCCTTTTGAAGAGGTAATGGAAAACCTTAAAGAAAAAAGAGGTATTACACTGGATACAGAATTTACAGTGCAGGATCTTCAGGATTTAGTATATGATTTTAAAGATATAATTAGAAAACAAAAGGGAATTGAGTTTCCAATGAACCCTTGGGATCAACTATGGGGAGCTATAGTAGCCGTATTTAACAGTTGGAACGGAGATCGTGCTGTATATTATAGAAATATGCATGGTTACCCAGCAAAGTGGGGAACAGCAGTAAACGTACAAGCCATGGTGTTTGGTAATATGGGGGAAAATTCTGCAACGGGAGTTTGTTTCACGCGAGACGCAGCCACTGGTGAGAATATTTTTAATGGCGAATATCTACTAGACGCACAGGGAGAAGATGTGGTAGCAGGTGTAAGAACACCGCAACAAATTACTAAAATTGGTTCGCAACGATGGGCAGAACTGGCTAAGATTGATGAAACAGAGAGATTGGCAAACTTTGCATCACTAGAAGAATTAATGCCTAAGCAGTATAAAGAGTTAAATACCTATCAAGATACTTTAGAAAAACATTATCGCAATATGCAAGATATGGAGTTTACGATCCAGGACGGTAAGCTTTGGATTTTGCAGACTCGAGATGGTAAAAGAACAGGAGCTGCAATGGTTAAAATAGCGATGGACCTATATAAAGAAGGTTTAATTAGTGATCAAGAAGGATTGTTATTAATAGAGCCTAATAAGCTAGATGAACTATTGCATCCAGTTTTTGACCCAAAAGCATTGAACAGAGCTACCTCAATAGCTCAGGGTCTTCCAGCATCACCAGGTGCTGCCACAGGTCAAATTGTGTTTTTTGCAGATGAAGCTCATAAATTCAAAAATGCGATTTTGGTAAGAATGGAAACTTCTCCAGAAGATCTGGAAGGAATGAATATCGCAAAAGGTATACTTACAGCTCGTGGAGGTATGACTTCTCACGCGGCTGTGGTTGCTAGAGGTATGGGTAAATGTTGTATTTCGGGTGCAGGAGCCATTCAAATTGATTACAAACAACGAAAAATGACTATTGGTGATAAAGAGTTTCAAGAAGGTGACTGGATCTCACTTAATGGTTCTACAGGAAATATTTATGAAGGTAAAATAAGTACAATTAAACCTGAGCTAAGTGGTGAGTTTGCAGAACTAATGACACTTTCAGACGTTTACGCTAAGTTAGAAGTAAGAACAAATGCCGACACACCTAAAGATGCACAAATAGCACGAAGTTTTGGAGCACAAGGAATTGGACTTACAAGAACAGAGCATATGTTTTTTGAGGTTGATAGAATAAAAACGATGCGTGAGATGATATTGGCCCATACAGTTAAAGGAAGAAAGCAAGCATTAGATGAGTTGCTACCAATGCAAAGAAGTGATTTTGAAGCTATTTTTAAGGCTATGCAGGGACTTCCAGTAACAGTTCGATTACTAGATCCACCATTGCATGAATTTGTACCACATCAACTCGCTACACAAAAAGAACTAGCAGAAGATATGCATATCTCTTTGCAGGCAGTGAAAAATAAAGTTGCCGAATTAGAAGAATTCAATCCAATGTTAGGGCATAGAGGATGTCGTCTAAGTAATACGTATCCAGAAATAACCGAAATGCAAACAAGAGCTATTATAGAAGCTGCATTAAATCTTAAGGAGCTTGGTATTGAAGCCAAACCAGAGATTATGGTTCCATTGGTGGGTACACTGAAAGAATTTACACAACAGGAAGAAATTATTAGAACAACTGCCAAAAAGATATTTGAAGAGTACAATGATGAAATTGATTTCCAGGTGGGAACAATGATGGAAATACCAAGAGCCACGTTATTGGCAGATCGAATAGCAAACCATGCAGATTTCTTCTCTTTCGGAACAAATGATTTAACACAATTGACCTATGGATATTCTCGAGATGATTCTGGTAAATTTTTCCCAACGTACTTAGAAAAAGGAATTTTGAAGAATGATCCGTTTGAAGTACTTGATAGGGAAGGAGTTGGACAATTAGTGAAACTGGGTACTGAAAGAGGAAGAATGACAAATCCGTCGCTAAAAGTAGGTATTTGTGGTGAGCACGGTGGAGAACCAAGCTCAGTCGAATTCTTTAATGACACAGGGATGAATTATGTAAGTTGTTCTCCATATAGAGTTCCAATAGCAAGAGTTTCTGCAGCACAAGCTGTTATAAAAGCAAAAAAAGAGCTCAATTAACTAACCAACTATAATTTTATGAACGAATTGCACATCTTTTATTAAGGATGTGCAATTCTCTTTTTATATTTGGGAATGTTTGATTTGACAAAGGAAAATATATTGGTGACAGGTGCGTCAAAAGGAATTGGGAAGGCCATTGCTACGCATTTAATAGATCATGGGGCCAATGTTGCACTGCATTATAATACCGATAAATTTGGGGCTAAAAGTATTCTAAATGAAGGTGATGATGCACGATTGTTTCAAGCCAATCTTGAAGAAACGAAGGAAGTGGCCAAATTGTTTAACAATGTATTAGATGCCTTCAGCCGCATAGATACTATTGTCTTAAATGCCGGAATTTATAGAGCACACCCCACAGATCAACCTTTGAATGATTGGTTATCTGTTTGGAATTCAACTATCCGAATCAATTTAGATTCGGTTGGAATACTAACAAAGCTAGCATTAGAGCATTTTAGAGCAAATGGTGGAGGCCGATTAATATATATTGGGAGTAGGGCTGTATTTAGAGGTGAAACTGAAGAGTATTTGGCATATGCTGCATCAAAGGGAGGTATAACTTCATTGGCAAGAACAGTGGCAAGATCTTTTGGAAAAGATAATATCAAATCGTTTGTTATTGCACCTGGATTTACCAAAACACAAATGGCCGCATCTTTTATTGATAAATACGGAGAAAGTAAGATAATTGATGAGCTTTCACTTAACCAACTTACTGAACCCCATCATATTGCTCCTTTAGTCGCTTTAATGTGTTCAGGATTGATGGACCACGCTACTGGTAGTACTATTGATATGAACGCAGGAAGTCATATAAGATAATTTATGAAGTATATAACACTCTTTGTTTTTAGTTTAGTAGTCTCAATTACACAAGCACAAGATTGGGCAAATTTGAATCGATTTAAAAATGATAATCAACAGCTTATGAAAAAGGCAATTGAGACGAAACGTGTAGTTTTTATGGGCAATTCTATTACCGAAGGATGGAAGAATAAAGAATTAACCTTCTTTGATAATCCAGCTTTTATTAATAGAGGAATTGGTGGACAAACCTCATCGCAAATGTTGGTTCGCTTTCGTCAAGATGTAATTGATTTGCAACCTAAGGCTGTGGTAATATTGGCTGGTATCAATGATATTGCTCAAAATCAGGGTCCAATTACAGTAGCAGCGATTTTTGGTAACTTAAAATCTATGTGTCAATTAGCCCAAGCTAATAATATTGAAGTGGTTTTATGTTCAGTACTACCTGCAAAAGAATTCCCTTGGCGAATGCACATTAATCCAATAGAAAAAGTTGCCGAATTAAATAGGTTGCTTAAAACCTTTGCTGAAGAAAACAATTTTGTATACGTTGATTACTATAACGAACTCGTGACTAAAGAGTTTGGCTTGCCAAGTGAACTAACGAATGATGAAGTGCATTTAACACTACAAGGATACAAAACTTTAGAACCAATGGTAATGAAAGGTATCAATAAGGTTTTGAATAAATAAAGAGTTTAAATAAGATTGTTTATTTAATTGTTAATCAAATCGTTAAATATTGTTTCAGAAATTTTCGCTAGTTGCTCTGTACCCTTATTCCAATCTTTTAAATTCTTTGATAATAGCACTATTACATAGCTATCACCATTAGGGAGGTAAACAATACCGGCATCATGATGTACACCAGTAATTGATCCCGTCTTATGAGCAACAGCAATATCCTTAGGTAAGTATTTTGGAATCATATCATTCCATTTTTGAGCTTTTAGAATATCAAGCATTTCTTGAGTGTCCTTCTCATTACCAGCCTTACCTTCGGCAATTGCTTTCATGATAACCATCAAATCACGCGCTGTAGTTGAATTGCTTAACCCTAAATCATAGGCTTTTTGGTCTTCAACACCTCGCAATACTTCTATTTTATTTGCTCCTAAATCACGCATGGTTCGCGTTACCTTTTTTGCATCCACGAGCTCAATTAACACATTAGTGGCCAAATTACTACTAGTAGTGATCATTGGAACCATTATTTCGTAGAGTGTAACTTCTTGACCAATTTTACCATAAACATCATCATCACTATCTTCTCCAATATCCATGGTATAAAGGCTACCATCTACAATACTTTTAAACTCATTCTTTAATGTAATGGTATCAGTTAAGTTAAACTTACCTTCTGCTTGTTGTTTAAATAATTCAATCATTACTGGAACCTTCATGGTACTTGCTGCATGAAATTCCTCATCTATATTAATAAATAGCGTATCAGCTGGATTAGATAAGTTACTAAAAGCCACAGCAACATCACCTTCAATTTCTTGAACTTGAGTAGTAATTGTATTTTTTAAGGTAGGCACTGAATCACCGCAGGCTACTAGTATAAAAAGACTCAAGGAAAGTGTAATAAATTTTGAGAAAGAATTCATAGAATGTAATTATCATACACTATGCTGCACTACTGCAGTTACATAGCATATATTTAGTTGGTTTGTGCATCAAAATAAAGCAATATTTTGATAAAATCTATAATTCTATGGTTTATCCAATCAATACGCGCGTTGACACATCATTAGGATCAACATTACCATCAATAGCGCCAGAAAGGTCACTACTAAGTTGGTTACTACCAGCGCTAAACTCAGTAGTAGATGACAAGGTTAAATTCCCTTTAATAGAAACCTGTGCCATGGTTATAGTACTACAGACCATAACCAGTAAGAGGGTTAAAAGCCAGGCATTTTTATTGCCTAAAACCCGCCATTGTTCATTTTGTAATTTTTTTTCCATTTGGACAAATTTTTAAGTTAAATGTTTATGAAGCGATCTTGGGGATTACTTTTTTTTCTCCCGAATTACCAGGAAAGTTAGCATTCAGAAAAACCAAAGTTTTCAAGGGTTAGCAACCAGTACCAGCCCTAAAAAAATGGTTTTAAATCCCACTTCGCGGGGTAAAGGTGTTAATTAATTGAGTCTTAAATAATTGTGAATTAATAACTGGTAGCGAATTAGTAATAAGTGGGAGAATAAGGGGGTTAACTGTAAAATTTGATAATTTTCATCAATAGAGACGTCTTCTTAGAACAAATTCAAAGACAGGAAAGAATAAATTAAATGGGTAGAAAATGATTGACGAGAAATATTAAGCCAAGATACTTTCATGGCCCGAGTCTTTTACAAATAAACATGAGCTATTGGTTTGTCTGGTCATGGCATGAATAAAATCTACATTTAATTCTTCATTTAAACCAAAGATGTTTAAATCGGCAGCAGG
>CAZAPO010000334.1:0-4861 GCA_964487005.1 uncultured Flavobacteriaceae bacterium
AGAGGCTACAATTGATGCCATAAAGGGAGATATTCCGTTTAAAGGAGCAACAGCTTGGATTTTGATATGTTCAATATTTGTAGCTTCGGTTGGATTAAATGCAAATTCGACAGCAGTGGTAATTGGAGCCATGTTAATTTCACCCTTAATGGGGCCAATTCTTGGTGTAGGAATGTCGATTGCATTAAATGACATTGATACGCTAAAAAGATCTATGATAAACTTGGCCACGATGATAGTGCTAAGTTTAATAACGGCCTTTTTATTTTTCTATTTATTTCCATTAAATGAGGACACATCAGAACTATTGGGTAGAACAAGTCCTGACATACGCGATGTGCTTATTGCATTTTTTGGTGGTTTAGCCTTAATAATTGCACGAACCAAAAAAGGAACAATAGCATCAGTAATTTTTGGCGTTGCTATTGCTACAGCCTTAATGCCACCCTTATGTACCGCAGGTTATGGATTGGCGAAAGCGTTAAGTGGTGAAACAGCCATTAATTTAAAAGGGCAAGTGGTTACAGGCCTCGATTATGCATTGGGTGCCATGTATTTATTTACCATTAACACCATTTTTATTGCACTGGCAACGTTTATGGTATTAAAACTTTTACGTTTCCCTATGTTGCGTTATGCGAATTCAAAACGCAGAAAATTAATTGCGAGAGTAGCGGCCTTTTTAGCAATTGTGGTAATGGTTCCAGCAATATGGACGTTTATAAATGTACTGGGAGAAAGTAGGTTTAATAACGATGCGACGAAGTTTATAAATAAAGAATTAGAAGGGTTACCAAATAAAGAATACATAAAGAAAAATGCAACTCCGGTATACGACCCCGAGAATGGGTCTTCTATTGTGTTAAGAACTTTTGGATCTGATAAAATTGAGGAAGAAACCCGTAAAGTGCTAGAGGGTAGATTTGTAGACTACCCAACCCTAACAGATGCAAAACTAAGGGTTATACAAGCTACATTTGGTTTGGGTAATAATTTAGAATATATGGAGGAGTTGCGATATCGAGATTCGCTTGATCTTTTGTCGCAACAACAAAAAATTCTTTTTCTTGAAGATAAGGTTGCACAGCTTTCAAAATTAGAACGTGATCAAATACCATTTGCAGAAATTGAACCAGAAATAAGGATTAATTTCAATAAACTTGATCAGTTTTCATATACAAATGAAATACGAACTAATTTCACTAAAATTGACACACTTAGAGTTTTTGAGGTCAAATGGAATGACTCATTATCAACACCAGAATCTAGGCTTGCAGATCAAAAACGATTATCTGATTTCTTAAAAGAACGATTAGACTTGGACACTTTGGTGGTTAGAGAAAGAAAAGATTAGTTGCTTCCTTCTAAGTACATTTTTCTAACCTTTTTAAACAGTTCAGAAGAATATACAAAATTAGTCACGGCTTCATTATCTGTTTTAAAGATGGTTTCTTTAGAGCCTTCCCATTCTTTATGTCCATGTTGTAAGAATACTATTTTTTCACCAATCTGCATTACCGAGTTCATATCATGAGAATTAATAACAGTAGTAATGTTATATTCGTCTGTAATTTCCTGAATTAGGTTATCAATTACAATCGCAGTTTTAGGGTCTAAACCAGAGTTAGGTTCGTCACAAAATAAATACTTTGGATTGTTTACAATGGCTCTGGCAATGGCAACACGCTTCTGCATACCACCGGAAGCCTCGCTAGGCATTTTATAGTGAGCGTCGTCAAGATTAACCCGTTTTAGTACAAAATCAACGCGATCTTCCATTTCACTTTTACTCATTTTAGTAAACATCCGCAATGGGAACATCACATTTTCTTGTATGGTCATTGAGTCAAAAAGTGCACTTCCTTGGAATACCATTCCAATATCAGCCCTTAAATCAATTTTCTGATCTTCATTCAGTTCAGAAAAAATTTTCCCGTCATAAGAAATACTACCCTTTTCGTAAGTAAATAGTCCTAACAAGCATTTGATAAAAACGGTTTTACCAGACCCACTTTGGCCAATAACCAAACTTGTTTTGCCTTTCTCAAAAGAAGTTGTAATTCCTTTAAGAATATGGGCATCACCAAACGATTTATGTAAATCTTTAACTTCTATCATTACCCTAAGAGCATATCGGTTAATATATAATTCAATAAAATAATTACAACACTAGTCCATACAAATGAGGTTGTACTTGCCTTACCAACTTCTAATGCACCACCCTTCATGTAAAAACCATGAAAAGCTGGGATCGTGGCAAGAACAAAGGCAAATACAAAAGTTTTAATAAACGAGTACGTCATATGAAAAGTATCAAAATCCATTTGAACCCCACTTATATAATCTTGTAAAGTAGTATATCCTCCATAAATGCAAGCCGCCATTCCGCCTAATATTCCTAAGAACATTCCAATAGCAATGGCAAATGGATAAAGCATCATTGCTACAGCTTTTGGGAAAACCAAATAGTTTAAAGGATTGATTCCCATTACCTCAAGCGCATCAATTTGCTCTGTTACGCGCATGGTTCCAATGCTAGATGTAATGAAAGATCCCACCTTTCCAGCCATAATAATTGAGGTAAAAGTAGGTGCAAATTCAAGCACCACAGATTGCCTAGTAGCAAACCCCACCAAATATTTTGGAATTAAAGGATTTTCAATATTTAGGGCAGTTTGAATAGTAATAACTCCTCCAACGAAAAATGAAATAAATGCAACAATCCCTAATGAACCAATAACCAGGTCATCGATATCTTTTAATATCAAACCTTTCATTACAGACCACTTTGTTGGCTTGCGAAACATTTCTTTGACCATTAAAAAATAAAGGCCAATATTGCTTAAGTATGTCATCTATTATAAAGTTACTGCTAAAGTAAAAAAATACTACTATTATTTAACTCAATAATGCCATAAGAATATGGTAAAAGATGTATTTTTATTGTCTATCCAAAAAAATGAAAAATGAGAAAAATCATTAGCGCCTTTTTTGTGTTTAGCCTAAGCTTTGTGAATATAAGTGAAGCACAAAACATAAACGATAACCCTAAATTGGTTGTTGGTATTGTAGTAGATCAGATGAGGTATGAGTACCTAACCAGATTTCAAAATAGATTTGGAGAAGGCGGGTTTTTGAGAATGATAAACGAAGGATTTAATTGTAAGAACAATCACTTTAACTATGTCCCAACCTATACAGGACCTGGCCATGCTTCGGTTTTTACAGGAACGACGCCAAAGTATCACGGTATTATTTCAAATAGTTGGTATGACAAAGAGATAAAAAAAAGTGTGTATTGTGCTGGAGATACTACAATGACTTCCATTGGAACAGAGAGTGATGCAGGTAAAATGTCACCGCATAGAATGAAAACAACCACTTTTGCAGATGAAAATAGATTGTTCTCTCAAATGCGTGGAAAGACAATTGGAATTTCTATTAAAGATCGTGGAGCGGTTCTGCCGGCTGGACATACTGCAAATGCAGCCTATTGGTTCCATGGAATGGACGAAGGAAATTTTGTTACAAGTTCTTTTTATATGAGCGAATTGCCAGATTGGGTAAAGAAGTTTAACAAAGGAGATCATGTAGAGAAGTATTTAAAAACTTGGGATACTTATTATGAAATTTCTACCTACCTAGAAAGTGGTAGTGATATAAATGATTTTGAAGGTGGATTTATTGGCAAAGAAACAGCAGCCTTTCCATATGATTTAAAAGCTTTAAGCGAACAAAATGGAGGATTCGATATATTAAGATCAACACCCTACGGTAATAACATCGTAACAGAATTTGCACTGGCGGCTATTGATGGTGAAAAATTAGGTCGCGACGAATTTACTGATGTATTGACAATAAGTTACTCCAGTACAGATTATATAGGACATAATTTTGGAGTTAACTCAAAGGAAATACAAGACACATACATAAGATTGGATAAAGATTTGGAGCATTTATTTATCCAATTAGACACAAAAGTTGGTAAGGGAAATTACACGGTATTTTTAACTGCCGACCATGGTGCTGTTCATGTCCCATCATATTTAAAAAGTTTAAAGATTCCTTCTGGTTATGTTAGCAGTGCTCAAACCAGAGGTAGGTTTATTAACTTTTTAAGAGAAACCTATGGGTCCGAAGATTTAGTTGAGAATGTTAGTAATAATCAAGTTTTCTTGAATCATCAAAGAATCAAGGAAAAAGGGCTTAATTTACATGATGTTCAAGACGCGATTGTGAATGAAATTATTAATTATTATTATATAGACAAGGCCTATCCAGCTTATGCTATGAGTAATGGTTCTTTTAGTTCGGGAATAGAGCAGTTGCTGCAAAATGGATTTAATCAAAGACGTTCTGGTGACGTTATATATGTTTATGATCCAGCGGTTATTTCTTATAGTATGACAGGTTCACAACATGGTAGTGGTTTAAATTATGATACGCACGTACCGCTGATATTCTTTGGTAAGGGTATACAACAAGGAGGTACGTTTAAGAAAACAAGAATTGTAGATATAGCACCTACCATTTCTGCTCTTTTAGGGATAAGCTTTCCAAATGGAAGCATGGGTCAGCCACTTGATTTTGTCTTAGAAAATTAAGTCATTGAATTTAACTCATTATTTATTGATTCAATATAATTGAGTACTTCATCACGGCCAATTTTTTTTGAAGCCGAGGTAATAAAATAATTTGGCATTTCTTCCCAAGTTTCTAAAAGTACACTTTTGTAATCCTCAACATGATTATCAATGGCTTTTGGTTTTAACTTGTCGGCTTTCGTAAAGATAATAGAGAACGGAATCATATGTTCGCCTAGCCATTGCATAAACTCAAGATCAATTGGTTGAGGTTTATG
>CAZAPO010000335.1:0-2935 GCA_964487005.1 uncultured Flavobacteriaceae bacterium
CTTTTGGCTTTTCTTATGGCGGTACTTTGTTTTCGATGTTTTGAGGTGATTCGTTTATTTCCTTCTCGACGTACTGCCCAACCATCTTCATATGGTACTACGTGTTGGTTCCAATTTCTAGGACGTGAATCGCTGCGAGCACTATTAAAAAAAGCTTCCAGAACATCAATTACAACTCGTAACCACGAACGTTTATCTTTTTGTGTCATATGATTCGAATTAATAACAAACCTAATTGGTTCTATAAATATATTCAAAACTTGACACAAAAAAACCATCCATTTCTGGATGGTTGAAAACTAATTATCCTTCACCAAAGTTATCCTTTCAAAAAATTGGTGTGAGGAACTAAACTTGCTTACATCAAATTTTTCTTTTTCATAGATGCAAGAGCAAATCAATCAATCAATAAATTCAAATTCTAATGTTCCACTAATTTTTACATTTTTGTTTAGTGTTTTGGCCTCATTATAAAAGGCTTTAAAATCTTCTTTACTTTTTAATAATTGAGAAACACGATTATCGTCAATGCTTGTGTCGCAATTTACATCTCCTTCAAACATTGATAATCTATGAACTTTATGAAAATTAATCTTTTGTTTAATTAACCCATTAATAATGTCTAAAGCTTCAGACGGGGTGAACTCTCCTTCAATTAATTTTAGGTCGTGTGCTATTGCTGTTGAAATCATGATTACTACTTAAATTTTAAATTACAATGCAAAGTTGAAGTAAATAATTCATATATTTTTATTTATATTTATTATCATTTACATAAACTTTATTTATGCATTATACATTAAATCAGCTTCAAATATTTCTTGAGGTGGTACATAAAAAAAGTGTAACTAAAGCCGCCGAGTCGCTTTTTTTAACCCAGCCCGCGGTTTCTATTCAGCTCAAAAAGTTTCAAGAGCAGTTTCCATTACCTCTTACTGAAGTCATTGGGAGAAAACTTTATGTTACCTCTTTTGGTGAAGAAATTGCTCAAACGGTTAGAACCATTTTAAAGGAAGTGTCTTCTATTGAATATAAGACCAAACTCTATCAAGGGAAATTAGCCGGTAAGCTTTCTATTTCTGTAGTTTCAACTGGTAAATACTTAATGCCTTATTACCTCACAGGTTTTGTGAACGATCATCCCGAAATAGACTTCTCAATGGATGTTACCAATAAGCAAAATGTAATACGTGATCTTGAAGAAAATAAAGTAGATTTTGCACTTGTTTCTGTATTACCTGACCATCTGGAATTAAACACGCTTCCGCTCTTAAAAAATAGCCTCTATCTCGTAGGTGCTACTGAGCGTGTTGAAAATTTGCAATTTTCACCTTCGACCATTTTTAAAAAAGAACCGCTGCTGTATCGTGAAGTTGGTTCTGCTACGAGGAATGCCATGGAGACCTTTATTCAAGGGCGAAACTTTCCAACTACAAAAAAAATTGAGCTTACCTCTAACGAGGCATTAAAACAAGCTGTTATTGCTGGTCTTGGATATTCTATCATGCCTATTATTGGAATTAAAAACGCTATTGATATGGGAGAGATATCCGTAATCCCATGCAAAGGATTACCCCTTCATACACAATGGAATCTTGTATGGTTAAAAAGCAAAAATCTCTCTATTGTTGCTGAGGCCTTTATCACCTATATTGAACAAGAAAAGCTTAACATTAAGCATAAATTTTTTGATTGGATTGCTGAATAGTTTCTAATTCAATACCTATTTAATTTATTTTTTAATACTTCAAGAAGTGTTCTCAAATGGTTACGCATCTCCTCAAATAGCTCGAGTATTGAAATCGTTTAAATAAGGTACTAACTAAACCTGTTTTGAGACAATAGCTACAGGTGTTTTTCCAAGGATTTTAGTCATTGGTTGGTATGCATTTTGTTTCAAGCAAAGCAATCATTTTATTAATCTCTGGAAGTACGGTCTCATATAAATTTTTTACACGCGCATTAGCGCCAATAAAGAATACCGCATCACTAGTTAGTTGTTCAATGAAATCATCATTTATTTCTTTTGATGGATTTAGTTTATGAAAATCTACCTTAGACATATCAATCCCTTCTTTAACAAAACTTATGTGATGCCACCCTATTTCATTGTAACTTTCTTTGTTAAAAAACACATCTACTGCACCATCGGCATTGATATTCATGACGTCAATCATACCCTCTAACATCGAATAATAATCAATCACACTAGTTTTTATATTATTGTCTTTTAGGATGTTTAAATTACCACTTGATTTTAGGTCTTCAAATGCTGCATTATTGGGTCTAATTGTATAGGTTATTAAAGACAATGCGTTAAGATTTTCTTCCATCAAGATATCTAGTTTTGGGTCTGGGCCCTGTAACATTTGAAGAACATTATTGCAAGCATCTATTCTATTAACAGTATTTGTGATTTGGTTGTTTACTTGCACTAAATCTTGTTGAACATCTTCAAGAAGTTTGCAATAATAATCTTGTTCTAGTTTGTTTTCTTTTCGTTGCTCATTCCAATTATTAATGCTTAAAGCGATCAAAATCCCAATAACCACCAACACGATCTCTCCAACTGCATAAATGAGATATTTACTAAAACGATTCTGTGTTAAAAACTGTTGACGCAAACGTCGAAAAAAGGTAATCATAAGAATTTGGTTGGTATCTAAAGATACTCAAAAATGTGAATGGTAAATTTTAGATACAACAAACCATTTCATTTCTGGAGCATGACTAATTTAAATTGAGATAATTTTCCTGAATATATTGAGCCAACCCCTCAGAATATTCTTTAACACCAATAGCCACTTGAACGATCCACGCCGATTCTCTTACGAGTTGTTTTAGCAGATAAATTCTTTGCTCATTATTTCTAATAACATTAAGAGGATCCTCTAATTCATAAAATACATTTGTAAAAAGTCCATCTTCTCCCAAC
>CAZAPO010000336.1:0-4044 GCA_964487005.1 uncultured Flavobacteriaceae bacterium
AATGAAATTAGGTTTCATAAGTAGTAAAAAAAACATTGAAATGGCAGCGGTGTTATAGCTGTTAGTAGGACGCTTTAAATTCATGGCAATTGCGAAGATGGTAAACATAAATACTGCACGAACTACAGAGGCCGAAAGACCAGCTATAAGTGCAAACAACCACAACAAAATTACCAGAATAACTGTTTTAATAACATTTCCATTTTTGAGCAATTCAAATGGCCGAAGAACGATATTTAACAAGAGTAGCAAAATACCAACATGAAGCCCCGAAACAGCAAGAATATGAACAGCACCAGCTTGTGTGTAGTTCCTATAGACTTCTGGAGAAATATCTTGACGCTGCCCTAATAATAGTGCATTAATTATAGATAACTCATCAGCTTGAATTGGAAATTTAGATAGGTTCTTGGTAATCTGGGTTCTAATAAAATGGGCGTAACCAAAAAGGGTATGTTTATGTTTACTTGCAGGAAGTAAATCTGTATGTTTAAGAGATAATTGATGATAAATATGATTGCGTTCGAGGTATTTTTTGTAATTAAATTGATGTGGATTTAAAGGAGCTGGAATTTCTTCTAGACTCGTACGTGTAAAAAAGGTGTCATCCACCTGAAGTAATGAATCGTTAGCTTCCTTTTGAATATATAAAATTGATTTTCCAACAACGTAATGCTTGTCAATATTTAAAATATCAATAATATATTTATGGTGATAATAACTAGATTTTAATACGGCTCTAATTCTAAATGTAATTTCAACATTTGAATCTGTTAGATTTTTCGCTAAAGAAGTATAGTGTGATCGGTTGTTAGTTGCATCATGTAGGGCAGTTGTTAGTGCACCTAATGCCACAAATGAGATAAATACTAAGATTCCAAACCAAATATTTTTAAAGTACTGTCTTTTCTTAAAAATCAATAGTAAGCAAAGGGTCGTGAGCAAAAGCCCCTCAATTAGAAACACAAAACTTAAGGGAAATTTGATGGCATGACCTAGTAGAATACCTATTAGTAAGCATAGGGTTAGCTTAATTACCAAAAAATTAAATATTCTCATAAAAGAGAATAAAAATACAAAAAGTCTTACAAAATACGTTGTGCCTTTCTAAAGGCACGCTTCCAGTACGGTTCTGATAATAAGGAAGTCATCACCCCTTTACTAGTAGTAGCATGAATAAATTCAATATCGTTTTTAGAGGTATTCACAACGAGACCAACATGATTTATTTTACCACCTTTGGCCTTGGTTTTAAAGAATAGAAGGTCTCCTTTTTGCACATCTTTAAGGTTAATTGAGGTTCCTTGGTTTGCCATATCTCTTGAAACACGCGGTAGCGCAATATCTTCATTTTTAAAAGCAACATATATCAGTCCAGAGCAATCCATGCCTTTATGGGTTGTACCACCGTATTTGTACTTAGTACCTTGATATGACTGTGCAGTAGCAATAATTTTATCTGCCTTTGTAGGGGTGTTGTTAAAAGTAGTAACCTTATTGTTTTTAACACTCGCTTTTGAAGATTTACAAGAAGAAAAACAAATAATACTTATAAGTAGAAAGGCTAAAACGCGCATAAAACTTGGGGTTTTATGCTAATTTAAGGAATTAATAATTAAAGAAGCAACTTTTTCACTGGCACCTCTACCCCCTAATTTCTTTTCCAGTTCATAGTAATTCATAAAGAATTTGGTACGCTCATACTCATCTAGAATTACTGCTAATGCCATTTTTAATGTTTTTGTAGTTAAATTATCCTGGATAAGTTCAGTAACAACTTCTTTATCCATAATTAAATTAACTAAAGAAATATAGTTGATATGTTTTACTAAGCGTTTCCCAATTTGATAAGAAATCCAACCGCCCTTATAGCAAACCACCTGAGGTACTTTAAATAAAGCAGTTTCTAGAGTAGCCGTCCCCGAAGTCACTAATGCCGCGGTCGATACACTTAATAGGTCATAGGTTTTATTACTAACAAAACTAACATTATTGTTGTCTATAAATTGCTCATAAAAACTAAATTCTTGACTAGGAGCGCCGCCTATTACAAATTGGTATTCAGGAAAATCATCAACCACGCTAAGCATCACCGACAGCATTTTTTTTATCTCTTGCTTACGGCTACCAGGAAGTAAGGCAATGATGGGTTTATCATTTAATTTGTGTTGAGTTCTAAACTCAAATTCGTCAATTGGGAGTCTATTAGCAATGGCATCTATCAATGGATGACCAACAAATTCAACGGGGTAGTTGTGTTTGTCTTCGTAAAATGATTTTTCAAACGGTAAAATCACGTACATTTTGTCAACATCTCGCTTAATATCTTTAATTCTTCCTTCTTTCCATGCCCATATTTGCGGTGAGATATAGTAATGGGTTTTATATCCCTTCGCTTTGGCCCATTTGGCAATTCTTAAATTAAAACCAGGGTAGTCAATAAAAATAATGACATCAGGATTAAAATCGCCGATATCTTTCTTACAAAAACTAAGGTTTTTGGTAATTGTTCTTAGATTCATAATTACCTCGGCAAAACCCATAAAAGCCAACTCGCGATAGTGTTTCACCAAGGTACCACCAACATTTTGCATAAGATCGCCACCCCAAAATCTAAACTCGGCATGTAGATCTTGTTTTTTTAATGATTTCATGAGATTAGATCCATGAAGATCACCAGAAGCTTCTCCTGCAATGATGTAGTATTTCATGATTTACAACTTGATAACAAAGGTAAAAATGGCTATAAAAATGGTAGCAATAAGTACACCTCTGGCCTTATAATCTTGTTTCTTTTTAATAAAAACAAAGAAGGCTATTAAGTTTAAAATGGCACCTAAACTTACTAGTTTTCCTAGAAACCCTTCGGTTTTTGCAGCCTTTATAACATTAAAAGGATCATCACCATTGCCTAATAATAAAGCAGCAAAATACAATCCAATTGCGTTGGCTACCAGACCAACAATAATACCCGTTATAACGTTTTTTTTATGCATTTAAATTCCACGAATTAATTTCTTGAATGGTATGATGAGCAGTGAGGTCAAAATGAACCGGTACTACCGAAACATAGTTTTGAGACAACGCATACTCATCGGTGTCTTCACCTTTATCTAAATTCACAAATTTACCTGTGAGCCAATAATAATCTTTTCCATAAGGGTTTTGTCGCTTGTCAAACTCTTCTATCCAATTGGCTTTGGCTTGCCTGCAAACTTTTACACCCTTAATGGGCTCGTCACTTAGCTTAGGGATATTTACATTAAGCACCACACCTTTAGGTAGCCCGTTATTAAGCACTTCTAAAGAAATACGTTTTACAAACGCTTCGCAATGTTCAAACTCGGCTTCATGACTGTAATCTAAAAGCGAAAAACCAATGGCTGGGATACCTTCAATGCCAGCTTCAATGGCCGCACTCATAGTACCAGAATAAATAACATTTATTGATGAATTAGATCCATGATTTATCCCTGAAACACATAAGTCAGGCACGCGATTTAATATTTCGTGTCTGGCAAGTTTAACACAGTCGGCGGGTGTGCCAGAGGTACTATACTCGTCTTGCGGACCATCATCAATATGTTCTTTTCTGCAATACAAAGTATCATTTACAGTAATAGCATGCCCCATGCCACTTTGTGGACTGTCTGGAGCAACAACAATAACTTCTCCAATGGTGTTCATTACCTTAATCAAGGTGCGAATACCTGGAGCAGTAATACCGTCATCGTTAGTAACAAGGATTAGGGGTTTTTTAGGCATGTAATTTGATAAATAATAGATGCGTTACAAAAGTAAGTAAATTCGACTTGAATTCCTTAATTTACGGCGTTTAACAAAAAATTAGTACGCTAACTTAAAGATGGCATAATTTTTTCTTTAATTTAGTTAAAAAATAAACCTAAGATAAAAGCGGAGATTTATGAAAAGGAAATTTAACCTATTACTACTTACGTTATTATTGGCCTTCGCGTCATGCAGTTTTACTGCCAAGACCTTTGAAGAAGATAATAAAGATCAATTACTGGTGCAGCTAATTAC
>CAZAPO010000337.1:0-3699 GCA_964487005.1 uncultured Flavobacteriaceae bacterium
AAGCTGCTGGCGCATATTTTGGCGCTTTAATGTCTGCAAAGACAATGACCTTAGTTGCAATTGTTGAAATTGTAGCTGGACTAGCATTATTACTAGACAAATTTGCTGCCTTAATGGCTATAATATTAATGAGTGTTTCTGTAAATGCGGTTCTCTTTCACCTAACGTTAGATATGGCAAATATTGGTCCAGCAGCACTATTACTACTATTAAATATTGTAATGTTATATCATTATAAAGAAAAATATTCTGGTATTCTAGCAGGATAAAAAGAGAGGCCATATGGCCTCTCTTTTTTATCTATTAAATGGTCTTTCGTTAATCCAATTAAACCCTCGACTCATTAAAAGAAAATCTTTTTTGGTAAGTCGTTTTGAAGTACCAATTAGAGTGTCACCTTTATAAATTGTCTCAAAACTCAAAGTAGAATCTGTTCGTTTGTAATTAAATAAATAGGTCTCGGTAGAATCTTGATAACTGGTAAAAATAACCTTCTTCTTAAGTGTATCTATTTCAGATTTGTAAAAAGTTCTAGATTTATCCATAGCATAAATTTGCGCCGCTCCTACTCGCTCAAATGCAATATATCGCCATCGATTTTTGTCATTAATATTTGGAGAAAGCGTATCACCGTTACGCTGCATGTGCGATACTTCATAAAGACCAAACAACTCAGACTTAGGTGCCTTTGACCCATATGTTTTTTGTGCGCTCATCAAATTAGTGAAACTGGTACCAAAAACGTAAATCAATAATATACCTTTTAAAATCTTACTCGCAAGTTGTAATGATTTGTCGCCTTCTTTCTTTGGTTGCCTTATCACGGTTAAGCTTACAGCTTTGCTAGTGAAGAAAAACTGTAGCAATTTCTTAACATCTCTCAATAATAAAAAAACTGTCATAAGTACCAAATGTGTGGAAAGCAACTTCACTGGAACATCATAAAAATAATTTACAGCCATAACGTTAGCTGTAGTCATAAGTGTAATTATTAATCCGAAGGTTAACGTTCTTCTAAAAAGTAATAAAACAGCAGCTACTTCTGCAATTCCCATAAACAAATTATACCCTTTTGAAAAGCCAAGAAAGGTCCACGCCAGTCCCATTGGGCTAGAATCTCCATATGGTTCTATCAATCGATAAAATGAAGGCTCTGGAAACTGAAGTTTAATAACTTTTACCAATCCATAATTTATAAGCATTAAACCAAGATAGAATCTAACTGCTACGGTAAGCCAATAATACCATTTTGAATAGTTGACTCTATTTCTGTCGAGTAAAGACCATATAGCTGCAATGAAAATTGCAAGTACAAATATTACAAATACGATTACATAATCATATGTGGTGTCTCCACTACCATTGGTAAAGGTGGTGATCTCATAAGATAGATTAAGAACATTTTTCCCAACCCATGGAATAAATTTATGCAGTAATTCTGTTGGATATTGCATTAAATATCCCCAAAAGGGAAAGGCTCCATTATTTTGAATAATGATGTAAAGTATAAGATATACAAAGCTAAATCTGAAGCCAATTAACTCATAAACACTCCATTTAGCGGCTTTGATAGAAGAACTTGTCATGATATTGATTAGTGTTTTTCAATACCAAGATAATTAAACTTTTTAAAGAACTAATTTATTTGTTTTGTGGAGGAAAACCTTTCAACACTTTATCAACGATGGCCTTTAATCGTGCTTCTTTTTTTTCTGGACTACTATTAGGATTATATGTCGATTCACTTACAGCCTGCCAAAATAATCCAATACCATTCTCATCTCTAAACTCAAAAATAATTTGTCTGTTTATTTTTGTTTGACCCACAGGTAGACCTATTGAAATACCGCCTCCAACATTTCGTCCACCTCCGCCTACACCCACACCTACAGTGCTCTGTTGGTTATTTTCAATCTCGGCACTTCTAAGATCAATAAAAAAGTCTGGTGTGCTCGATAGCGAAAGTCCTTTTAATTTCAGTTGTTCATCTAGAATATCGAGCAAACGGTTAGCGTCTAACTCATTTAAACCTGTATCAATATCGGCATAGTAGTTATAGGTTTTATAAGCCGCAAAGTTTGTTTGTTTCTCATAGTCGTAGGCAACGTAAATTGGAGCACATGAAACCACTAAAACACAAATAATTAAGAACCTCAAGATTTTCATAGCCAGCTTTTATGTAAAGTTAGCCAATTTTCAATTTAGTTTTATGATTCTTTTTGGTCTATAGTTTTCATTAAAGCAGAAGAGATTATTCCTGTAGGAATAGCGACGATACCTAATCCAATTAATAAAATGCAAAAGGTAAAAACGCGTCCACCAATAGTGATTGGATATACATCACCATAACCAACAGTTGTTAAGGTAATTATAGCCCACCAAAGACTATCAAAAATTGATGAAAAGTGTTCTGGTTGGGCTTCGTTTTCAAAATAATAAATACCCACAGCAGATAAGTATATTAGAATGAATGTAATAAACATGAATAATAAAATTTGCTCCTTTGCAACTTTTACTGCGCTAGTAAACTCTTTTATTGCTCGGTTATATCTTGCAAGTTTGAATAAGCGAAATAATCTAACAAATCGCAAGGCCCTAAGCGATCTTAAGTCTATCCCGAATGACAAATAAAATGGAAGAATAGCTAATAGATCGATTAGCCCAAAAAAACTAAAGATAAATTTAGGTTTACTGTCGGCCACATATATTCTAAGTATATATTCAATTGTAAATATTACAACACAAACCAACTCAACCATATGCAATACTTGAATTGCTCTAGGAGATAAATCTGGAATGGTCTCAACTGAAAAAGTTACAATTGAAAGCAATATTAAAAACTGAATGAAAAAAGCGAATATTTTACTTAGGCTGTTGTCGTTGTATTCAACAACACTTTTAATGCGTTGTTTCATAGAAGCATAAATTAGGTTGGTTAATGAACGACTAATTTAATTAATCGTTCAACATTTTCCATAATTTATCTTTCAATTCGGCAATTCCTTGATGTGCCACAGACGAAATAAACATATAGTCTATAGGTAAGTTATTATCTAACTCAATTTTTAATTCGGCCTTGAGCTCATCATCGAGCATATCACTCTTTGAGATTGCAATAAATCGTTCTTTATCAAGCATCTCAGGATTGTATCTTCGAAGTTCGTCGAGTAAAATGTCATACTGCTTTTTAATATCCTCGGCGTCTGCGGGAATTAAAAACAACAACACAGAATTGCGTTCTATATGTCTTAAAAAGTAATGCCCCAATCCTTTTCCTTCGGCTGCTCCTTCAATAATTCCGGGAATATCTGCCATAACAAAAGATTGATAATCGCGATATTCTACAATTCCAAGATTAGGTTTCAATGTGGTAAACTCATAGTCTGCAATCTTTGGTTTCGCAGATGTTATCACTGATAACAGCGTAGATTTTCCTGCATTTGGGAAACCCACCAGACCAACATCGGCCAGCACTTTGAGCTCTACGGTAATTCTTTTTTCTTCTAGTGGTAATCCCGGCTGAGCATACCTAGGGGTTTGGTTGGTTGGGCTTTTAAAATGCCAATTTCCACGTCCGCCTTTTCCACCTTCACAAAGAATTTGCTCTTGATTGTCTTCGGTAATCTCAAATAGCACTTGATCTGTTTCGGTGTCTTTAATTACTGTTCCTAACGGCACATCAATATATACATCTTGTCC
>CAZAPO010000338.1:0-3755 GCA_964487005.1 uncultured Flavobacteriaceae bacterium
CCTTTATGAATGATATTTACCTGAATTTCTTCTGTTGAAAGTTTTTGGAACGAGTCTGTCAATGCTTCTACCGATCCGTCTACATCTCCTTTTAGAATAATGTTCAACTCTTTAAAGTCTCCTAAGGCAATTCTACGCCCAATTTCATCTAAGGTAATATGACGCTGTGTTCTCACAGACTGCTCACGTTGTAATTGCGTACGTTTAGCAGCAATTGATTTTGCTTCTCGCTCGTCTTTAAACACGTTAAACTTATCTCCAGCCTGTGGTGCACCATCTAATCCCAAAATAGATACTGGTGTTGACGGTCCAGCTTCTTTCACATTATTACCACGCTCATCATGCATAGCTTTCACCTTACCACTGTTTTTTCCTGCTAAGACATAGTCTCCAATCTTTAGGGTTCCTGCTTGTACAAGTATGGTTGAAACATACCCTCGACCCTTATCTAAGAATGCTTCTACAACCGTTCCAACAGCTGGCTTATCTGGATTTGCTTTGAGTTCTAACAGCTCTGCTTCTAATAATACCTTTTCAAGTAACTCATTTACTCCTTGCCCTGTTTTGGCAGAAATATCCTGAGACTGAATTTTACCTCCCCAATCTTCAACTAAAAGGTTCATATTCGCTAAACCTTCTTTAATTTTCTCTGGGTTGGCGGTAGGTAAATCTATCTTATTTATTGCAAATACAATTGGCACTCCAGCCGCTTGCGCATGCGAGATGGCCTCTTTGGTTTGTGGCATAATATCATCATCTGCCGCTGCTACAATAATTGCAATATCTGTTACTTGCGCACCACGAGCACGCATTGCTGTAAATGCCTCGTGACCTGGTGTATCTAAGAACGCTATTTTTTGTCCGCTCTCTAAGGCTACTCCGTATGCTCCAATATGCTGTGTAATACCTCCAGATTCTCCAGCAATCACATTTTCTTTCCTGATGTAATCTAATAAGGACGTTTTACCATGGTCTACGTGTCCCATTACTGTTACAATTGGTGCACGTGCTACCAAATCGTCTTCGGTATCTACCACTTCTTCAATAGCCTCTTCAATATCTTGAGTAACAAACTCTACCTGATATCCAAACTCATCGGCTACAATTGATAAGGTTTCGGCATCTAGACGTTGATTCATGGTTACCATCATTCCTAATGACATACAAGCCGAAATAACCTGTGTCACTGAAACGTCCATCATGGTTGCAACCTCATTTGCTGTTACAAATTCGGTTACTTTTAATATTTTACTTTCCGCTGCTTGCTTTTCAAGATCTTTCTCTGTTTGTTGACGATGTTGATCTCTTTTATCTCTACGGTATTTCGCTCCTTTTCCTTTACTAGATTTCCCTTGCAGCTTCTCTAACGTTTCTCTTACTTGTTTTTGAACTTCTTCTGCACTTGGTTCTTCTTTTACAACCTGTGGGCGACGCTGACCTCCTTTACGTCGGTCTTTTTGCCCTTGTCTAAAGTTTTGTTGCGCATTGTTACCAACCTTGCTTATACGCTTACGCTTTTTTCTAGTATCTGAGGCAGCTTCCTCCTTACGTTTTTCGGCAGGCTTGTCTTCTTTCTTTTTCTTTGGTTTTGAGAATTTTGAAAGATCGATTTTTTCACCAGTAGCCTTTGGTCCAGACAACTTTTGGTATTGCGTCTTTACCTTTGCGTCTTTTGGCTCTTCTACAGTTTCGGCAGCTACTTTTTCTTCTGGTTGCTCCTCCTTTTTAGGTGGTTCTTTCTTTTCTGGAGCAGGCTTCTCTACCTTTGGTGCTGTTTCTTTCTTTGGTGCAGGTTTCTTCTCTTCTTTAACCTCCTCTTTAGGTGGCTCCTCCTTTTTAGGAGTTTCAAGATCAATCTTGCCAACTTGTTTAGGCCCTTGTAAAGTGGTTTTGGCTTTAACAACTTCGCTTTTTACAGACTCTTCTTTTTGAAGTTTTTCTTCAAGCTCACGTTCGCGTTCTAATCGCAGTGCTTCCTTTTCTTTTAGCTTTGCCTCACTTACCTCTTTTGAAGCCACTTTTTTACTCGCATCTGTTTGAAATTCACCTGCAAGAATTTCATATACCTCAGCAGTAATTTTTGTGGTAGGGCGTTTTTCTATATGAACGTCTTGCGACTCTAAAAAGTCGACAGCACGATCTATAGAAATATTCAATTCCCTAAGTACTTTATTTAATCTAATTGTTTCAGCCATAAATTGCCTTTATAAATAGTTAACAGCTTTTTACTGTTAAGGTTTTATTGTTTACAAGTTTGGTGAAAATTCAACCTAGTGGCAGGTTAACCTTTATTCACCTAATATATAACAAATTTTTAATCTTCGAATTCCTCTTTCAAGATTCGAATTACATCTAAAATTGTTTCTTCCTCTAGGTCAGTACGTTTCACCAAATCTTCAGCGTCTAATTCTAAAACACTTTTTGCGGTATCTAAACCTACCTCACCTAATTCTTCAATAATCCATGCATCAATTTCATCAGAGAACTCTGTTAATTCAACATCTTCTTCAACGCCTTCTCTAAATACATCAATTTCGTAACCTGTCAATTGACCTGCTAAACGAATATTGTGTCCTCCTCTACCAATTGCTTTACTCACTTCTTCTGGTTTAAGCATAACTTCTGCACGTTTTCCTTCCTCATTTATTTTGATGGAAGTCACTCTTGCAGGGCTCAACGCTCTTGTAATATAAAGCTGAAGGTTGTTTGTATAATTAATGACATCAATATTTTCATTTCCTAATTCACGTACAATACCATGTATACGAGATCCTTTCATACCAACACAAGCCCCAACTGGATCGATTCTATCATCATAAGAATCAACAGCTACTTTTGCTTTTTCACCCGGAATTCTAACCACATTCTTAACCGTAATTAGTCCGTCAAAAACTTCTGGAATTTCCTGCTCAAATAATTTCTCTAAAAACGACGGTGCCGTTCTAGACATAATTATTGCTGGCTTATTCCCTTTAAGTTCTACGCTTTCTATAACACCTCTTACATTTTCTCCTTTTCTAAAGAAATCTGATGGAATCTGTCTGTCTTTTGGTAAGATTATCTCATTACCTTCATCATCTAATAATATAATCGCTCTGTGACGTATATGATGTACTTCTGCGGTATATATTTCTCCTACTAAATCTTTAAACTGCTTATAGATATTCGTGTTATCATGTTCGTGAATCTTAGAAATTAGGTTTTGTCTAAGCGCCAAAATTGCTCTTCTCCCTAAGTCCACCAATTTTACTTCTTCAGAAACGTCTTCACCTACTTCAAAATCTGGTTCTATTTTTTGCGCATCAGATAACGAAATTTCTTGATTTTCATCTTCTACTTCACCATCGGCAACCACAATTCGGTTTCTCCATATTTCTAAATCTCCCTTATCTGGGTTAATAATAATGTCGAAGTTATCATCATCACCAAACTTTTTCTTTAGTGCATTTCTAAATACATCTTCTAATATGGCCATTAAGGTCACACGATCTATTAGTTTATCGTCCTTAAACTCTGAAAATGATTCAATTAACGCAAGATTTTCCATACTGATTTTGGATTAAAATTTTATCTTAACTTTTGCTTCTTTAATATCTTCTATAACAATCGTAGCCTCTTTGGTTACGGTTACTTTACCTTTACCTACTGGTTTTGGCTCACGTGCCTTCCAAGTAAGTTTTATAGATGTCTCATTAGCTTCTACTAACTGACCTTCTATGTTTTGGTCTTCATTTGTTTTTACTTCTAAATTACGA
>CAZAPO010000339.1:0-5034 GCA_964487005.1 uncultured Flavobacteriaceae bacterium
TAATACTGAAATAACCAACTACCCAATGTATAGAAGAGCGCAGAACGGAATTGGTTATTTAGCGCAAGAAGCCTCGGTATTTAGAAAATTAAGTATTGAGGATAATATTTTGAGTGTCTCGCCACCTACCCAGCTATCTAAAAAAGACCAGCACGACAAAATGGAACCTTCAATTGAAGAATTTGGATTGGGTCATATTAGAAAAAACCGTGGTGATCTCCTATCAGGAGGTGAAAGACGTCGTACTGAAATTGCTCGTGCCTTAGCTACTGACCCAAGTTTTATTTTATTAGATGAACCTTTTGCAGGCGTTGATCCAGTGGCGGTAGAAGACATACAACGCATTGTTGCTAAACTTACAAAGAAGAATATTGGAATTCTTATTACCGATCATAACGTACAGGAAACACTAGCCATCACAGATAGAACTTATTTAATGTTTGAAGGAAGTATTCTAAAGGCAGGAAAGCCAGAAGAATTAGCGGCAGATGAGATGGTAAGAAAGGTATATCTTGGACAGAATTTTGAGCTCCGCAAAAAGAAGCTTGAATTTTAATGCTTCTTTTTGAATAGTTTCTTAATAGGTATTACTAGTAAAAGAATAGCCATCCCCACTCCCAAACCAATTACAAAATCTCTCAGTATGCCAGGCCAACTGTGAAGTACATCGTGTAAAAAATCAATGTAATGCACAAATATTCCTCCTGCAACTAGCAGTAATGCTATGGTTCCTATTACCGACAAACTTTTTACCACTATTGGAAGGGCATTCACCAAAAAACGTCCAATAAATTTCAAAAATCCCTTATTCCCATTGCTTAATTGTATTAATTTAAAACCAAGATCGTCCATTCTTACAATGAGCGCAACAATACCATAGACGCCGACAGTGGCAATAAGAGCAACCACAGAAACTACCAGAATTTGAGTTAATAACGGCTCCTCTAAAACGGTGCCTAAGGCAATTATTATTATCTCAACCGATAATATAAAGTCTGTAAAAACGGCCGATTTAATTTTCTTTTTTTCTTCTGCTTTATCTATTGGATTTTGATTGTCTAATTTCTTTTCCATCTTTGGCTTAGGATGAAAAATAACCTCATAAATTTTCTCGGCACCCTCATATGCCAAGTACATTCCACCCAATATTAAAATCACTTTAATCGCTGGTGGGTAAAATGCACTTAATAAAAAGGCAAGTGGAAGAATTATCAATTTATTTAAAAAAGACCCCTTTGTAATGGCCCATAACACTGGTAATTCACGTGACGAAACAAATCCAGAAGCCTTTTCGGCGTTTACGGCTAAATCATCACCTAAAATTCCAGCCGTCTTTTTTGTGCTAATCTTACTCATGGTTGCTACATCATCCATGAGAGCAGCAATATCGTCTAAAAGTGCAAAAATGCCTGAAGCCATATATGCAGATCGTATTTATTTACTTAATAAAGATATGATTATATAAAAAATAATTATAAGAGGTATTGCAGCAAACTGAAACACAGTCAACAAAACAATGGCCATTATAATGAGAATGTATCGAGATGCATTGTCTTTAAACGACCAATTTTTAAACTTTAGAGCGAGTAACTTAATAGGTGCGTTTAAAAGTATACAACTTACCAAAGTAATAGCAATTAAAAACCATTGGTTTAGAATTATAGAATTCATGATATCACTATTCTGAAATTCCATTATAAGCGGAAAAGACAAAATAAGTAAGGTGTTTGCCGGTGTTGGTAATCCAATAAAAGAATCTGATTGATTTTCGTCTATATTAAATTTTGCTAATCGATACGCTGAAGCCAGTGTTATTAGTAATCCAAGTAATGGTAAAAACGTAAATGAAGCCAAGGTTCCAGCAAATCCTACCGTTTGATTCACATTAAATGAATTCCAATCGTGCCCATTTGTTAAATCTAATAATTGAAACATAATGATTCCAGGTACGAGGCCACTTGTCACAACATCTGCCAATGAATCTAACTGCAACCCAAGTTCACTTTGAGCGTTGAGTTTCCTAGCTAAGAAACCATCAAAAAAGTCAAAAAAAATGCCGAGAAAAGCTAAGAATGCCGCAGTAACCAATTCACCATTAACGGCAAAGATTACAGCAACACTGCCACTTAAAAGATTTAGAAGTGTGACGAGATTAGGAATTTGTTTGATCAAGGTAAACGTATTTATTATAGTAAAAATAAAAAACTATTTGTGTCTAACCCAAGTAAAGAACAATATCTGTTTCAAAATCGAGTTTAATAGGAGAAAAATTATGTGCATCTTTGCATAAAAGAATTTGCCTTTGAAAACGTACTTAGCTTTACTCTTAGTTTGTTTTACTACCCTACTTGCAGCACAGACTTCTAGAAAGTATTCTAACGAATTTATGAATATAGGAGTTGATGCGGCGGCACTTGGTATGAGTAATGCTGTGGTTGCTACTGTTAATGACGTTACATCGGGCTATTGGAACCCAGCTGGATTAGTACAAATGGAAGAAAGTCAAGTTGCTTTAATGCATTCCAGTTATTTTGCCAATATTGCCAACTACAATTATGTAGGATATGCAAGACCCTTAGATGATAGGAGTGCCGTTGGGCTCTCACTAATTAGATTTGGTGTAGATGATATTCTAGATACAACTCAACTTATTGATGAACAGGGGAATGTAAATTATGACAATATTAATTTGTTTTCGGCTGCCGATTATGGATTAGTATTCTCTTATGCCCGCAAACTTCCCGTTGATGGTTTAAACTATGGAGTTAATGCCAAAATTATTAGACGCGTAATTGGTGACTTTGCTTCCTCATGGGGTTTTGGACTCGATTTAGGAATTCAGTTTGAACGAAATGATTGGAAATTTGGTTTAATGGTAAGAGACATTACCACCACATTTAATGCGTGGTCTATTGACGAAGATAAACTTAATGATATTCAAAATGCAATACCTGGTCAAAACCAAGAAGCTCCAGAAGGCACAGAATTAACTATACCGAAAATGCAAATTGGCGTTTCTAAACAATTTGTTTTTAATTATGATTACACCTTGAGAACCGAATTGGATTTAAATGTAAGATTTACCCAAACTAATGACGTAATTTCTACATCTTTTGCAAGTATAACACCAGCTCTAGGTTTTGAATTTGGTTATACTGATCTGGTTTTTTTAAGGGCAGGAATGGGAAATTTTCAAAACGAATTACAAATTGATAATACTGAGCAGCTTACATTTCAGCCTAACTTTGGAGTAGGATTTAAATATCGTGGTATTCAAATTGACTATGCATTCACAGATATTGGTGATCAAAGTGCAGCCTTATACTCCAATGTATTTTCTCTAAAATTTGATTTTAGTATTTTTAGATAATTAAAGGCTACAAGAGCCTTTTTTGATACGCAAACCCTGACCTATTAATCGCATAAAAAACAATTGATGAAACTTAAGTTTACTCTTGCGCTAATTTTTACCTCTCTATTTTCATTTGCACAACAATACATGCTCTCTGAAGACGCAGAAATCAGTGCCTTAACCATAGGACCTGGATCTTACCTTGTAGACTCTTTTGGACATAGTGCCTTTAGAGTAAGAGATAGAGAAAAAAATATTGATCTCGTTTTTAATTATGGGACCTATGATTTTGAAACTTCAAACTTCTATTTAAAGTTTGCCCGCGGAAAGCTTGATTACAAATTATCGGTGAGCACATATCAAGATTTTTTGGAGTTTTATATGGCTCAAAATAGAACAATTGTTGAGCAACTATTACATTTAACCGAGGAGCACAAGCTAGTTTTATATGGTTTCTTACTTAATAATGCATTGCCACAAAACATGTATTATAAATACGATTTCTTTTTCGATAATTGTGCGTCAAAACTAAAAGATGTTATACAAATAAACACAGCAAATGGAATTTCGTTTGCAATACCAGACGATTTTGAACCCAAGACGTTTAGAAAGTTGATTCATGAACATTTAGATTTAAATTCATGGGGGAGCCTTGGAATTGATGTTGCTCTGGGATCAGTAATTGATAGACAAGCCACTCCCGAAGAACATATGTTTTTGCCCAAATTTATCTATCGCTTTTTTGATGTTGCTACTTTTGAGACCAATAAGAAGCCTTTAGTAAAATCTACAAGAATTCTTTACGAAGCAAAAGAACAACCAAAATCTTCAAAGTTTTTGTTTAGTCCTTTAATGATATTTGGAATTATGGCTTTAATCATCCTATATATTACTTATGGTGATTATAAAAATGAGCGTAGGACTAAGTGGATAGACACCACCCTTTTCACCCTAACCGGACTCATAGGTGTTTTTATTTTACTATTATGGTTTGCTACAGATCATACTGCCACCGCTAATAATTATAATCTGTTATGGGCATTTCCTCTTAACCTAATTGTGGGTTGGAAATTATCAAGCAAAAAACAATGGCACATAAATTATTTAAAATTCTTAATTATTATGTTCTGCTTGTTAACTATGCATTGGATTATTGGAGTTCAAATATTTGCAATTGGACTTATTCCGTTGTTCATTGCCTTGGTTGTGCGGTATATCTTCTTGATTAAATTCCTTAAGAATAGTTAACCACTATTGACCACGGTAATATAACATTGTGTTTAAAGTCTTGACAATAATATTCACATCAAGAAAGAAGCTTCGGTGTTTAATATAATACAAGTCATATTGAAGTTTGATTAACGCATCTTCGATGGATGAGCCGTAGCGACTGTTCACTTGAGCCCAACCTGAAAGCCCTGGTTTTACCGCATGACGTGTTTCATAAAAAGGTATTATCCTCGATAATTCTTGAACAAAAACTGGCCGTTCTGGACGCGGTCCAATAATACTCATATCTCCTTTTAAAATATTAATAAATTGTGGAAACTCATCTAGTCTTGAACGTCTTAAAAAACGTCCAAATGCCGTAACACGCTTGTCATTCACCTGTGCCCATTTGGCACCGCTATTTTCTGCATTAGGATACATAGTCCTGAACTTGTAAATCTTAAATGTTTTAC
>CAZAPO010000340.1:0-4727 GCA_964487005.1 uncultured Flavobacteriaceae bacterium
TAGACAAACCTTTAATTGCTATTCAAACATTAAAATCACTAGCAAAGCAACTAGAAGTGAGTTCAGGAGTAATAATTCCGTTGCTAGATGCTAGAAGAATGGAAGTCTATTCTGCTATATTCGATCGCGACTATAATCAAATTAGAGATACACAGGCTCAAATTTTAGAACCTGATGTTTTTCAAACCTATCTTGAACAAGGGCATGTGCATTTTATTGGGAATGCAACCGAGAAAACTACGGAAGTACTTGAACATCCAAACGCAATTTTTGTTGATGGGAAATTACCTTCGGCAAATGAGATGAGTGCGCTTTCATTTGAAAAGTATAAAAAAAGCGACATCGTAGATGTCGCCTATTTTGAACCGTATTACCTAAAAGATTTTATTGCCATAAAATCTAAGAAATAATTAAGCCTCTTTTTTAATTTCAACTTGATGAGGGTAAGGAATTTCAATTCCAGCGGCATCTAGTGCCAGTTTACAGTCCTCGGTAACTCCAAAATAAACATCCCAATAATCAGCAACAGTGCTAAATGGACGAACAGCAAAATTCACAGAGCTATCTGCTAATTCAACTACATTCACAGTTGGGGCTGGATCTTTTAAGACTTTTGGATTAGAGGTAAGCACATTCATTAATATCTCTTTTGTATGTTTTATATCTGAATCATAACTAACTCCAATGGTGAGATCTACCCTTAATTTACCCTCAGCCGAATAATTAGTGATGTTACCATTAGATAAGGCTCCATTGGGTATAATAATGAGTTTGTTTGTAGGTGAATTGATATGTGTTGTAAAAATTTGAATCTCCTTAACTACACCTAGTTCGCCTTGTGCTTCTATAAGATCACCTACTTTAAAAGGTTTAAAAATCATTATAAGTGCTCCCCCTGCAAAATTTGAAAGCGACCCTTGAAGTGCCAATCCAATGGCAAGACCGGCAGCACCAATAATAGCAGCAAATGATGTTGTAGCCACTCCTAGTTTAGAAACTACTGTTACAAAAAGTAAAACTTTCAATGTCCAACTTAAAAGGTCGGTTAAGAATTTTTGAAGTGTTACATCAACACCTCTACTTTTCATTACCTTCTTAGTACCTCTTACAACTAATCGTATGGCTAAAAGACCTACTAATAATATTACCAATGCCGAAATGACCTGTGGTGCATACTCCTGAACCAACAGCCATAGTTTTTCTATGTATTCCATGAATTTATTTAAGTATTATAAAAATTAATGTTACTAACGCGGGTAAACCTTGAATTAAGAAGAGCTTCTTCTTTTTTGTACTATACGACCCATAAAGCCCTGCTAAAGTCACACAGATCAAGAAGAATATAATCATATCTGTTGAATCTTTGATCATCCCATATATTAAGCCTGCTGCTAAAAAACCATTATAAAGCCCTTGATTGGCCGCTAGTACTTTAGTTTCTTCGGCGAAAGATTTAGATTTTAAACCAAAAGCCTTTATTCCTTTAGGTGTTGTCCATAAAAACATTTCAAGAACTAAAAAGTATAAATGTTCTAGTGCTACAATGCAGACGAGTATTTTTATAAGTAGTTCCAAAGATTATTCTTCAATTAAGGGGATGGCTTTTTCCACCTCACTTACCGGTAATTTACATGCTTTGTTTACACAAACATAAATATAGGTTTCTCCTTCAACATATCTGTTTTTTAATAATGGCAAATCATTTTCTGTAGTACTACCAATTATTAGTTTATTGGGCAAATATGTTTTATTTAGCTCGTTAATTTTGTTCTTTGCATCCTCACCCACTATGGCAACCTCGTAGTAATTGCTTGAATAATTTAGCATAAGATCCAGCCAATTTGGAAAAACCGAAGGATATTGTTCCATTTCTGGTAAAACATTATTAAGCATTGTACGAGAGGTATTTAAATAGGCTTCATTGTCAAAATAATGAGATAGTTTAAGTAAGTTCTTGGCCATAATTGAGTTACTTCCTGGAATTACGTTGTCTCTATACTCAATGGTTCTTGAAACTAATGCGGTGTCTTCATCAGAAGTGAAGAAAAACATTTTACTACTATCATCAAAGAAGTGATCAAAGGCATAATTAGTTAAATTTCTAGAGTGCTCTAACCACTGTTGATCTAAAGTAATTTCATAAAGGGCAATAAAAGCATCAATAGTTGCAGCATAGTCCTCTAAATATCCATTAATTGTACTCTTACCATCTTTATAATTATGATACAAACCACCATCCTCTTTAAGCTGTTTACCAACAATTAGACGGGCATTTTTAAGGGCGACTTCAAGATATTTCTCATTTTCAAAAACTCGGTACGCATCAACATATCCTTTTAACATTAAAGCATTCCACGATGTTAGTGCTTTATCATCAAGACGTGGTCTACTACGTTGAGCTCTTACCTCAAAAAGTTTAGATTTCCATTCAGTTCTTTTCTCAATCAACGCTGTCATTGAAAGATTATTTGCCTCGGCAATCTCATTGTCACTTTGAGACCTGATTAAGACGTAATTATCGTGTTCCCAATACCCATAATCATTTATATTATAGTACGTTGCAAACAGGTTATAATCTTCACCTAGAAGTGTTTGTAACTCTTCTATGGTCCAAACATAAAACGCACCTTCTTCCAATTCGCCAGAAGAAGATTCACTATCGGCGTCGAGTGAAGAATAAAAAGACCCATCGGGATCGGTAAGTTCTCGTTCTACAAACTCTAAGGTTTCTATGACCGTAGATTTGTACAAAGGATTTTTTGTGATTAAATAAGCATCACTATATAAGCTTACTAATTGCGCGTTGTCGTATAGCATTTTTTCAAAATGCGGAACATGCCACTTTATGTCCACGGCATAGCGTGAAAATCCACCACCTACATGGTCGTAAACACCGCCATATGCTATTTTAGTGAGGGTGTTGTTCACATACTTTTGCAAGGCTTCATCCTTTTTCTGATAGGCCTGGCGTAAAAGAAAATGTAAATTATTAGGCATCATAAATTTTGGAGCTCTGTTCATTCCGCCTTTGTCGTGATCAAAAGTTTGCGACCAAAGATTAACCGCCTCCGAAATAAACTCAGAGGTGAAAACGGCTTCGTTCGTATTAAGATTTACTACATCTATAGACTTTATACCTTCTTCTAATTGCTTGGCTTGTTGCAGTAACCTATCTGGACTTTCCTCATACAATTTCACTAATTGGTTCAATGCATTGGTCCATTGATTTTTTGTAAAATAGGTACCTCCCCATACAGGTCTTCCATCTGGTAAGGCTACCACATTCAATGGCCATCCACCACTACCAGTTAAAAGCTGGACAGCATTCATATAAACTTGATCAACGTCTGGCCTTTCTTCTCGATCTACTTTTATATTAATAAAGTTCTCATTCATAACCTGGGCTACAAGAGAATCTTCAAAACTCTCGCGTTCCATCACATGGCACCAGTGGCATGCAGCATAACCCACACTTATAAGAATAAGTTTTTGACTTTCTTTTGCCTCGGCAAGTGTATTGTCGTTCCAGGCTTTCCAGTTTACTGGATTATGAGCATGTTGCAACAAATAGGGGCTGGTTTCATGAATAAGATCATTTGTGTATTGATGTGCCATCTGTTCCGAAGAGTTTTTGTTGCAAGACACTATGGTTGCAAGAATTAGAATTCTAATAAGATGTTTAAGCATAGCTTCAAAAGTACAAAATTGGACATAAAAAAAGCGTTCTATTAAAGAACGCTTGAAAATATTTTTATTTACTTATTTGACCTCAAAAGTAAGCTTGATATTTACCCTAAACTCACTTACTTCATCATTTTTTACCACAACACTCTGGTCTTGGACATAAGCCGATCTAATGTTTTTCACAGTTTTTGCAGCTTCTTTTACGGCCTTTTGTGTTGCATCTTCCCAACTCTTTTCTGAATTTGAAAGAACTTCAATTACTTTTAATACTGACATGATTCTAATTTTAATTTTACTTATTAGAACCAATTAATCTACCTAAGTCACATTCAAGGTGGTTTTAACCATTAATGGCTTCCACCAATTCTACTTTTCCAGCCAACATTTCTTTGAGCATGTTTTCAATACCATTTTTGAGTGTAAATGTTGAAGATGGGCAGCCACTACAAGCACCTTGCAATATAACTTTGACTTTTTTGGTTTCGGCATCATACGATTCAAATTGTATGTTACCGCCATCACTGGCAACTGCTGGTCTCACATATTCTTCAAGGATATTGACAATTTGTTTTGAGATATCATCAAGTTCTTCAAAGTTCTGCTCTATTTGTTGTTCTGTTTTTTCTAATGTTTGAGCCGCATTGGCAGCCACCACTTCGTTACCATTTTCAAGAAATGTTCTAATAAACTCTCTAAGTTCTAGTGTTATATCTTGCCATTCTGCAATATCGTACTTGGTAATAGACACATAGTTTTCGTCAATAAACACCCCTTTTACAAATGGAAGATGAAATAATTCGGTTGCAAGCGGCGATAGTTTCGCCTCATCGATAGAGGTAAATTCAAAAGTACTGGATACTAATTTTTTATTACTTACAAATTTAAGTACCGATGGATTTGGAGTACTCTCGGCATATACCGTTACAGGAATTTTTTTCTTGTCTGCGGCATTCACTACAACACCGCCATCATTTAAGTAATTTTCTATTTGTTCACGAACTTCTTCTTGCACATCTTCCCATTCTACAATACTAAAACGTTCA
>CAZAPO010000341.1:0-2782 GCA_964487005.1 uncultured Flavobacteriaceae bacterium
ACTTATATAGATTATGTCAGCACACGCAGATACTCACGATCACGAAGACCACGGACATCATCATAAAGAAACTTTTGTGACTAAATACATTTTTAGTCAGGATCATAAAATGATTGCCAAGCAGTACTTGATTACAGGTACTATCATGGGAGTTATTGGAATTATAATGTCATTATTGATCCGTATGCAAATAGCATGGCCAGAAGAGCCAAATGCCATATTCTCAGCATTGCTAGGGAAATGGGGTCCAGACGGAGTAATGGATGCCGATATTTATTTGGCACTGGTAACAATACATGGTACCATTATGGTATTCTTTGTATTAACGGCAGGACTGAGTGGTACCTTTAGTAACCTATTAATACCATTGCAAATTGGAGCGCGTGATATGGCATCAGGATTCTTAAACATGGTGTCATACTGGTTATTCTTCCTATCAAGTGTATTTATGGTACTATCACTATTTGTAGAGGCAGGACCAGCTGCAGCCGGATGGACAATTTACCCTCCATTAAGTGCATTACCATTAGCACAAGGAGGATCAGGAGCAGGAATGACGCTTTGGTTAGTTTCAATGGCCATATTTATTGCTTCATCATTATTAGGATCATTAAACTACATTGTAACGGTAATAAACTTAAGAACAAAAGGAATGTCTATGACAAGACTTCCATTAACCATTTGGGCGTTCTTTATTACAGCAGTAATTGGGGTGGTATCGTTCCCAGTATTATTATCTGCGGCTTTATTATTAATTATGGATAGGAGTTTTGGAACTTCTTTCTTCCTATCAGATATTTTTATACAAGGAGAGGTGTTGCACTACCAGGGAGGTTCACCAGTTTTATTTGAGCATCTATTCTGGTTCTTAGGTCACCCAGAGGTATATATTGTAATACTACCAGCAATGGGAATAGTATCTGAGGTTATGGCCGTAAATTCAAGAAAACCAATATTTGGTTACAGGGCTATGATTGTATCAATATTAGCCATTGCCTTCCTTTCAACAATTGTTTGGGGTCACCATATGTTCGTTTCAGGAATGAATCCATTCTTAGGATCTGTATTTACATTCACGACACTATTAATTGCAATTCCGTCGGCCGTAAAAGCATTTAACTGGATAACGACCCTCTGGAAAGGAAACCTACAAATGAATACAGGAATGTTATTCTCAATTGGTATGGTATCAACCTTTATAACTGGTGGTTTAACAGGAATTATTTTAGGAGATAGTGCTCTAGATATTAACGTTCACGATACTTATTTTGTAGTAGCGCATTTCCACTTAGTAATGGGTATATCAGCATTATACGGGATGTTTGCAGGAATCTATCACTGGTTCCCAAAAATGTTTGGTAGAATGTTAAATAAAAATTTAGGATATATACATTTCTGGGTAACAGTAGTCTGTGCGTATGGTGTATTTTTCCCAATGCACTTTATAGGAATGGCAGGATTACCAAGACGTTATTATACCAATAGTAATTTCCCATTATTTGATGATGTTTCAAATGTAAATGTTGTTATTACGGTATTCGCACTTGTTGGTGGAGTATTCCAGTTAGTATTTTTATGGAACTTCTTCTATAGTATTTTCTATGGTAAGAAGACGGTTCAAAATCCTTGGAAAGCAACAACCCTAGAGTGGACAGCACCAATAAAGCATATACACGGTAACTGGGAAGGTGAGATACCTCACGTTCACCGTTGGGCGTACGATTATAATAAACCGGGACAACCAGAAGAGTTTATCCCGCAAGATGTACCACTGCGAGATGGTGAAGAAGAACTCCAGCATTAGCGCTGCATTAGTTATATAATATATCAAGAGCCTCTCTATTTAGAGAGGCTCTTGATATATTGTCATATACCACTTATTACCAAAATACGTACAGTTATTACTTTGATTTTGAACAAATATTAAGAGGTTGTTAATTTTTAAGTTCAAATAACTTTGGACGCTATGAATAACAATCTATTCTGTTTAAGTACTACAAAAGCTAAGATTTCAATTTTTTTAGCAAATATTCTGTTTATTGCTTCGTGTAGTCAGTATAATGAAGTGACTAATACGGAATTTTTAAAATTCAAAGAAAATTTCCCTCATTTGGTTGCAAATATTAGTTACGAAAATTTACAACGTTCTTCCAATTTGAATGATTCAAGCAGGTATAATTCAGAAGAGGAAGTTGTAGGCGTGTCTTTTCCGGTAATTGATGAAGATATAGTAGTAGGGAGGTACATTGGAACTGATGATGAAAAGACTGCAGTCTATATGGACTTCACAAACTATGAAGAGGAGATCATTATCTACGATGTCAACGATCCTTCAAAATTTAACTCTTATAAAATGGAGTTAGATGCAGAAAATGAGGTGTATATTCCGGTTGGATTAAATCAATCAAGGGGAGGATTTTGGTGTGCAGCAACTTGTACTTTAGGAGCTTTAGCAATAGCTGCGTCCGATGGACCTTTTCCAGTTATGGATTTGTTAGCAGTGTCTTTTCAAGCTGCTTGTTTAGCCGATTGTGCTTTGAAAGATAAAAAGAAGTAGTATGAAGAATATTTATCAAAAAAAAGTTTTTTCAATTAGGATAATTACTCTTGTAATTATTTTACTAATGGCCTTAACTTCTTTATTTTTATTTTGACATGAAACTCTTCAATAAAAAAAATGGAAAAATTACAGGTTTAGGTTTGTTTATAATATTAACCATACTCTTGATTCTGAGAATGATATTTAATTAAATGAAGTTATTTTAAAACTAAGTTTATACCT
>CAZAPO010000342.1:0-3224 GCA_964487005.1 uncultured Flavobacteriaceae bacterium
GTTTCAATATGTGCTGTATGAGGGAATTGATCGACCAAACTCAACTTCTTAAGTTCATAACCATTTTGCGTCAACTCTAACGTGTCTCTGGCTTGTGTTGCTGGGTTGCAAGATACATATACCAATCTATTGGCATTTAAATTGATAATCTTTTTAAGCGTTTTAGGTGCAATACCAGCTCGCGCAGGATCTAGTATAATAGTTTTTATTTTATTCGTGTATTCTGGATGCTGTTGTAAAAACTTACCAACATCTGCCGCATAGAATTTTAAACCTTCAATGCTATTTCTTTTTGCATTCTTTTTTGCATCTTCTATTGCTGAGGCTACAATATCGACCCCTATTATTTTAGCGTTATTACTTCTAGAGGCTAAGATCTGCCCAATTGTACCAGTACCACAAAACAGGTCCATAACTACAGTGTTATCTATAGCTTCTCTATTCTCTAGCGCATAATCAACAACTTTTGAGTACAATTTTTCTGCCGATTTTGGATTTGTTTGAAAAAAACTCTTCATGCTTATTTCAAAATTTAATCCTAACAACTCTTCTACAATCTTATCTGCTCCATCAACCAACTTTAAGCTTCCGGATGTTGCAATGGTTCGATCTCCAGTTTCATCATTTATTGTATGTAATAAACCGGCAAATCGATCATTAAAAATGTTTTTTAGAAACTTTGAAAACGCTTTTAGGTCAAATTTTGGTAAGTCATCAGAAGTCGTTACTAGGTTAAACAGCAAACGATTTGTCTTATAGGATTTTCTAACTACAAAGTATCTAAAAAAGCCTTCTTTTCTGGGCCCATGCCATGGGGCCAAGCCTGTTTGCTGACAGTAATCTCTAATGACTTTCAAATTATCTTCCACTTGTTTGTCAAATAAACCTGAGTCTTTTTCAAGATTATCTCCCATCCACCAAACACCACGTCTTTTAAATCCTAGGGTAAATTCGTCTATATCGGTTTTATGCTTGCGGTCATAACCTATTGCTGAAAAACCATATTCCATTTTGTTTCGATAATGAAAAAGGTTAGGGGAACCAATAAACTCGTCAAAAATAGTGTCTATATTTTTTACTTTACCAATTCTTTCAAAGAGGGATAGTGTACTGTCTTTTTTGTATTTGTGCTGTAATTCGATGGGTAATTGAATGTATGGAGCTCCAGGGATATCTTGATATGGAACCATCATCTCATCAGGAGAAGGCTTAAGCACATCAATTAACTTACACTCAGCATAGTTTTTGCTTGATTTTTTTACTTGTGCCTTTACCATCTGACCGGGTAATGTGTTTGGAACAAACACAACAAATTCGCCTTCTTGAGATCGTATTTTGGCAATTCCCTTACCTCCAAAAGCGTAATCTTCAATTTCAAGTTCTAAAATCTGTCCTCTCTTTACAAATCTATTGCGTTCTCTTCTTGGCATTTTGTGGTCGTATTTATACGATTTTGCAAAACTAGAAAAAGTAATATAACTCAAAAGCAATTTCAACTATCTTTATATGACTTCAATTGAAATTGAACCAAAATGGTTTGTTTCCGTCATTAATATAAACAAGGTCGTTAATGCATTATTCTGATAAGCAAATTGATAAACGATTGGTGCTAGCGTATCAGTCTGGAAACCCGAAGGCACTATCAGAATTGGTAAAACGATGGCATTTAAAGTTTTGTAGAAAAGCTTTCTTTATTGTTAAAGATCCAGATACTGCCAAAGATATTGCGCAAGAGAGCTGGAGTATAATAATAAACAAATTAGACTCATTAAAAGATCCAAATAGTTTTGGGGGATGGGCAATGAGAATTGTACATACTAGAGGTATAGATTATTTAAGGGCTCAATCTAGGCAAACAAGAACTAAGAAAGCAATATTTAATAACCCTCAATTAGAGGATGAACCTTATACAGAAAATGAAAAATTAACTCAGAAAGTACTAGAAACAATTCGCGAGTTGTCTTTTGAGCAACAACAAGTAGTGCGTTTGTTTTATTTAAAAGAATTTTCGTTAACCGAAATTGCCGATTTATTAAAAATTAAAAAAGGAACCGTAAAATCAAGATTATTTCACGCTCGCGAAAAATTAAAAACAATATTAAAAGATAGAAATTATGAAAACTAATATGGAAGACATTGACAAATTAATTAAGGACTCTTTGACAGAAGAGGAAGCAAAATTTTATGATGAGTTAGATGAGCAGAATTTATTTCAAATGCTTGGAGGTATTTATAAAGGAAAAAATAGTTGGCTAATTATTTTAATGAATATTTTTCAAATAATTTTTTTCGGACTTTTTATTTATTGCGCTATTCAATTTTTTAAGGTAGAACAAACAAACGAGCTTATTAAGTGGGGAATCTTTGGCTCTGTTGCTTTATATGCCCAAAGCATGCTTAAATTATTTGCTTGGATGCAAATGGATAAAAAGGCAATAATAAGAGAAATTAAACGCCTTGAGATTCAAGTTTCATCACTTTCAGCAAAAATGTGAACATACATTTTATAGTCATATGAAGATTTATTAATTTGCACCACTCAGGGATGATTTCTCTCCCACGCTGAATTTTCGAGACTCGCAAACTATTACTGCGGTGAGTTAATCATCGAAGGGATAAAGGTAGAGAAGGAATGGTTATTTTTGGCGCCCTTTTTAGGGTGTAATCTTTAAAAATTAGTAAAAATGGCTGTTTTAGACCACATTTCATCGCAAGAAGCGATGGCTTTAGAAAACAAGTATGGTGCACAAAATTATCATCCACTCCCAGTTGTATTGAGTAGAGGTGAAGGTGTGCATGTATGGGATGTTGAAGGCAATAAATACTACGATTTTTTGTCGGCGTATTCCTCAGTAAATCAGGGGCATTGTCACCCAAAAATTGTTGAAGCATTAAGCAAACAGGCTTCAACATTGACACTAACCTCAAGAGCATTTTATAATGATATGCTTGGTAAATATGAAAAATTTACCACAACGTATTTTGGGTTTGATAAATTATTACCCATAAATACAGGTGCAGAAGCTGTTGAAACGGCTTTAAAGGTTTGTAGAAAATGGGCGTATGAGGTTAAAGGAATTGATACCAATAAGGCTAAGATAATTGTTTGTAAAAACAATTTTCATGGACGAACTACAACAATTATTTCATTTTCTAATGATCCTGTTGCAAGAAAGAATTTTGGACCATATACAGATGGCTTTATTAAAATTGAATATGATAAT
>CAZAPO010000343.1:0-3853 GCA_964487005.1 uncultured Flavobacteriaceae bacterium
CTCAGGAAAAAATCCTTGAACCAATAATAAGACCCCAAACCCCAAAATAACTATCGCTATTACTTTTTTTGTTTTAAAGATTAGTCTAGGGGTAAGTTTACTTTTTAATGTTTTAGCAGCATAGATTTTTAATAGATCAACTAACAAGTATGTAACTAGTATGGCTGCTAAAAATGTTAATACCCCATTTTCTGAACTCGTGATAGAACTCCCGATAATAATAAAACCCAACCATCCTAGTAAAACACCAATATTTATAAAATTTAAGAGAAAGCCCTTTAAAAAAAGGCGCCCATAATTCTTCTTAAATTCTACACGATGATATTCTTTTACAATTGATCTAAATGATTTTGATGTTTTTACAAAAGAGATAGCACCATAGGCCACCAATAACACACCACCAAATATTAAGAAATTAGGATCATCCTTTATTTGATCTAGCAGTCTATTCGTACTATAGAATGCAACTGCAATAAAAAGGATGTCTGCTAGAATTACACCTAGATCAAATATTAGTGCACTTTTAAATCCTTTGGTCGCACTAGTTTCCAACAATACGAAGAAAACTGGGCCAATAGTAAAAGCTAAAATAATTCCAAACGGAATTCCCGCTAAAATATCGTCTAGCATGTAGGGTTTGTTTCCTACAAATTTAAAAAAAGAAGTATTGTGAAGCTACTATTGCATGTGCTTTATTCTTCCTCCTAGTGCGCGGCTCTCATTTATTTTGTTTGGTTCACCGTATACATACACATCACCACCGGCTCTTATTTTTATATCTAGAAGTTCTGTTGCATTTACATCTGCTTCTCCTCCAGCCCTAATTGAAACATTAGTGTTTTCTGTTTTAAAGTCTTTTCCTTTAAATACGCCTCCAGTATTTATAGCTATATCCTGGTTCTTTGTTTTGCCAGTTACTTCTACTATTCCACCTGTTACCGATCTAATTTCGGTATGCGTGGTTTTTACATCTAAGGTTATTCTTCCGCCTTCTTGAGCTTTCAATTCAATTTCAAATTGCTTAATAGTATCATCTGATGTGATTTCTGCACCTTCATTAACATCAATTACATCTACTGAAGTGTAATATAACTTGATATTAGTTCTGTTTCCATCATAATACTCTTCTGTTTTCATTCTAATTTTAAGCGTTCCGTTTTTGTTTACAATCACAACGTCCTTCGCATTTTTACCAGATATTTCAATTTTGTTCTTTCTCGATTTTACCATCTCTACATTTAGTAAATCATAAACTTTAACAGTTGAAAATTCACCAACTTCTTTGGTAATTGGATCTTGTGCTGTGACTGACGCGGTAATTATAAAAATAAGTGCTACTACTAAATTTTTCATTTTTATTGGTTTTATATTCGAGGGTTATAAAACAATAACTATACCATTGGCATATTATTATATATCTTCTGTTTTTCCTATTAAAATAAAATCTAAATGTTTCTTAACTAAATCTGCTTGTTTCACCTTAACTACAACCTCTTCTCCTAATTGATACATGTTCTTTGTAGTTTCTCCAACTAAGGCATATTCATCCTGATTAAAGTGGTAATAATCATCTTTTATATCACGAATTCTTACCATACCTTCACATTTATTCTCAATAATCTCTACATATATACCCCAATCTGTAACTCCAGATATTACTCCTTTAAATTCCTGATCTTTATGATCTTGCATGAATTTAATTTGCATATATTTAATTGAATCACGTTCTGCTCTAGTGGCAAGATTCTCCATATAAGATGAATGTTGGCATTTGTTCTCAAACGCTTCTTCACTTACAGATTTTCCACCATCAATGTAATGTTGTAATAAACGATGCGCCATAACATCTGGGTACCTTCTTATGGGAGACGTGAAATGACTATAATAATCAAATGCTAAACCATAATGACCTATATTATGGGTAGTATATTCAGCTTTACTCATGCTTCTCACTGCTAAGGTATCTACTAAATTCTGTTCCTTTTTACCTACCACATCTTTAAGAAGATTATTTAATGAACTTGTTACACTTTTTCTGTCTCTAAAGTTTAATTTATAACCAAATCTTCCAACAATATTTTGTAATTGCGCTAGTTTCTCATCGTCTGGTTCATCATGAACCCTATAAACAAAAGTCTTTTTTGGATTTTGTTTACCAATAAACTCTGCTACCTTTTTGTTTGCTAATAGCATAAATTCTTCTATTAGCTTATTCGCATCTTTTGATACCTTAAAAAATACTCCTGTTGGGTTATTTGTTTTATCTAAATGAAACTTCACTTCTACCTTATCAAATGAAATGGCGCCTGAGCTCATTCGTTTTTTACGTAATATTTTTGCTAATTCATCTAACTTAAGAATAGCCTCAGCAACTTTTTGATCTGCCTTATAAGATTTACCTGTTAGTGAAACTTCTTTTGAAATCGTATTTGTTTTTGTTTCAATAATCTCTTGAGCTTCTTCATACGCAAATCTTGCGTCACTATAGGTTACTGTTCTACCAAACCATTGCTTTTTTACTTCGGCCTTATCATTAATTTCAAAGACTGCAGAAAATGTATACTTTTCTTCATGTGGTCTTAATGAGCAAACACCATTTGATAATACCTCAGGTAGCATTGGAACTACTCTATCTACTAAATATACAGAGGTAGCGCGTTCAAAGGCTTCATTATCTAAAATAGTACCCTCTTTTACGTAATGAGAAACATCTGCAATATGAATTCCAATTTCAAAATTACCGTTTGCTAATTCTTCAAATGACAGTGCATCATCAAAATCTTTTGCATCCTTTGGATCTATTGTAAAGGTTAAAATATCACGCATATCACGCCGTTTCTTTATCTCATCTTCCGATATTGAAACATCTAATTGTTTTACAAATTCTTCAACCTCTACTGGAAATTCATACGGTAAACCATACTCAGCAAGGATCGCATGTATTTCGGTATGATGTTCACCGGGTTTACCTAAAACTTTAACTACCTTTCCAAAAGGTGAATCTGCTTTTTCTGGCCAATCTTCAAGTTTTACCAGCACCTTATCTCCTTCTTCTGCCTTAAAAGTCTTGTTTAATGGAACAAAAATATCTACATACATTTTATTACTATCTGGTATTACAAATGCATAGTTTTTATGTATTTGAATAACACCAACATATTCGGTTTTTGCTCTATTAATTACCCGAGTTATTTCACCTTCTAACTTCCCTCTTTTTCTGCGCTTAAAAACATATAATTCTACTTCATCTCCATGTAATGCTTTATTAACATTATTTGAAGCAATATGTATATCTTCTTCATAATCTTCACAAATCACATATCCAGACCCTCTGGAACTAACATCAAATATTCCTGTATGATACTGAGCAGTTACAATAGCCTTATACTTACCTCTATCTACAACTTCTATCTCTTGCTTAGCAGCTAATGTTTGAAGTGTTTTAATTATTTTATTTCTACTACTCGCATCGTTCACTCCTAGTTTAGCGGCAATTTGCTTATAATTGAAAGCTTTGTTTCTATCAGATTTAAGTACGGCGTGAATACTTGTTGCGTAGTTAGCTATTTTGTGAGATCGTTTCTTCCTTTTCTTTCTTGTCATTTAATTTGTTATTCTATTAAAGAGATTGCCACGCTTTGCTCGCAATGACGGAGTTTTTTCTGTCAATCATTCCATTTTGGTTTGTCTAATTTACCATTCGTATATGTTGGTGTACATGCATATGAAAAGTCTTTTTCAATCCCAAATATTACTCCAACTTGTAATGTATATGCTGTTTGCCTCTCATTAAATTTTACTAATTTTCCATGTGCCTCTACATAGTGTCCAATACAGTGGTCGTCAATTGAAT
>CAZAPO010000344.1:0-4478 GCA_964487005.1 uncultured Flavobacteriaceae bacterium
ATATGACAGTAAAGCAACAATAGTTAGAAATGATGGCAAGAATGTGATACTATATATTTGGTATGATAATGAGTATGGTTATAGTCATCAAGTTATTAGATTGGCCAAGTACATTTCTAAGGTACGACGCTTCACATATTACTAGAATAAGGAGATCTAAAAAAAAAGTTTTATCGTATATATTTAAGCCTCACCATTTGTGAGGCTTAAAATTTAATGCATATCTTTACAACAAGCGCAAATCAACCATAATATGAGATCAATTAAACTATTCGCCCCATTCGTTTTATTTTTCGTTTCTATAGCGTCGTTATCAGCACAAGAGCAAACGCAATCAATCAATGAAGGTTCTATTAATGATCAGTTTGAATTTGTTCTAAGGAAATCATACAATTTTAGAGGTACCAATGGTGAAATGTATGAAAACGTTCAGCGTAGCATGTTACTCACCTTGCAAGCACATGCTAATGATTCTATTAATACCCTCAAAGAGTCTTTAGCTAATACCAATACTATTGTAACCAATCAGGAAAAAGAAATAAATGATTTAAAAGATAGTTTGTCTCAAACACAAGGAACGCTTGATGCCACAAATAAAGAAAAAGACAGCATGTCATTAGCAGGTATGCAATTGAGTAAGACCAGTTATAATATAGTTATGTGGTCAATTATTGCTGGACTTTTTGTGTTACTGCTTATATTTATTTTTAAATTCAAAAACAGCAATTCGGTTACGCGTACTGCGAAGAATTCATTAGCAGATTTAGAGCAAGAATTTGAAGAGCATCGTCGTGTGGCTCTCGAACGTGAACAAAAAGTTAGACGTCAACTACAAGACGAAATAAATAAGCAAAAAGGATCCTAATTTTTTTGCCAAGTCATAATCAAAATCTGTAAATTAGTTTACAGATTTTTTTTTGATATGACCATAATAAAAGTCACATTAGACCAATTAGAAGACTTGGTTCCACTATTTGATGGATATCGTGTTTTTTACAAGGAACCATCAGATTATGAAAGGGCTAGAATGTTTTTAAAAGAACGTATTTCTAACAATGAGTCTACAATCTTTATTGCATACCTGGATAATAAAGCAGTTGGTTTTATACAACTCTACCCTATATTCTCCTCGGTATCTACACAACCTATGTTATTACTTAACGATTTGTATGTAGATATCAACTTTCGTAGTCGTGGTGTTGGCAAAGCCTTAATAGATGTGGCCAAAGAACTATGTAGGGAACAACAATATAAAGGACTAAGTTTGGAAACCGCCAAAGACAATCCGGCTCAATATTTATACGAGCGTGAAGGCTTTAGTCAAGATGGATACCTACATTATTTTTGGCCCAATTCTTAACCCCTTAAATACCACCATGTTCAAAATAAAAAACTTGTTGTAATTTAAGCCTAACAAAAACCAACGACTACTTCCTTATGATTGCAATAAATATTCTTGAAGGGATCGCCGATTTAATCGTTAAGTTCCTGATGTTGGTTATTTATATTCCTAAAACCCTATACAAAATACTCAAGGAACCAAATTGGGTACCAAAATATATTGCTACGGGAAAGTCTAATAAAGAAATGAGTAGTGATTATGTTGCACCAGTTTTCTTATATATTTTTAGTGGGCTTGCACCATATGCTTTGGTACCCATAGAAACGCTATCGGATTTAGCAGATAACTCAGGCAGTAATTTCTCCGAAATCTTACAAAACCCAGTTACCTTTATTCGAGCAGCCATGTTTATTTGCATTCCTTTGATATTTGTTGTCATCACAGAACTTGTTGCAAAAGGTAAATTTAAACGTGATAGTATAGAGAAAGATTTTTTAACACAATGCTATTATTTTTCACCATTAGTGGTAATGGTACAAATGCGATGGGTTTGTGATACCAAAGCATATACAATAGGTACAATTCCAGTTAAATTAATTGTATTACCATTATTGGTACTAACAATACTTTGGTTACTGCTGGTTGAGTACAAATTTCTACTCGAGAAGTTCAATAATAAAATAAAAAAGGTGGTTAATACAGTAATTATAAGCAGCTTAATAATTTTTATTATTACAGATTCTATTGGACTTAAAATTGGACAAAAAATTGGACTATCAAGCAAAGATTTAGAAGGAGTAAGTGCGCTTTTGTTAGTTGTTTTCTTTATTGCTCTTTATAGCTTTGCATTATATAAGAATTTTAAAAATCGAAATTAACGTAGATATACGTACTTTGATTGTATAAACTGTAGTCACAAATATCACTTTCCATTCTAACCTAATATTCGCATCTTTGCAGCATGCGTATAGATATAATTACAGTCTTACCAGAATTGTTGAGAAGTCCATTTGAAGCTTCAATTCTTAAGCGTGCCATTGAAGCAGGCTTGGTCGAGGTGCATTTTCATAATTTAAGAGACTACACCACAGATAAGTACAAAAGTGTTGACGATTATCAATTTGGAGGTGGTGCGGGAATGGTTATGATGATTGAACCAATAGATAAATGTATATCTGGTTTAAAAGCAAAACGCAATTATGATGAAATCATATATATGACTCCAGATGGCACAACTCTAAATCAGGGAATAGCCAACGAATTATCCTTAAAAGGCAACATCATTATATTGTGCGGTCATTATAAAGGAGTAGATCAGCGTGTACGCGACCATTTTATTACACGCGAGATCTCCATTGGAGACTATGTGCTTTCAGGTGGTGAACTAGGAGCTGCAGTATTATGTGATGCGGTTATTAGACTTATACCAGGGGTATTGGGCAATGAAACCTCGGCACTTACAGATTCTTTTCAGGATAATTTATTAGCTCCTCCAATTTATACACGTCCTAGAGACTATAATGGTTGGCAAGTACCAGAAGTATTATTTAGTGGTAACTTTCCTGAAATTGAAAAATGGCGGGAAGAACAAGCCTATAAGCGTACTAAAGATCGCAGACCAGACTTATTAGAAGAGTAACGGTATAACAAGCAGTCAAGTGATTTCCTTGTTTTAAAAGTTTTACAAACCTGCGCAACGTCATAAATAATAGCAAATAAAAATAACTCGATAAAAATTGTAGGTTCTCAATTATTAATTATCTTTGCACCCAATTTCGGGTCAACCTCTGGCGATAATCGTGAACGTTGTTTCGATTCAACCATTAAAAAGATTAAAATGGAATCTTTAGTAAAATTTGTACAAGACGAATTTGTAACGAGAAAAGACTTTCCAGAGTTTGGAGCTGGAGACACTATTACAGTGTATTACGAAATTAAAGAAGGTAACAAAACACGTACTCAGTATTTTAGAGGTGTAGTGTTACAACGTAGAGGATCAGGTTCTTCTGAAACTTTTACAATTAGAAAAATGTCTGGTTCAATTGGTGTAGAACGTATCTTCCCTGTAAACATGCCAGCATTACAAAAAATTGAAATCAATAAAAGAGGAAAAGTACGTAGAGCAAGAATCTTCTACTTTAGAGGTCTTACTGGTAAAAAAGCCAGAATTAAAGAGAAAAGACAATAAGCAAACCTCTTTTTATAAAACAAATAAAAGCCTTGACAAATGTCAGGGCTTTTTTGTTATTAACAATTGTGAATAACCTGTGTTCGTAAATGGTTGAAATCTAATAACTTAAAAAATTTGGAAATTTGAAATGATATTATACATTTACAGAACGATTAGAGAAAACGTCATGAAAATTGATGTTGAAATTACGACAGTAATTACTCTAGTTTGGTAAAGTAACGTTCTTTATTTTAATTGATTTTCTGAGGTTTTGAGGCGTCATGTGTATGCATGAAAAGCTAAAAAATCATGAAGTTTATAAGGCCACGGACAACAGGTTCAGCCAGAAGGGGAACACAAGGAGGTTCAAGCAATTGAACGCCTGTTGGGAAGCTTCATCAAATGGGTGAGCAATTTGGGCTTGAGTCTTGTAAATTAGAAAGTTTTGGAAAATGACAGGAGCGAAAGTGAATGTTATACGAAGAAACAATGCTTTAGGAGAAGCAGGACATGCAAATGAAATGTAACTAATAAAGGATCAAGGAAAAACAATTAACACGAAACATGCGTAACATGTCAATACATTTTGAAAGTTACAAAGTTTCAAATTGAAATAGTGAAACTTGAACCGAAAAGGTAGAACAGAGCGAAAGTAAAGTTAAACTGAGGTTAGCAGCAATGTTAACTAGGTCACGAAGAACTGTTTCGAAGAAAGCCATAGCAGCATAGATGTATTTCTAAGTGTTATGGCTTTTGTTTTTTATAATAATTGGCCCAAATATTTGTCAATGCGTTAATATTTAAAGCCTATTTTAATTATTTCATAAAGCTAGAACGGCCTACAAACTTCATATTTGATTTCCTTAAAATACTTGGTAAAATTCGTATATTCGCATGGCTAAAAATAAACCCATTTTTAAGCCATCAAAACCCTTAATTATAGATCTATTAAATGTCAAAGATATT
>CAZAPO010000345.1:0-2915 GCA_964487005.1 uncultured Flavobacteriaceae bacterium
CGACTCTCCCATCGATATATTATCACTGGCACCTACACGTGTAAAAATCTTATCAATCAATCCTATTCTTGCCGATGCTGCAGGCACAAAACTTCCAATTTGTGCTAGCAATACTATAAGTGCTGTTTGTCGCAATATTGCCGACTTACCAGACATATTTGGTCCGGTGATCATGATGATTTGCTGTGAGCTTCGGTCTAAGTAAACATCATTAGCTATATAACTTTCACCCAGAGGCAATTGCTTTTCTATCACTGGATGGCGCCCATTTTTAATATCGAGTTCAAAAGAGTCATCAATTACCGGATATACGTAATCGTGCTCTTTTGCCAATTGGGTGAAACCACATAAACAATCGAGATTTCCTATAAGCTGCGCGTTTTGTTGTACTGGTTTAATGTATGCATTCATCCAACTTACCAGCTCTGAAAACAGTTGTTGTTCGATAGCTAAAATACGTTCTTCAGCTCCTAAAATCTTGGCTTCGTACTCCTTTAATTCTTCGGTTATATAGCGTTCGGCATTCACTAAGGTCTGCTTTCTTATCCAATCTTCAGGGACTTTATCTTTATGCGTATTCCTAACTTCTATATAGTAACCAAACACATTATTAGAGGCTATTTTAAGTGATGGTATTCCTGTGCGTTCACTTTCGCGCTCTAACATGGTATCGAGATAATCTTTACCCGAAAAAGCTAAGGCCCTAAGCTCTTTAAGCTCTAGTGAGAATTCTGAAGAGATGGTGTTTCCCTTCAATACATTTACTGGTGCATCTTCATTAAGGGTTTCTTTGATCTTCTCTCTTAGCACCTCACAACTTTCAATCTTATTACCTATATCCTTTAAAGCAACATTGGTGCAATTAGAAGCCAAAGCCTTTATTGGTACTATTGCTTCCAAGGAATTTTTTAATTGTATAACCTCTCGTGGTCCAACTTTAGCTGTTGCTACTTTTGAGATAAGCCGTTCTATATCACCAATTTGTTTTATTTGATGCTGTATCTTATGAAGCACAGTTTCGTTGTCCAACAAATAGTTGACCACCTCATGGCGTTCCTTAATTTTTTTGGTGTCTTTTAACGGTAATGCTAACCAACGCTTTAGTGTTCTACCTCCCATGGCAGAAGAAGTTCTATCAATAACATCAAGGAGTGTTACTGCATTGGCATTTGTTGAATGATACAATTCTAAATTTCTAATGGTGAATCTATCCATCCACACATAGGCATCTTCGGCAATTCTATTGATTGCAGTAATATGCTGGAGCTTGTGATGTTGGGTTTCTCCTAGATAATGTAAAATTGATCCTGAGGCCACAATACCTTCATAGAGATCAGCAATACCAAAACCCTTGAGCGACTTAGTTTCAAAATGATTGCACAAGGTTTCATTGGCATAGTCATCTTGATATACCCAATCTTCTAGATAAAAAGTGTGGTAGTGGCTCCCAAAGGTGGTAACAAACTCATTGCGTTTTTGTTTTTCAATGAGGATTTCACTTGGGTTAAAATTCTGCAATAATTTGTCAATGTATTCAGCATTTCCTTGCGAGGTAAGAAACTCACCGGTTGAAATGTCTAAAAAGGACACCCCAATATATTTTCCAAAATAAATAGACGCTAAAAAATTATTTGATTTTGCCTGTAAGACCTCATCATTTAATGCTACTCCTGGGGTCACCAACTCGGTAACTCCTCGTTTTACAATTTTTTTGGTTTGCTTTGGGTCTTCTAGTTGATCACAAATGGCAACCCGCTCTCCTGCTTTTACCAATTTTGGCAAATAGGTATTGATAGAGTGATGCGGAAACCCAGCTAGCTCGGTTTCACTCTCGCTTCCGGCGCCCCTTTTGGTAAGTATAATACCTAAAATCTTTGAAGCTTTGATGGCATCTTTACCAAAGGTCTCATAAAAATCTCCTACCCTAAAAAGTAACAAAGCATCTGGGTACTTTGCCTTAATGGCATTGTACTGCTGCATTAGTGGTGTTACTTTTTTTGCTTTTTTTGCCACTGATTTGAAGTTTAATTTATCTTATTTTTGCACCGAGGCGGAAACGCTAATGTAACCAATATTTGATGTTTTTTGAAGCACCCAAGCTTTAAGTTATCTACAATTGTTGACAACTATGCGAAAATTAAAAAACAGTGAATTAACCCGTTTGACGGTTAACGAGTTCAAACAAGCTAAAAAGACCAGATTGATTGTTATACTGGATAATATTAGAAGTTTAAATAATATTGGAAGCGTGTTTAGAACTAGTGATGCGTTTTTAATTGAAAAGATTTATTTATGTGGTATTACGGCAACTCCACCCCATAAGGACATCCATAAAACAGCACTGGGAAGTACCGATGCTGTTGCTTGGGAATATGCCAAAAATACGCTAGATATTATTAAAGATTTGCAGGCGAAGAAGGTGAAAATACTTGCCATTGAACAAGCTGAAAACGCCACCATGCTTAACAACTTTGTACCGCAATTAGAAACTACTGACGCGGTTGTTTTTGGTAATGAGGTTAAAGGAGTATCTCAAGAGGTGGTGAACGCCAGTGATGCAGTTATTGAGATCCCTCAATACGGCACTAAACATTCGCTAAATATTTCTGTGAGTTGTGGCGTGGTTCTTTGGGATTTGTTTAGTAAAATGAGCTCTTAATTCGAAGTGATTTCGTTTAATACCCATAAATAGTCTTCACGATTTTTTACAAAATCCTTATCTGAGATATCGATAATCTTTACTTTAATGGCCGTTTGATTTTTTAAAAACTCTAAATAACCTGCATTAATCTTTTCTAGATACTCGTCTTCTATCTCTTGCTCATAATCACGGCCACGCTTTTTAATATTTTCTTGAAGTCGCTCTGTATTTTGATACAAATAAATATAGAGCTCTGGCTTTGAAATGTCTTTAT
>CAZAPO010000346.1:0-17773 GCA_964487005.1 uncultured Flavobacteriaceae bacterium
AGCCATTGCATAAACTCAAGATCAATTGGTTGAGGTTTATGTCTAATGTCAACTAATACAAATGCAGAAACCAATTGTTTTCGTTTTTCAAAGTAGGTGGTGATAAACTTTTGAAATACTTTTTTGGTAGATTTAGAAACCTTTGCATAGCCGTATCCAGGCAGGTCAACCAAATGCCAATTTTTATTAATTATAAAATGATTGATTAATTGCGTTTTACCTGGTCTTCCAGACGTTTTTGCTAAACTTTTACGTTCGGTTAACATATTGATCAATGACGATTTCCCAACATTGCTTCTACCAATAAAAGCGTATTCCGGGATTTTGGTATTCGGACATTTAGCAACATCTTGGTTGCTCATTACAAACTCGGCCGATTTGATTTGCATTGGTATGTGTTTAAAAAGCTCTAGATTGCAGCCAATCAAAGAGTATTTCATTGAATAGATCTGGATGTTCCATCATTGCAGCATGTCCGCATTTGTCAATCCAGAATAAGTCAGAATCAGGTAAAAGGTCATGAAATTCTTCGGCAACGTCTGGTGGCGTTACATTGTCATTTTTTCCCCAAATTATGCAAGTAGGAGTATGCATTTTAGGCAAATCTTTTGCCATATTATGTCTAATGGCGCTTTTAGCAATTGCTAAGGTTTTAACCAGTTTATTTCTATCATTAACAGTGGCATAAACATCATCTACTATTTCTTTGGTTGCAACAGCAGGGTCGTAAAAAACATCTTGTGCTTTTTTCTTTATGACTTCATAATCGCTACGTTTTGTATAACCGCTACCCATAGCGCTTTCATACAATCCAGAACTCCCAGTAATTACTAGAGCTTTAACTTTTTCATGGTATAGCTTTGTATGATATAAACCAATATGTCCTCCCAGTGAATTGCCAAGTAAAATTACTTCCTTGTACCCTTTAAAGTCAATAAATTCCTTAAGGTAATTCGCAAAACTCTTTACGTTTGTTTTAAGTAAAGACATGGTGTAAATGGGCAGCTCAGGAATCACTACTTTATACCCATTATTACTAAAGAATTGGGTAACACCATCAAAATTACTCAAGCCTCCCATGAGTCCATGTAAGATGATGATTGGCGTACCTTCTCCAACTTCAATATAACTATAATCTCCTTCTTTCTTTAAAGTATGAGCCATGTTAGTGTAATGGTTTTCACTCAAAAGGCAAATCTACACAATTTTATTTTAAGACGATGCTCAAGTTTAAAAAGTCAAACAATATTCAATTGGCCGATAATTGTAGTGTATTCAATAGTTTTTGTTGATTAAATCCTCCACGCTGTAACTGTTTGATATTCAGAAAAATTCACACAACTACCAAAGCGATTGGGAGGATTATATGAGATTTTAGCGTAAAATTATCAACAAAGTGGTATAAAGTGGTAAAAAGTGGCAAAATTTTTATTAGATTTGAATCTTATATAGTAAAACTGGAGCCAACCATTGAATTCACTAATTGGAACATACGAGTGCAAAGTTGACGCAAAAGGGCGATTGATGCTTCCTTCTGGATTAAAGAAGCAATTATCGGCAGTGATGCAAAAGGGCTTTGTGTTAAAGCGTGCTGTGTTTCAGCCTTGTTTAGAGTTATATCCAATGGATGAGTGGGAGGCACTCATGCAGAAAGTGAACAAGCTTAATCGATTTAAGAAGAAAAACAACGATTTCATTCGTCGCTTTACAGCTGGTGTTAAGCTTGTAGAATTAGATGCATCGGGTAGAGTTTTAATTGCCAAAGATCTGGTTTCTTTTGCTGGTATATCTAAAGATATTGTGGTATCGGCTGTTGGTAACATAATGGAAGTTTGGGACAAAGAGAATTATGAAAAGGCTATAGATGATGCAGTGGTTGATTTTGCAGATCTAGCAGAAGAGGTAATGGGGCAAGATGAAGATGGAGTATCATAATCCAGTTTTACTTAATGAAACTGTTGATGGTTTAAATATCAAGACAGATGGAGTTTATGTTGATGTGACTTTTGGTGGTGGAGGACACAGTAGGGAGATTTTAAATCGTTTAGGGGAAAAAGGAAGGTTGTTTGCCTTCGATCAAGATCAGGACGCTCTTTTAAATAAAATAGATGATAGCAGATTTACGCTAATAAATGAAAACTTCAGATATCTAAAAAGATTTCTGAGGTTTCATGGCGTAAAGAAAGTAGATGGTATTCTGGCAGATTTTGGAGTATCATCACATCAATTTGATGTTGCAGAACGTGGTTTTTCAATTCGATTCGATGGTGAGTTGGATATGCGAATGAATCAAGAGGATGAGTTATCAGCATATCACGTAATAAACGAATATGACGAAAATGAATTGCGCCAAATGTTTGCTGCTTATGGAGAATTAAGGCAAGCTCCGGCAATAGCCAGAGTTTTGGTTGCAGCAAGAACAGAAGAGTCAATTAAGACCACAGAGCAGTTAAAGCGTGTTTTAAAAAAGTTTTTACCTCCAAGGAGGGAAAACAAAATTCTAGCCCAAATCTATCAAGCAATAAGGATAGAAGTGAATCAGGAAATTGAAGCATTAAAGGAATTTTTAACACAAACTCCAGAATTATTGGAGGTTGGTGGACGTTTAAGCTTTATCTCCTATCACTCATTAGAAGATCGTTTGGTGAAACGATTTATTAGAAACGGCATGTTTGAAGGGGAGCCAGAGAAAGATATGTACGGGAATTTTGAGGTTCCGTTTAAGAGAGTAGGAAAGCTCATTATTCCAACAGCAAAAGAAATTGAAACCAATAACAGGGCAAGAAGTGCAAAACTTCGAATAGCAGAACGTATATAAGTGATTAAAAGAAAAATAAATAGTGTCTTAAAGGGAAGCTTTTTAGTAAGTGATGATTCCTTTAAAAACTGGAGAATGATCATTTTTCTTTCCTTTTTGGCAGTAGTAATGATTGCAAGTTCACATAGTGCCGATAGAAAAGTTCATGAAATTGCTCGCTTAACAGAAGAGGTGAAAGAGTACCGTTCTGCCTTTATCGATGGGCGATCAGTATTAATGGATTTAAAAATGGAATCAACCATTAGAAGAAAACTGGCAGATAAAGGCATATTGCCATCAACCGAACCCCCAAGAAAAATTAAAGTAAAAACAACAAATTAAGCGCAATTGGCAGTAGAAGAAAAGAACATATTGAACCGATTGTATTTTGTAGCTGGATGTATGTTTATCTTCGGGCTTCTTGTGGTATTCAAACTAGTGAATATTCAGTTTGTCCATGGTGATAAGTATAGAAGTCTGGCCGAAAAAAGAACTTTAAAAACAGTTGAAATTCCAGCAAATCGTGGAAATGTATACTCGGCAGATGGAAGCTTATTAGCAACCTCAGTTCCAAAATATGACATCAGAATTGATGCCGTTACCCCAACTACTAAGAACTTCAATAAATATTTAAAACCCCTGTGTGATTCACTGGCAAAATTTAGAGGAAAGTCTTCAAATTATTATCAGCAGGCAATTAGAAAGGCAAGAGAAAATAGAAACAGGTACTTTCTATTGGCAAGAAATTTAGGGTATTCAGACTATTTGCGTGTAAGAAGCTTCCCGTTACTCAATTTAGGTGCATTTAAAGGAGGTTTAATCGTAGAACAAACTACCAAAAGAGAACACCCTATGGGGGCAATTGCCCAAAGAACTATTGGTTACGAACGATGGGATGAAGAGGGGAATGTCACCCGTCCTGGAATAGATGGTGCGTTTGGGGTGCAATACTTGAGAGGTAAAAACGGACGTCGTTTAAAACAACAAATAGGTAAGGGTCAATGGAAACCAGTAAGTGATGCCAATGAAGTAGAACCGCAAGATGGTTTTGATGTGTATACTACGCTAGATGTAAACATTCAGGATATCGCACACCATGCTTTATTAGAGCAACTTGAAAAATATAAGGCAGATCATGGTTGCGTGGTGGTCATGGAAACAAAAACAGGTGAGATCAAAGCAATTTCAAACTTAGGAAGAAACAAAAATGGTCTTTACTATGAACGCCTTAATTATGCGGTTGGAGAATCTCACGAACCAGGTTCAACATTTAAATTAATGTCTTTGGCCGTTGCTTTAGAAGATAAAGTCATTGATACATCATCAATAGTAGATACCAAAAAAGGAATACTAACATTTTACGGTAAACATGTAAGAGATTCTAGAAGAGGAGGCTATGGTAAGATTAGTGTTTCAAAAGCATTTGAGGTTTCATCAAATACAGGAATTGTTAGTGCAATTGATGAACACTATAAAGACAACCCTAAGAAGTTTGTTGATGGTCTTTATGCAATGAACCTTCAAGACACTTTGAGTCTTCCAATAATTGGAGAAGGTAAACCAGTAATTCCAGATCCAAGAATAAAGAATGGACTTTGGAGCGGAATAGCGCTACAATGGATGGCGTATGGGTATAATGTTAAGCTAACTCCAATGCAATCATTAGCCTTTTATAATGCCATAGCAAATGACGGTATAATGGTGAGACCACGCTTTATAAGAGAGGTAAAAGAATTTGGGAATACCATTGAAACCTTTGATAAAGAAATCATAAATAAACGTGTTTGTTCAGAGGAGACCGTTAAGAAGCTTCAAAAGCTATTAACAAATGTCGTTGAGAAAAAGCATGGTACGGGTAATGATTTGTATTCAAAAAATTTCTCGATGGCTGGCAAAACAGGTACCGCTCAAACAGAATATTGGATGGATGACTGGGATGAGAACAGACGATATATTTCTTCATTTACAGGATATTTTCCTGCCGAGGACCCAAAATATTCATGCATTGTGGTAATTCACAAACCAGATACCAGTATTGGGTACTATGGTGCTGATGTTTCTGGCCCAGTATTTAAAAAGATTGCCCAAAAAATCTATACCGATACTCCAATTATAGATGATGTTGAAAATTTAAACGAGAAGTATGTTTCGGTAGATAGAAGCTACGAAACTTATTATGACGTTGCAAATACCTATAAAACTATTATGCCTGATTTAAAAGGAATGCCAGCTATGGATGCCTTAGCACTTCTTGAAAATATGGGTATGAAGGTTCAGCTAAAAGGAAATGGTAAAGTTGTTAAACAATCGATACCGCGCGGAACCAAATTAAAACCTAAACAAACAATAGTCTTAGAATTATCGTGATAGCCTTAAAGAACATATTATATAAAGTAAATCTCGATGTAGTTGTAGGTACAACGTCCTTATCAATAAATGCAATTCAATTTGATTCTAGAAAGGTTGAGCCTAATAATGTATTTGTTGCCATTAAAGGAACTGTTGTTGATGGTCACGATTTTATCGAGCAGGTAATTGACAGAGGGGCAACGGCAATCGTTTGTGAGGTTATTCCAGAAATAACTATCGAAGGGGTTACGTACTTGAAGGTAGATAATTCTGCGAAAGCACTAGCCATTATGGCATCAAATTACTACGGAATTCCATCAGAAAATTTAAAGCTAATAGGAGTTACGGGAACCAATGGAAAAACCACAATTGCATCACTATTATACCAACTATTTAAAAAGGCTGGATATAAGGTTGGTTTGCTATCTACAGTAAAAGTCTTTGTAAATGATAAAACTTACATGGCAACGCATACTACACCAGATTCCTTAACTATTAACAGGCATTTGAAAGAAATGAATGAAGAAGGTGTTGAGTTTTGCTTTATGGAGGTTAGCTCTCACGGAATACATCAATCAAGAACTGAGGGATTGCATTTTGAAGGAGGAATATTCACCAATCTATCACATGATCATTTAGACTATCACGAATCATTTGCAGCTTATAGAGATGTTAAGAAATCATTTTTTGACAATTTGCCGAAATCAGCGTTTTCGCTGGTAAACATAGATGATAAAAACGGATTAGTAATGCTCCAAAATACTGCCGCCAAAAAATATACATATGCCCTAAAGAACTATGCTAATTATAGAGCTCAAATCTTGGAGAATCAACTTAATGGATTGTTCTTAAAGATTAACGACAATGAAGTTTGGACCAAGCTCATTGGAAATTTTAATGCGTACAATTTGTTGGCTATTTATGGCGCCGCAGATTTGCTTGGACTTGAAACAGTTGAGGTCTTGCGTCATATTAGTGAATTAGAAAGCGTGAGTGGGCGGTTTCAGTATATGGTTTCAGAAGATGAGAAAATCACGGCCATTGTTGACTATGCACATACGCCAGACGCACTTAAAAATGTTTTGGAAACTATTAATAGTATTCGAACCAAGAATGAAGAATTGATAACCGTGGTAGGCTGCGGAGGTGATAGAGATAAAACCAAGCGTCCAAAAATGGCACATATTGCTTCATCATTAAGCACAAAGGTCATTTTTACTAGTGATAATCCAAGAACCGAGGTTCCTGAGCGCATAATTGAAGATATGGAAGCGGGGGTTGAACCTCATAATTTCAAGAAGACGATGTCAATTGTCGATAGAAAACAGGCAATTAAGACGGCTTGTCAACTAGCTAATGCCAATGATATCATTTTAATCGCTGGAAAAGGTCATGAAACATATCAGGAAGTGAATGGGGTACGATCAGATTTTGATGACTATAAGATTGTAGAAAAATTTTTAAAGCAATTACAGAAATAGATGTTGTACTATTTATTTGAATATTTAGAAAAAGAATTTCAGTTTCCTGGGGCATCACTCTTTGGGTTTCTAACTTTTAGAGCTGCCATGGCAATTATTCTATCGCTGTTAATTTCAACAATTTATGGTAAGCGTATTATTAATTACCTGCGCAAGAAACAGGTAGGAGAAACTATTCGTGATCTTGGATTGGAAGGTCAAAATGAAAAGGCGGGTACCCCTACAATGGGTGGAATAATAATCATTCTAGCAACTTTAATCCCAGTACTTCTTCTGGCAAAACTAGATAACATTTACATTATACTATTGCTCATTACTACAGTTTGGATGGGAATCATTGGATTTATCGATGATTACATTAAGAAGTTCAAACAAGATAAGCAAGGGTTAAAAGGTAAGTTTAAAGTTCTGGGCCAAGTGGGACTTGGGCTCATCGTGGGATTAACGCTTTTCTTTCATCAGGATGTTACTATGCGAGAAGGGATTAAAGGATCACCGGTTACTCAAGTACAGACCCAAACATTACCTCAATTTGGTGAAGAGAAAAAATCAACAAAAACAACGATACCGTTTTTTAAAGGAAATGAGTTTGATTATGCAAATTTAATCACCTGGATGAGTCCAAAATTAGAAAAGTATGCTTGGATAGTTTTTGTTTTAATAGTGATAATTGTGGTAACGGCGGTGTCTAACGGTGCTAATTTGACCGATGGAATAGATGGTTTAGCAGCTGGAACTTCGGCAATAATAGTATTAACCCTGGGCATATTTGCGTATGTATCTAGTAACATAATATTTGCAGATTATCTCAACATTATGTTTATACCGCGCGTAGAGGAAATTACAATTTATATAGCGGCATTTGTAGGAGCGCTGGTTGGATTTTTATGGTATAATGCCTACCCAGCTCAAGTTTTTATGGGCGATACGGGAAGTTTGACCATAGGGGGAATTATAGCAGTAATAGCAATTGCAGTTAGAAAAGAGTGGCTTATTCCATTGTTATGCGGAATATTCTTAGCAGAAAATTTATCGGTAATGCTCCAAGTGAGTTATTTCAAATATACCAAGAAAAAGTATGGTGAAGGAAGACGCATTTTTAGAATGTCGCCTTTACACCATCATTATCAAAAGGCAGGATATCATGAAAGCAAGATTGTAACAAGATTTTGGATCGTGGGTATTTTGCTGGCCATAGTTTCAATAGTCACCTTGAAGATTCGATAATGAAGCGATTGGTGGTTTTAGGAGCTGGAGAGAGTGGGGTAGGAACCGCACTTTTAGCGAAGAAAAAAAAATATGAGGTGTTTGTTTCAGACAAAGGAACAATCGCTCAAAAGTATAAAGAAGTTCTTTTACATAATGAAATTGAGTGGGAGGAAAAACAGCATACAGCATCTAAAATTTTAAATGCTGATGTGGTAATGAAAAGCCCAGGTATACCAGATAAAGTTCCATTAGTTAAAAAGCTAATTGAAAACAAAATACCGGTGATTTCAGAAATAGAGTTTGCTGCTAAGTATACAGATGCAACTCTTATTGGAATTACAGGGAGTAATGGTAAAACTACCACAACAATGTGGACATATCATATGCTTAAGAATGGTGGATTAAATGTAGCGATTGGTGGAAATATCGGGGAGAGTTTTGCCGAGTTGGTTGCTAATGGTAGTTACCAAAACTTTGTTTTAGAATTAAGCAGTTTTCAATTAGACGGAATCAATGCATTTAGACCCAACATTGCGGTGATTACCAATATCACGCCTGACCATTTAGATCGATATGACTATAAGTTTGAGAACTACATAGCATCGAAGTTTAGAATTGCCATGAATCAAACTAATGAAGATTATTTAATCTATGATGCAGATGATGAGGTGATTACGTCCTACTTGACTGAGTATCCTGTAAAATCGATACTACTACCATTTTCATTAACAAAGAAATTAAATCAGGGAGCTTTTTTAGAAGAAGACAACATAAAAATATTAATTGATAACAACCAAATTACAATGCCAACAGCAAACTTAGCTTTAGAGGGAAAACATAACGTAAAAAATGCAATGGCTGCCTCTACCGTTGCACATTTATTAAAGATTAGGAACCATACACTGCGAGAGAGTTTAGAGAACTTTCAGGGAGCAGAGCATCGTTTAGAAAATGTACTTAGAATTAATAAAGTCCAATATATCAATGATTCTAAAGCAACAAATGTAAATGCAACCTATTTCGCATTAGAAAGTATGGATGCCCCAACAGTTTGGATAGTTGGTGGTGAAGACAAGGGAAATAATTATAAAGAACTTTTTCCATTTGTAAACGAAAAAGTGAAGGCGATTATTTGTTTAGGAGTAGACAATACTAAGCTATTTGAAACCTTTGGTAATATGGTAGATATAATTGTAGAAACTCAATTTATGAGTGAAGCAGTAAAGATTGCTTACAAAGTTGCTGAAGCAGGAGATAACGTATTGTTGTCACCAGCATGCGCAAGCTTTGACCTATTTGATAATTACGAGGATAGAGGACGTCAATTTAAATCAGCAGTGAGAAAACTATAATGCAATTTTTGTTTAACAATTTAAAAGGAGATCGTTTTATCTGGGCAATTGCTGCATTGTTAGCAATATTCTCGTTTTTGCCTGTTTATAGTGCTGCCAGTAACCTGGCCTATATTAGCGGAGACGGTAACACCTTTAATTATTTTGTTAAACATTTTGTGCATTTATTTCTTGGGTTTACCATTATGTATGGTGTGCATAAAATGCCGTACAGATATTTTAGAGGGTTATCTATGATCATGATTCCGGTGGTATTAGTGTTGTTGGCGGCCACCATGTTTCAGCCAGATACATCAGATAGTCTAACCAATGCACGAAGGTGGATTAGAGTTCCGTTCGTAAATTTTACATTTCAACCTTCCACATTGGCCTCTTTAGTTTTAATGGTATATGTGGCCAGATATTTATCAAAGATCAAAGAAAAGCAGGTGTCATTTAAAGAGACCATCTTACCACTTTGGTTTCCAGTTTTTTTGGTACTTATCTTAATACTACCAGCAAATTTTTCAACCACGGCTATCATCTTTACTATGGTAATCACGCTGGCGTTTATGGGTGGGTATCCCTTAAAATATTTAGCCTTGATTTTACTTTCGGGAATCGCAGCATTGTCCATATTTATTTTGGTTGCAAAAGCATTTCCAGAGGCCATGCCTAACAGAATTGACACATGGATGAACAGGATTGAAAATTTTGCCAATGGAGAAGATACAGAAGCAGACTACCAAATAGAGAAAGCAAAAATTGCAATAGCATCGGGAGGTGTTAAAGGAGTGGGGCCTGGAAAGAGTGTTCAAAAAAACTTCCTACCACAGTCTTCATCAGATTTTATTTTCGCCATAATAATCGAAGAATATGGACTCCTTGGTGGGCTAACGTTAATGATTCTTTACCTGTTGTTGTTATTTAGAATAGTTATTGCCTCACATAAGGCCGATACCATTTTTGGTAAACTATTAGTTATTGGTGTTGGTTTACCTATAGTTTTTCAAGCCCTTATAAATATGGCAGTGGCAGTAGAACTATTTCCAGTAACTGGGCAGACGTTACCATTGATAAGTAGCGGAGGTACATCCATATGGATAACATGCTTAGCAATTGGCATCATTCTTAGTGTGAGTGCACGTAGAGAAGAAATTAAGAAAAGAGAAGAATTAGAAGATAATCCGCTTGAAATATTAAGCGAAACAATATAAATGAGTAACTACAAAATCATATTATCTGGAGGTGGAACAGGAGGGCATATCTATCCGGCTATCTCAATTGCTAATGAGTTAAAACGACGCTATCCAGATGCGGAGTTCTTATTTGTAGGAGCGAAGGATAAAATGGAAATGGAGAAGGTCCCTCAAGCAGGATACAAGATTGAAGGTTTATGGATCTCGGGCATTCAAAGGAAGTTAACATTAAGAAATTTATCATTCCCATTTAAACTAATTAGTAGTTTGTTCCAATCAAGAAAAATAATCAAGCAGTTTAAGCCAGATGTGGCCATTGGAACGGGAGGATTTGCAAGTGGACCATTGCTGCAAGTTGCGGTATCTAAAGGAATTCCAAGTCTCATTCAAGAACAGAATTCATACCCAGGGATAACTAATAAGATATTGTCTAAAAAAGCCAATAAAATATGTGTTGCATATGATGGATTAGAACGTTTCTTTCCTGAGAATAAACTCATAAAAACTGGAAACCCAGTAAGACAAGATCTTTTAGAACTTGATAATAAATCGGTAGAAGCAAAAGACTTTTTCAAATTGAGACACAACAAGAACACACTCTTAGTTTTAGGTGGAAGCTTAGGCTCAAAACGTATAAACGAACTGATAGAATCAAAATTAGAGTTCTTTCAAACTCAAAACGTCGAAATTATTTGGCAATGTGGTAAACTCTATTACAATCAATATAAAAATTATAATCAATTAGATCTCGTACAAGTACATGCATTTTTAAATAGAATGGACATGGCATATGCCGCAGCCGACGTAATTATTTCGAGAGCAGGTGCCAGTTCTGTATCAGAATTATGCATCGTTGGGAAACCCGTGATATTTATTCCATCGCCAAATGTTGCAGAAGATCATCAAACAAAAAATGCCAATGCTATTGTTGAAAAAGGCGGAGCTATGTTGATTCAAGAAGCAGATTTAGAGGTTGATTTTGAGAACAAATTTTCACAAGTAGTTAACTCTAAAGAAAAACAAGAAGAATTAGGAGAAAACATTAAAAAATTGGCATTAGTTAATGCCACAAAAGATATAGCAGACGAGGTTGAAAAACTGTTAGAAATTAAATGAAATTAGAGCAGGTACATAATGTTTATTTTATTGGTATCGGAGGGATAGGAATGAGTGCGCTCGCAAGATATTTTGTCGCAAATGGAAAGCTTGTTGCTGGGTATGATCGTACGCCAACTCAAATTACTCAAGACCTAACAAAACTAGGAATAGAAATACATTTTAATGATGATGTTTCAAGTATTCGTTCAACTTTTTTTGATGCATCAAAAACACTTATAATTTACACACCAGCTGTTCCTAATTCACATTCAGAGCTTGCCCATTTCAGGGCACAAAACTTCAGGGTCTTGAAACGTTCTCAAGTTTTAGGTTTAATTACACAAGATACTTATTGTTTAGCCGTAGCTGGTACACATGGGAAGACTACAACAACTAGTATTTTGGGGCATATATTGAACGAGTGTAATGTTGAGCTTACTGCTTTTTTAGGTGGGATTTCCGAAAATTATAACTCAAACCTCATATTAAAAGGCAATAAAGTTACAGTAGTTGAAGCAGATGAGTTTGATAGATCATTTTTGACCTTAGCACCAGACTTAGCTGGTATAACTTCAATGGATGCAGACCATCTCGATATTTATGGAGATGCCCAGTCTTTAACAGATTCATTTATTGATTTTACAAAAAAAATAAAACCCAACGGGAAGTTATTTATAAAGAAAGGACTTCCGTTAGATGGAATTACTTATGCAGTCAATGAAAAAGCCGATTATACTGCACAAAATATTCGAATAGAAAATGGCACCTATGTGTTTGATGTGCAAACACCTAGTCAAAATATTAAAGATGTACAATTTAACCTACCAGGTAGACATAACTTGTCGAATGCATTAATAGCACTGGCAATGGCTATAGAATACGGTTGCGCTCCTTATAGCCTTGCCAGCGCATTAGCATCTTATAAAGGTGTCAAAAGAAGATTTACCTATCAAATAAAGACAGATAGCTTTGTATTTATTGATGATTATGCACACCATCCAGAAGAAATAAATGCAGTGCGAGATGCTATTAATGAAATGTATCCAGATAAAAGATCGTTGGCCATATTTCAACCTCATTTATTTAGTAGAACCAGGGATTTTATTGATGAATTTGCCGATAGTTTGGCACAATTTGATGAAGTGCTGTTATTGGAGATTTATCCCGCAAGAGAATTGCCAATAGAGGGTGTAGATTCAAGTTGGTTGCTAGATAAGATTGCTAATAAAAATAAAAAGCTTATCACCAAGCAGGAGATAGTGCCCGAAATTCAAAAAAGTACAGCACAAGTGGTTTTAACTTTAGGAGCAGGTGATATAGGAGCAGAAGTTCAACAAATTAAACAGGGATTAAGCATTGCGAGTTAATTGGAATTATATAAAAGGATTATTATTACTCACATTTATGAGCTTCGTTTTTGTGTTCTCATCGTTTAGAAATAACGATCGTAAAATCGAGAAAATCGTTATTAATTTTCAAGGTGAGAATAACTTATTTATTACCGAAGATTCGGTTAATAAATTGTTAATACAAAATGATGATAGCATTACGAGTGTGGCTAAAGAAACTTTAGATTTGAATGAGTTAGAAACCGTCCTTAAATCTAATCCAATGATCAAAACTGCACAAGTGCATCTTACTGTTAATGGGGAGGTTAGAGCAGATGTTATACAACGCCAGCCAATTGCAAGAGTGAGCACAAATGCGTCGTATTATATCGATGATGAGGGCTCATTTATGCCTTTATCTGCAAACCATTCGGCTCGAGTGCCTCTGGTTACGGGTTATGTTAAGAAAAATAATTTGGATAAGGTTTATACCATAGCCAATAAAGTCTTTAATGACCCATTTTTAAAAACACATATCGTCGAGATTCAGCAAAACTCAGATGAGAGCTTTGTATTGAAATCTCGCGTTTTAGATTTTGAAATATTAGTAGGAGGTGTAGATCACCTTGACAAGAAAATACAGAATCTAAAAGCCTTTTATCAAAAAGCAAAAAAAGACAAGGTGTTAAACACGTATAATAAGGTGAATTTGCAATTTGAAAATCAGGTGGTATGCACAAAAAAGTAAATTATGGAAAATAACAATATAGCCGTAGGACTTGATATAGGAACCACAAAAATTGTGGCCATGATAGGTCGTGAAAATGAGTATGGTAAGTTGGAGATACTAGGTATTGGAAAGTCCAAAAGTTTAGGTGTACATAGGGGTGTAGTAAATAATATTACACAAACCATCCAGTCTATACAGCAAGCGGTACAAGAAGCAGAAGCAGCGGCAGGACAAAAAATAGATGGTGTTACAGTTGGTATTGCAGGGCAACATATTAGAAGCTTACAACATAGTGATTATATAACTAGAGCAAATTCAGAGGTAGTCATCGATGAAGATGACATTGACCGCTTAATAAATCAAGTTTATAAACTTGTAATGTTACCTGGAGAAGAAATTATACATGTACTACCCCAAGAATATAAAGTCGATGGACAGGCAGAAATTAAAGAGCCAATCGGAATGTATGGAGGCCGGTTAGAAGCTAATTTTCATGTAGTGGTTGGACAGGTATCTTCTATACGAAACATAGGTAGATGTGTTAAGAGTGCAGGTTTAGAATTAGAAGGGATTACCTTAGAACCATTGGCTTCTGCAGATGCAGTACTTAGTCAGGAAGAAAAGGAAGCTGGAGTAGCGCTTATCGATATAGGAGGAGGTACGACAGACTTAGCCATTTTTAGAGATGGAATTATTCGTCATACAGCAGTTATTCCATTTGGTGGAAATGTTATTACCGAAGATATAAAGGAGGGATGCTCAATTATAGAAAAACAGGCTGAGTTGTTGAAAATTAAATTTGGTTCGGCCTGGCCAGGAGAAAACAAAGACAATGAAATTGTGTCAATACCAGGCTTGAGAGGAAGAGAACCAAAAGAAATAACCCTCAAAAATCTGTCAAAAATCATCCATGCAAGAGTTGTTGAAATTGTGGAGCAAGTGTATGTGGAGATTAAGAATTATGGTCATGAAGAGCAAAAGAAAAAACTAATTGCAGGAATAGTTTTAACAGGAGGAGGAAGCCAGTTAAAACATTTAAAGCAACTCGTTGAATATATCACTGGAATGGATACAAGAATTGGGTATCCTAATGAGCACTTAGCAGGTGATAGTGATGATGAAGTGACTAGTCCATTATATGCTACCGCAGTTGGATTGGTTATGGATGGATTGAAAAGACAAGAAAAAAGAAAGTTGGAGGCTGTTACCCAAGCCAATAGTGAAATGGATGGGTTGCAAGCCAATGACCATCAAGAAGAAACCATTGAACAACCTAGAAAAGAACGTAAAACTTTTCTGGAAAAATTAACTGAACGCGTTAAGGATTTTTTAGATAACGCTGAATAACGAAAAAAACTAAACCAGTAAAACTAAATTTATGAGCAGCAACAGCGACCTTGGCAACATTACTTTTGATTTACCAAAAAATCAATCCAATGTTATTAAAGTTATTGGAGTAGGTGGGGGTGGTAGCAATGCCATCAATCATATGTTCCAACAAGGCATTAAAGGTGTAGATTTTGTTATTTGCAATACAGATGCCCAAGCACTTCATAATAGTGGAGTCCCAAATAAGATACAACTTGGTGTAAGCTTAACCGAAGGGTTAGGTGCAGGTGCAAATCCAGATGTAGGAGAACAGGCAGCCCTCGAAAGTCTTGAAGATATTAGAAACATGTTAGATACCAATACAAAAATGGTATTCATAACAGCAGGAATGGGTGGAGGAACTGGAACTGGTGCAGCTCCTATCATTGCAAAAATGGCAAAAGAAATGGAAATACTTACAGTTGGTATAGTGACCATTCCATTTCAGTTTGAAGGAAAATTAAGAAATGAACAGGCACAAAAGGGAATAGAAAATTTAAGAAACCATGTAGATTCGTTAATAGTTATTAATAATAACAAATTACGCGAGGTTTATGGAAATCTTGGTTTTAAAGCTGGGTTCTCAAAGGCAGATGAGGTATTATCAACTGCTTCAAGAGGTATAGCCGAGGTAATAACGCATCATTATACACAAAATATAGATTTACGTGATGCAAAAACCGTATTAAGTAATAGCGGAACAGCGATTATGGGATCTTCTTCAGCTGCAGGACCTAATCGTGCACAAGATGCCATTATGAAAGCTCTTGATTCACCACTACTCAATGATAACAAAATTACAGGAGCCAAGAACGTACTGTTGCTCATCGTTTCAGGTTCTCAAGAAATTACCATTGATGAAATAGGGGAGATTAATGATCATATTCAAGCTGAGGCTGGTTATGGTGCAAACATTATTATGGGAGTAGGTGAAGATGATGCTCTGGAAGAAGCTATATCGGTGACAATAATCGCTACCGGATTTAATCTAGAGCAGCAAAATGAAATTTCTAACACAGAGGCGAAGAAAGTTGTTCATTCATTAGAAGAAGAACAATTAATGGAGCAGGATCTTACAACTGAAAAAGAACCTGCGATCATCACACCAGATATCATACTTGAAAAGGAAGAGAAGGTTGTACATACCCTTATTGAAGAAGAAGAAGAGGTGTTACCAGTAATGGATTTAATACCAACCACAGATGTGATTTCAAATATTGATGTTGTATATGAAGAAGTATTGGCTAATGTTCAAGAAACAGAATTCATTATTAATGAGGTCATTAAAGAAGATACAGTAGAGGAGCCTATGGTTGAAGAGCAAACTATGTTAACCTTCGATTTGCCACTATCAAAACCTGAGGAGGAAGAACCAGTAGCCGAAGAGAAAATGATGTTTGAATTGGATGAAGAGGTTAAAGACATTGCCGTCAATGATTATATTGAGCTTATAACGGTTACAGAAGCAAATGAAGCCGGAGAAACAAGATATGCATTAGATGATTATATTATGTTAGAATCTAGCGAAGGCGAACAGGAAATGGAACAAGAGGTGGCATTGGAGTTAGAAGAAGATATAGTTTTTGAAAAAAAGGTCATTCAGGAAAACGAAACCGTTGAAGAGCCAGCAGAAGAACTAGATCCAATAAATAGCCCTATAGCCGAATTACTTAAAGAACGTGCAGATGAGCGCCGTCGTAAAATGAAGGAGTTTAACTATAAGTTCAACAATGCAAAGATCGATGACATTGAAAAAGAACCAGCTTATAAAAGACAGGGTGTAAATCTTGATGAAGTACAACATTCCTCAGAAAATAGTGCTTCAAGAATGTCTGTTGGACTTGATGATAATGATGATATTCAACTAAGAAGTAATAATTCGTTCTTACACGATAATGTAGACTAATTAGTAGCACCGTCAATTAATTTGACATTTTGGAATAACCCGAAATTCTTTTAAAGTTTTTCGGGTTTTTTTATAGTATTTATTTTAATCAATAAGTACCATGGCAGAAATCTATTTTTTATCTTCGCATTTCATTATTAAACAATTAAAAATGAGCTTACAAAAAAAGGTAATGACGGCCATGAAGGAGGCAATGAAGTCTAAAGATCAAACGGCATTAACAGCGTTAAGAGCAATAAAATCTGCTATTTTATTAGCACAAACAGAAAGTGGAGCTTCAGGAGAATTAACAGAGGAGCAAGAAATGAAACTACTGCAGCGTCAAGTAAAGCAACGTAAAGACAGCGCTGCAATTTTTATTGAGCAAGGTAGAGAAGACCTAGCTGCACCAGAATTGGCAGAAGCCAGTGTAATAGAACAATTTTTACCAGAAGCATTAAGTGAAGAAGAGGTAGAAAAAGTAGTGATTGCTGTCATTGAGCAAACGGGGGCAGTTGGTATGAAAGATATGGGGAAAGTTATGGGAATGGTAACCAAAAAATTAGCTGGACAGGCCGATGGTAAAACCATATCAACAATAGTGAAGGCTAAGCTTATGTCTTAGTCTAATGGCCACGTAGCTCAGCTGAATAGAGCACTGGATTTCGGCTCCAGCGGTCGGGGGTTTGAATCCCTCCGTGGTCACGAATAAATAAAAAACCTGTACGTTAAATCAAGCTCGCTTGAATTTATAAGTACAGGTTTTTTATTTTCAAGGCGGAGCATTGAGGGAAGAGCGAATAAGAAGAGCTAATCCATTATTTTCAAGGCGGAGCATTGAGGGAAGAGCGAATAAGATAAACTAGCATAATTTCTTAACAAGGTTTTTGAAGAGGAATAATAAAATTCAGTTACTTTATTTATATTAGATGTATAACCAATAAATAGTGTATGGAAAATCAAACCATCATTCTTATAGTAATGTGTGTTTACATGGT
>CAZAPO010000347.1:0-7209 GCA_964487005.1 uncultured Flavobacteriaceae bacterium
ATACCAGTTGTTGGTCTGGGGGTGTTGAACAAATCTAAGTTTTTGATAGATATCGGCAATAAAAAATGAAGAATCTGCCAATACCAAAGGTTCAATCACCTTAGATTCTCCCCAATTTAAATATAGTTTTTGATCTTCATAATACACATCGATGATGTTTTCTTCATTAAAAAGGTAACGACCAGAAGTTTGATCGATGTACTCTTTAGTGTATTCAATATTTTTTGAACAACTTATGAGGGTTGCTATTAAAATTGACCCGATTAATAATGTATAGTTGTGCTTTGGAATACATTGCAATAGAAAAGATTTGTACTTCATTTCTGTCTGGTTGATTAGTGATTAGCGTTTAAGTAGCTATCTAATTAATAGTAAGACGACAATTGAACAAATTCGTTACGGTGAGACATGTTTTCCAATACAAAAATAATGTCTTTATATGACCAAAATCATAGGATAATAACCTAGTCAATAATAACTTTAACTGTTTAATCAAAAATGGGGTATTATGATAAAATTAGTAAGATTATTAGCATTGGTTTTGTTGATTCCATTGAATGGATTTTCACAAAACTTAGACAATATTGAGTACATTTCACCTTTTTATGAAGGACTAGCCTCGATAAAAAAGGGAAATGAATGGGGCTTTATAAATAACAATGGTGATTTAGTTATTGACTTTAGATCTGATTTGGTGGTTAGTAAAATAGGAGAGATTAGTTATCCTGCGTTTAATAATGAGCGCTGTTTGATTGTAGAAGAACGTGAAGGGATATTATATTTTGGATATATTGATACATTAGGTAAAACAGTAATTGAACCTCAGTTTTTAAATGCTACAAGTTTTAATAACTCCAAGGCCATTGCATTAGAATTGGTAAAGACTGATCTTGGGAATAATGACCTGTTAGGTAAACCAGTGGTTTCCTATGACTATTTTGAAGTTGTAATTGACACTAATGGTATTGTTGAGCATTACTTGTCAACAGATCCAGTCCATATTACATTATCTAAGAAATACATTAGAAAACCACCAAAAATAACCAGTAGGATGTTATCAGATAAAGCCTTTGCTGTTTATGCCAAGGATACTTGGGAAATTAAGAAGTTTGATTTAAAACAGTAAGAATAGCTGTATCTTTATAAGGCATTTAATCTATAAAGATGGTTTGTGAGAGATGTGCTGGATGTTTTGGAACTGGCAAAGGTGTTAATGGGAACTCGTGTACATTTTGTGCAGGAACAGGTTCTATATGGGTGCCCGATAAAACTAAGTATTCTGCTCCGGCTGGTCATGGTAGATCACAGTATCAAAGAGGACCCTCTTGGTTAGACAATGCATTTGAAGATAATTTAGCCGAATTAGCCTTTGTTGCCGTTTTAGGATTTATACTATACAAAGGATTTGAGACTCCAGATACTAATTGGTATATCACTGGCGGGATTGGAATTGTTTGTGGTTTTGTTGCTTATAAATTGTTGAAAGGACCATTAAGACCATTAGCCACGCTTTTAAAGTATTTATTTTATCTAGGCCTGTTGGTGTTATTTGGCTATGGCATTTATATTTTCATTTCAATGCTATAAAGTGCCTTGAAAAAATTAGCCTCTTACTTATTGATAAGTTAAGAGGCTTTATATTGTTTATTCTTTGGTAATTTTCTATAATTAATTTGATGCCAAATTTGATGAAATAATTTTCTTAATTGATTGGCCTTGGGCAGTGGTTACTCTTACAAATAATAATTGACTACTTACAAAAGACAAATCTAATTCGGCCGTCTTTAAACTTGCCCGAGAATATTGAGAATCTTTGTACTCTTTAATCTTCACACCATTCATGGTAAATATTTCTATAGTTACATTGGTGTCGTAATCAAATTGATATTTAATATTAACTTCATTTTTGAAGGGTACTGGGTACGTATCAAAAGGGATTTCACCTATGCGCCCAATACACCCATTGGCTGCATCTAATGGGCAATAATCACAATCATCAGGTATTCCATCTCCGTCGCTATCAATGGTGTCATCACCGTCCGGACAAATATCATCGACATCACAAACAGTATCACTATCAACATCAGGGCAGTCGTCGTCAGAATCAATACAATCTTCAGCTATTGTTACGCCGTGAATGATTACATAGAACTGATTTTCGTCAAAAGGTAGCGTTACCGAGTATGCGTTCGCAGCATCAAAATCAGAATCTACATGCGTATACTTTCCAGGAGCAACCGTAGAAGTACCATTATTTTTTATTGGATACGGCTCACTGCCAATATAAACATGGGCTTCGGTTAATAAAAAACCATCCAAATTGTAATTAAAAGTTACGGTATTATCATTGTTGTAGGTAACAGTTACTGTTCCTACATCTGTTCCCTTGCTCAAATCGCATTGTCCGGCTCCGGCATAAATATCTAGATCGTATGAAGACTGTCCTGTTTCAGCAGAAAAGTCTAAAAGGGTAGTCCAACCCCAACGGTTAAATTCGGGTATAAAACATGTGCTTTGCTCATCTGGATTCAAAAGATCTTCATCGGCATTTAAAAAAGCAAAGGCCGTTTCACTGCTGCAATCATCATCGCTGCTATCTTGGCTTAAATAAGTTGTAGCAAAAAGGGTGCTTTGGATTAATATAAAACTTAGAAATGTTAAAAAACATTTTTTTAAAGTAGAATTATAAATCATAAGGTATTGGGTTAAGTTCACGATTAAAATTAGTAACTAAAACGTCAGTTATAGATGAATGACGGCATTATTCGATGAAATACTATAAATTTTATGATTTTTATACGAATTTACATACACAATCAATGTTGAATAGTAGTCTTAATCAGCTGGTCAAGGAATGCATAATAAATGTGAGGTCGTTCATATAGGCAATCGTGATTTCTTTTTATCTTTAAGAACCGTCATAATTGGTGCAATGATTTTACTTTGTAAGTGCCTTAGACAGTTGATTCTGTCAAAAAAATATATAATTGCTTTATATAATCAGAAAATTTAAAGAGTTGCTATTAATTATGATTAGTTAGAAAAGGTAAAAAAGTAATGAATTTCAAGAAGTTAATAGCATTAATAGCTTTGGTCTCAATAATATGCAATTGCAATTCTAATAGCATTATTGATAAACCCATTATTTTCAACGAAACGCGCCAACAGCTTACTATAGAATATTTACAAGATCGCTACGGATTAAAGCAAGAATCGGCCACCATTGTGCCAAAAATGGTAGTACTACATTATACCGTTATTCCAACCATGCAAGAAACTTTTGATGCATTTAATAAACCCACGCTTCCAAATTGGAGACCAGATATTAATAGCGTAAGTGGATTAAATGTATCATCTCAGTTTTTGGTTGATCAAGACGGGACCATCTACAGGTTACTTCCAGAAACCACTATGGCCAGGCATGTTATAGGGTTAAACCACTGTGCTATTGGAATTGAGAATGTAGGAGGAACAGAAGATAAACCATTAACAAGGCAGCAAATTGATGCCAACATTTGGTTAGTAGAATACTTGAAAAAAAAGTATGATATCGAGTATGTTATTGGCCATTATGAATACACGCAATTTGAAGGGCATGAACTATGGCTTGAGAAAGACGATGGTTATAGAACCCAAAAAACAGATCCCGGGGAAGAATTTTTAAATGCAGTTAGAGAGGCAACACGACACCTAAATTTTAAACCCATTCCAGTAAAGAAAAACTAATCATTCATTAAATTGTGAATGATGAAAAAATCAAAGAAATGAGAACGATAATTTTAATGCTTCTGGTATTATTTGCAATAAATGTAACTGGACAGAGCCAAGACATTACATCAAACTTATACGAAACCTATAACAAGTATAAGGAGCCAACATTAAATAAACGTAGGGGGAAGTATAAAGATGTACAAGCGTTAATTACAAAACTCAAGGAAAATTCAAAGTATACTATTGCAACAGTTGGCAAATCTATAGAAGGCAGAGACCTTCACTTAATAAGTATTGGATCGGGTAAGACCAACGTCTTTTTATGGTCACAAATGCATGGTAACGAACCAACAGCAACACAAGCAATTTTTGACATCATAAATTTTTTAAATAGTAATGATTTTAAAGAAGAAAAAGAAGCGATTTTAAGCAGTACAACCCTTCACTTTTTACCAATGCTAAACCCAGATGGAGCCGAGCGATTTACAAGGCGAAATATGCTTGGAATAGATATCAATAGAGATGCTTTGCGTTTACAAACGCCAGAAGGCCAAACACTAAAAAAAGTAAGAGATAGTCTGGATGCTGATTTTGGATTTAACCTGCATGATCAAAGCACCTATTACAATGCTGAATTAACCGATAAACCAGCGACAATCTCATATTTAGCACCAGCATATAACTATGAAAAATCAGTAAATAAAGTTCGTGCAGATGCTATGCGAGTCATTGTTTTTATGAATAACATTGTGCAGAAATATGCTCCAGGACAGGTGGGTCGATATAATGATGATTTTGAACCAAGAGCATTTGGAGATAATATCCAGAAGTGGGGTACAAGTGCCATATTAATAGAGTCTGGAGGATATAAAAATGATATTGAGAAACAAGAAATAAGAAAACTAAATTATGTTTCTATCTTATCTGCAATCTATACCATTGCAAACGGGAATTATAAAGAAATTTCGATTAACGATTACGAGAAAATTCCGCATAATGACCGTAAATTGTTTGATTTAAAAATCAAGGGAGTTACCTATAACCTAATGGGTAAGAATTATACGATTGATCTAGGAATAAATCACTCAGAGGTAGATAATGAAAATCATACAGCCTTTTATAATCACAGCAGTATTATTGACCAAGGTGATTTATCAACCTATTATGGCTACACCACTTTTGATGCATCAGGGTATACCTTAGTTGAGGGAACGACTTTCCCAAGCATCTTAAAAACAGAAGTTGATCTTGAAAAAATGGATGGGTTTGACCTTTTAAAACGGGGCTATACCTATATTAAAATGGAAACGTTACCAGCAGATAAAAACGATATTAAATTTCCTTTGCATTTAGTTAATTCAAATTTAAAACTTCCAAAATTTGGGTTGCTTCCTGGAGCGAATCCTACATTTTTGTTGAAGAAAGATGAGGTTATAGAATATGCCGTAGTGAACGGATTTCTTATCAATTTAAAAACCAAAGAAAATAATTTCAAGAATGCACTAATTTATAGATAGAATAATCTGAAATTTATTAAAGTTTCAATACAAAACACTTAAATTAGAGCAATTAAAAATGTTAGGTATTATGAAAAAATTAGTTACACTTTTATTGACAATAGGAGTATTTATGATTGCTGCAGAAACGACTTATGCGCAAGAAAATTACGGAGGAGTATTAAACACTTTTGTAAAGTTTGGTGATGATGCGAGTATTGGTGCACATTACGAAATTCAGGTAGCTTCAAGTGTTACAGTTTCACCAGAAGCAAGAATTTGGTTTAATGATGAGAACACAATTGCATTAGGAGGTAGAGCAGATTATTATTTTGATGAGCTTCTAGGTCTTGTTGAACCTTGGGATATTTGGGGAGGTGTTGATGCCGGAATTATAACCAATGGAGATGACGATTTTGATCTCAATATTCATATTGGTTTTGAATATAAATTAAGCGACACACTAGGTCTTGTTCTTGAACTTGGTGGAGGATCAACTACCTCGGGTGGAATTGGACTAAGTATTCGATTATAATCTTTAATAAATAAAAACCTCAGTAAAATTGAGGTTTTTATTTTGTAAGTATTCTTAACCTATAACCCTAAATATTAGCATAATAACTAATAATTTTGGGCGGTATCCCAATTCTATAGAGATTCGCTCAATAAGACCCAATAAAACCTTTAAAAAAGATGATGTTAAGAAAATTGAATAGCCTACTTGCCATTTGTGCCATTGCAGGAGTATTTATTACTGCGCAAAGCTGCAGTGAAACAAATGAAAGTATTGAAGAATTAGCTAGAGTTCAATTAAAATTAATAGATGCTCCTGGAGATTATTTAGAAGTTAATGTTGAAATAATTGACATTCAATATAGAAGTTCTGAAGAAGACGGCTGGGAAAGCTTCGAATCTGAAACTGATTACCCTATTAATGTTGATTTAACTGAGCTTATTGCAGGGAATGATCTTTTATTGACAGATCAGGTTTTACCTTCTGGAATGTTAGGTCAAGTGCGACTAGTTTTAAGTGATAATAATACATTAAAAATTGAAGGAGAAGATGAGTTAATTTCACTTAGTACACCTAGCGCACAACAATCTGGACTGAAATTAAATCTTGACACCAATTTAGAAGCTGGATTTTCTTATACATTTATTTTAGATTGGAATGTACAAGAGTCTATCGTAAAAGCTGGCAATTCTGGAAACTATATTTTGAAACCTGTTATTAGGGTAAATGCAGAGGTAAACTCTGGATCAATAAGTGGTAATGTAGTTGAAATAATTGAGGACGTTGAAACAGCTATGGAAAACGTAACTGTTGGAGTTTACGATTCAGGTGATGAAGCTGTCACGGAAACATTGACCAATGAAAATGGTGAATTTTTAGTGCAAGGTCTCGAAGCGGGAAGTTATACTATAAAAATAGCACAGCAAGGATATAATGAATATATTTCTGATGAAATAAATGTTACAGTTGGAAATGTTGTATCAACTGGGACCATTGTTCTGGTAGCTCATTAAGAAAGAATAAATAAATAAAATTAAAAAACCCATTCAATGATTTGAATGGGTTTTTTATAAGTTATCTTATTGTTCTCTAGCACTCCAAATTTCATGCATAGGATCACCTTTACTCGAAAATCCCTTATGATGCCATTTGCCGTCAATTAACTCAAAGTTAAACTCCAGACTAACGCCAGCTCTTGAATCGTCTCTGGAAAAAAATTCAATGTTTTCGGTATACTTTCCGTCTACGGTTGTATAGGTTCCACCACCGCTTCCCATAAATTGTTTGGTTTCGGTATTATAAGCAATCCACTGAAAGCGGGTTCCAGATAAAATTTTCATGGTTTTTCTTGGCCGATTCGTATCTCTAGTTTGTGTTTTACCATCTCTTACACGTCCAGACATTAACCATGCTCCTTGTAATGCACCAGGGGCACCACTATCAATTCTTTTTAAGGTCATATCATGGCCAACAATTCCCATTTGATCT
>CAZAPO010000348.1:0-8983 GCA_964487005.1 uncultured Flavobacteriaceae bacterium
TACTATCTTAATAAAAGGATCTAGAGGTATGGCTTTAGAACGCGTACTTGAGCTAGTATAGATGCATCTGTTAAATTGCATTTTACATCCATATTTGCACCATTTTTAACTGTTAAATTGACAGTGATAAAAAATATTTAAAATTTATAATAATTCTAAATAATCCACTTGTTCTAAAATAGGATACACTTATTTCTAAAATCAAAACAGTTATTCCTTAGCAGCCAAATGACGTTCTGTCATACGTAATCTTACGTATTTAAAATACCCTTTTTGTTGTCTAGCTTAGTGTTGAAATACTTCTAAAAATAGCGATCACACACCTACTGCAATCGCTAACAATTTAGGTGATCAATTATTGCAAAACACTAAAAACTAATGCGATGAAATTAATACGTTTTAAGTTTCTATACCTACTTATAACACTAAGCCTCTTATTCATAAATTGTCAAAAAGACGATGAGATTATTACTACTCCAATACTTGAAGAAGTAGAAGCACCTAAATCTTTATTCTCTAAACGCACTTTACCCTTAGTTGATGTACCCAATGTTAAGAACATTGTAGAAAACTCAATAAGCGCACGTATTAGATATAGTGCAAAAGGGGTAAATGAAGCCAAAGTCATTCTTGATACCGATGAGGTGATTGAAATAATTGACACCTTAAACAATGCTAATTACGCTATTCAATTTAGATTTACAGATACACCAATTGTTGAGTTTTATAACCTCGTAATAGGTAGAACCCCAGAAGGAATTTTAAAAACCCCTTTTGTGTTAAAATACAGTTGTGAGGATTCCTCGCTTGATTCTTATGTGAATAGCGGTTTAGACTTTAATTATTTTAAGGGAAGTATGTCTGTACATAAATACACAGATTTTTTTGCTCTTAATACCTTTAGTGCTGGTGATCCTTTATGTCAAACACCATTAGATGAGTATGGTGACCCCATAGCATGTGAAGTAAATCCAATAGATGGTAATTCTGGAGGTGGTCCAGAAAATGGTGATAATTCAGATGGTGACGGCTCCGATGTAAGCTCTGGCTGGGGAGACTCAACAACAGGTGACGATGGTGATAATGGTGATAATGGCGATGATGGTGACTCAAGTACAGATGGTTCTGATGATGGTGGAGAGTCTGAGGACAATGGATTGAATTGGCTTTGTGAACACCGAAACCAATTACATAATAACCCTGGCGATTGTAATAATCCTGGGGAAGGAGGCAGTTGGATAATAATACTCAGTGCAAAACCAGATAGTAAATCGGCTGGTGAGCCTATAACTTATAGCACTTATGGTAATGAAGACGATTGCCCACCGTGTCCAACCGATATTGATGGCGGTATAGGTATAGTAACCCCAAGCCCAAAGAGCATGAAAGCACTGCTTAAAGAGTGCTTAAACTTAAGTGATGAAGGTAATAGTTATTTGGGTGGTACTATTAGCGATGCAAATCTTACAACTGCTTACAATTATGCAATAAGCAAAACCTTATTAGAGGAATGCCCAAATCCTGATGCTACTAGTTTTTTAGAGCATGCTATTGAAGCGTGGAAGGAAGGAGGTGAAGTCGATTTTGATAATGAAATTATATTAGACCCTTCATTTATTGGAACCAAGGCAGAATGTGTTTACAATAGGTTGGTTACTACTGGCCTTGATAATCACAATTTGATGACAAGTACGTTTATTGCTTTTAGTAATGGAAATTATGGAGGAAATCAATTAATATATAAAGTTGCCCCAAACCTTGTAAACTCGAACGGAGATAGTTTGAGTGGACAGTTCCATCGTGAAGGCAACAAATATATTGTAACTTTAAATAGAGATTTATTAGACAATCGATCTCCATTAGAAATAGCGAAAACAATATTGCATGAGTCAATTCATGCATTACTTAGGAGACATTATGTTATTGCAAGTGATTCATTTATTGACCTTTTTGCTGAATATATAAGAAATAATATCGGCTCAAGCGACATCACACATGCTATAATGCGTGATCACTATATAAATCAAATGGCAAATACACTAGGGCAGTATGATAGCCATCAAGAAGATATTAGCGTTTATGAAGCTTTGTCTTGGGAAGGACTGCATCAATTATTAACGCAAGAAGAATTAATAGATATATTAGAAATTAGAGAAGAAGTTAGAAATCGAGGGTTAAATTGTAATTAGATGAAGAGAATAAAAGTTTATATTGTATTACTGATAGTAATTTTTTCTGGATATATATTTAGTAAGGAAATTAAGAATTATTTATTTAAAGAAGAAGTAAATCTTTTATATAAAGAATCTGATTTTATAGAACCTATTGATTGGGATGAATATAAATCAATGTTTCCTGAAGATTTTAGTCCTACAAAAGTTATTATAAATATTGAAGAACTTAGTAAGCTTAATGTTGACCAAAAAAAGAAATATGATAGTATTAGAAATAAATTTCTCAAATATCCTAGAAAAACTATAAGAAGTGATTTTAATTTTGGAATTGCTGTTTCCGACCTAGAATTCATTCAGTTTAAAAAGTTGAAACAAAATGAAACCTTATATACTAGCTTATCAAGTCTAAACTTTATAGAAATTGATTCAATGGTAAAACTAATGTCGAATATTGAACGTTTAAACAAATTACGTTTTAATATTATTTATAAACAATCAGAAGAGAAAGCAATATTATATAAAGTTACTCCAGTGCTATTACAATTTGATTAAATTTTTACCCTAGTATGGCTCAAATACATAAACTCATACCTGTATTATTCATCTTTTGCTTTTTAGGCACAATCACCGTATTTGGTCAATACAAGGTAACCATTAATGCGTTGGTGTTAGACCAAAAAACCAACCAGCCCGTCCCTTATGTAAATATTGGGTTTGTAGATAAAACTGTTGGGACCATTACCAATAAAGATGGGGAGTTTAAACTTACCTATCATGAAGATAATATAGGCGGTAAAGAAATTTTAAGGTTCTCTGCCTTGGGCTATAAACCCTTAGACGTGCGTGCCTCACAATTAGTTCCTTTTTTAACCAATACCAACAAGTTTTATTTGGTACCCGCTCCCATTACATTAGATGATGTTTATATTACCAATGAGGTACGAGAAACAACTACTATTGGAAATAAGGGAGCCTCTGATGAGCTGATGGGTTATTGGAAAGATAAAGAAGGATTAGGAGGTGAAATTGCAACCCTGGTAAAAGTAAAAAAGAAAAATACCAAGCTTCAAGACCTTCACTTTAACATCATAGAAAACACCGTAGATAGTCTTAAAATAAGAGTGAATATCTATGATTATCAAAAGGGGTATCCACAACAAAAACTGCTGCAGCAAAATATTTTTTATACCATAAAAAGAGACACAAAAACGGCAGCCATAGATTTAAGCTCGTACAATATTAGTGTCGACAAAAATTTTGTAGTTGGTATTGAGCTTATTGAAGTATATGGTGATGCCATCAATTTTGCAATTAATGCCGCACAAAGAAAAGGGGTGTCATTTATTCGATTGATTAGTCAAGATAAATGGATACGCTATCCTAGTACTGGAATGAATTTTTCACTCACAGCCACCATACCTTCAAACAGCAGTAAAGAGGTGGTCAAACTTAGAGAGCTCCCAAAAAAAATACTGCTCTACTATGATGTTTCTGGTCACATGCAGGCTAGAAACAAACAAAAAGAATTAGCTGTACTTGAAGCCTACCTTAAAAAAATAAAGAATGTTTCGGTGACGGTTATTAAGTTTAATAGTAGTCCTTATGCAGCACAAGAATTTACTATTACCAATGGAGATGCTAAGACACTTATAAGTTACCTCAGCAGTTCATTTTATGATGGTGCTTCAGATTTCAAGGACATTTTAAAAGATAATTCATTTAATGCAGATCTCGCCATATTGTTTACTAATGGCATGACCAGCTTTACCCCATTAGAACAGGAAATAAACATTCCAACATTTAGTATTAATTCGTTAGAAAAAGCAGCTCATTTTAGACTTCAAAAAGCAGCCTTTTACGCAGATGGACATTACCTCAATCTGTCTAAAATAAGTGAGAAGCAAGCCTTGAATTTAATGCTGAATGAAATTGACGATTCTGATATCTATGATGACAACTCCAACTTGTTTTCTGCCGGAAATGTAAAAGGAAAAGTTTACTCAACGGCGAGCCCAATTCAAGGGGCGTCAATAGTGGTAAAAGACACCTACACAGAAGCCATATCAAATGTAGAAGGAGACTTCACTATTGATGCTGAAGCAGGCGATATTTTACAAATCAATCATTTAGGAATGGAAGAAAAAGCTGTAACCGTTCCAGATAATGAGGTGGTTGACATATTAATGGATGCGGATGGTGAATTACTGGACGAGATCACCATTAGAGCCGAACGCAAAAAAGAAGAATTAAAAGAAACAGGTTTTAGAAAAATTGACCAGGACAAATTAGGCTACTCCATAAGTACTATTACCAAAGAAGACATACCATCATACGCAATAAATATCTCTGATGTTATACGTGGTAGATTTGCGGGTGTACGAGTACTAGGATCGTTTGCGGCGGGACAAACCCCACGTTATTTAATAAGAGGAGGTGGAAATTCACTTTCCCCAGATTTTGCGATGTTTGATATTGACGGTATTGTTTATGCACCTGGACAGGACTTACCCTATATAGACCCGCAATCTATTGAGAGCATTAGCATCTTAAAATCGCTATCGGCAACAGTGAAGTATGGAAATTTTGGTCGCGGTGGTGCTATTGTGGTTAGAACGCAACTGGGACAAAGTAATCCTGGGCAGCAAAAACTAGATACACTCTTGGTAAAAGGCAATGATTATAAAGAGCTGCAATTAAATACAATTAACGCAATTGATGCGCAGTCAACCTACCTTGGTTCACTCAAAAATGCTTCCTCTTTTGAAAACGCCAAAGAACTCTATTATGACCAAAAATTACAGCAAAAACTTTGGCCTATCCCCTATTATTTAGAGGTGTCTGACTATTTCTTGAAATGGGATAAAGATTTTGCAAATAGCATACTTTCAAACATTGCTGTAGTAGCAACCAATAACTACAAGGCATTACGTGTATTGGCGTATAAGTTGGAAGAAAGACAATTGTACACTCAAGCGGCATTAATTTATGAACGCATTAAGGCATTAAGACCGCAAGATTCACAATCGTATAGAGATTTGGCACATAGTTATCAACTTATTGGCGAATACCAAAAGGCTATGGATATCTACAAGCAAATACTTAGCAATAGTATTGAAGGTGTTGATTTTAGCGGTTTAGAACAAACCATACAAAACGATTTAATGCATTTATTAGCGTTTCATAGAAGCAAAGTAAGCTATAGAGATTTACCGTCTGAATACCTTATTGCAGATTATGATATAGACAGACGCATGGTATTTGAATGGAGCGATCCGCAAGCAGAGTTTGAAATACAATTTGTAAACCCAGATAAGAAGTACTACAAATTATCACACACCATGCTTGACAATAGCGATCAAATACTAGATGAAATTAATAAGGGGTATAACACACAAGAATATATTATTGATGATGCCCAAAAAGGCGAATGGATTATTAACATCCAGTATTATGGGAATGCAAATATGTTGAATCCAGTCTTCTTAAAATACACCACCTACAAAAACTATGGTCTCGCAAACGAAACCAAACAGGTTAAGGTTTTAAAACTGTATAAGTACGAACAAAAATTAACACTCGATAAGTTTAATTACTCACCGTATTAAACCCTAATTAAAAACCAAGCATACTTCTAAGTAGCCTATTTATCCAATCCCTAATGGACTAAACAAGAACCAAAGTAGCAATACCAAGAATACTAACACAACGGTTAATTTTACATCTGTGGTCCATTTAAAACCAGATGTTGCCCTTTTCTGGAAGGTTACAAGTGCCAAAGAAGCTTCTGGCTGTGGTGTTCCCATTTTACTAATGAGCATCAATACCGCCGCACAAAATAGGAATAAGAATAGTGCAAAATGCAAGAAGTTTATCCCTAAGAACATATCCAACAAACTTCCTTCTGTTACTGCTAAACTTCCTTCTTTACTCATAAACTCGGTGACGAGTCTAAATAGTCCAATCGCAAAACCTGTCCATAAGGTAATAATAGCTCCTCGCGCATTGATCCATTTATAAAAAAGCCCTAATAAAAATACAGCGGCAATTGGTGGAGAGATATAGGCTTGTACACTTTGTAAATAATGAAAAATACCACCACTCATTAAGGCTTCCATAAACGGAATCCAACCCAAACTGAGAATCACTAAAATCACCGTGGCTACACGTCCAAACCGCACCAAATCTTTCTCAGATGCATTTGGTCTAAATTTTTGATAAAAATCTATGGTCAATAAAGTAGAGCTCGAGTTAAATGCCGATGATAACGAACTCATTAAGGCCGCTAGCAATCCTGCTATTGCCAATCCCTTTAATCCCATAGGTAAAAACTCTGTGATTAAGGTAGGAAGTGCTTGGTCTGCATCTTCTAAAGAGAAGTTAATCATTCCTTTTTGCATTAAGGCATAAGCGATTACACCAGGTATAAAAAATATAAATACTGGTAAAAGCTTTAAATATCCAGCAAATAAGGCTCCCTTTCGGGCGTTGGTCTCGTCTTTGGCAGAGAGTGCTCTTTGCACAATATATTGATCTGTACACCAATACCACACTCCTAAAATTGGTGCTCCAAACAACATTCCAGTCCAAGGATAATTGGTGTCTTCCATTGGTCGCCATAAATTAAAAAACTGATTGGTGCTAGGATTCCCTTCGGTTTGTGAGGCAAGCGTTAAGGTATCTATCATTTCGTTCCAACCTCCTAGTTGATACAATCCAAAAAAGGTAACTGCAGCGGTTCCAAGTAGTAATATAAATGCCTGAACCATATCTGTATAAATTACGGCTCGCAGCCCTCCTAGCACAGTATAAAAACCCGTAGCAATAACCGTTATAATGGCTCCTGTCCAAAATGGAATACCTAAAACCTCAAATACCAATGCTCCTGCAAAAATGATGAGTGAAATCTTGGTAACAATATATGCCAATATAGAAACCACCGATAAATAGTTTCTACAGGCTCTCGAATATCTTTTTTCTAAAAACTCAGGCATGGTATATACTCCTGAGCGTAAATAAAACGGTACAAATACCCACCCAAATAAGATAAGTACCAGAGCTGCTAAAATTTCGAAATTAGCTGTGGGCATATCTCCTCGCGCTCCGGCTCCAGAAACCCCTAAAATTATTTCTGACCCAATATTGGACGCAAATAATGATGCTCCAATGACCAACCAGCCTTGATTTTTACCTGCTAAAAAATAGTCGATTGACGAAAATTCTGCATCTGTTTTTTTAATGGATGCCCATCGTGCGATCCACAGAATTACGGCAAAGTATAGCCCAATAATTAAAAAGTCGAAAAATTCCATTTGCTCAATTGTTTTTCGTTAAATACTTTAAGTCTTTACAGGATGCCTCCCATACTTCCTCCATCTACTTTTATGGCAGCTCCATTGGTTGCTGCGGCTAACGGGCTTGCATAATAGACAACGGTATTGGCCACTTCTTCAACAGCTGCAAACCGCTCTAACAATGACGAGGTACGTACTTCTTTAAAGAAATCGTCTGCCACTTCTTGTTTCGTTTTATTTTCTTTCTGTGCTACCTCATCTAGAAACTGTTCTGCACCTTCGGTGAGTGTCGATCCTGGAATAATAGAATTTACGGTCACACCAGTACCAGAGGTCATTTGCGCCAACCCTCTAGAAATAGCAAGCAATGCTGCCTTGGTTGTACTATAGGCCAGCAAATCGGCAGGAACTAAGGTGGCACATTCACTAGAAATAAAGATGATTCTTCCCCAGTTGGCATCTATCATTTTTGGCAACAAATGCCGTGATAAGCGCACGCCACTCATAATATTTACATCTATCTGTCGGTACCATTCTTCGTCGCTTGTATCATAAAATGATTTGGACGAGTAAATGCCAACATTATTAATTAAAATGTCAATATGTGGTAAATCTGCTAATAGGGTATCGACCTCTTTTGGGTTAGAAAAATTGGTGACAAATCCCGTTATTTTAGTTCTTGAATTGGTGGTCTCAAGTTTAGCAATGGCTTCATTAACGCGATCTTGGTTCCTTCCATTTAGTATAACATTGGCTCCCTCCTGGAGTAATGTTTTAGCAATGGCGAAACCAATACCTGACGTTGATCCCGTTATAAAAGCTGTTTTTCCGTTAAGTTTTAAATCCATTTATTTTGGATTACCATTTCTTCAAACCTAATAATTTTTCTCCAAGTTCTGAAAGTTTTGCCGTCTCATATTTGGTTTGCTCCCACTTTCTTGGATCACCAGGAAAAGCATATCCTTCAGGCGCTACTCTGTTTTTCCATGAGTTTACTCGCCATTCTTTTAAATCTTCATCTTCTTCCTGTGCTGGCATCATTGAAATATATTGAGCAATTCTTACTTTATCTTCAGATCGGTTTGGACGAATACCATGCGGTTCTGAGCTATTGAAAATTAACAAGTCACCAGCCTCGAGGGGTACTTTTACAATCTTGTCTTGTAAATCTGAAACATCAGGTTTAAAGTGATCTCTATCTTCTGGTTGGGTCAACTTCCAGCTGTCATAGTTTCTAAATAACCATGGAATACATTGAAATCCACCCATATTAGTATCTGTTTGATCTGCAAGTGCCAGAACACCTTGAACATTTTGCGGTTTAGTTTCTGGATCATAATCCCAATGAATAAACCCTTTGTACTCATGCCCCGGTTTCATTGGAAAGTTCAAGTTTGCTCTGTCTATGGTAACCCATAGTTTTTCGGTTCCCCAGACATCCACAAAGGCGTCGTATACGCGTTGGGTCTGCCGCTTGTTCCAGGGATGCTGGTTATTGTACACCTCAACCATTCCCGT
>CAZAPO010000349.1:0-3814 GCA_964487005.1 uncultured Flavobacteriaceae bacterium
GCTTTGGTAGCAGGTGTTATTATTGGTTCCGGAAATTTGTCATTCTCTTTCATGCCTTCTGGCATCGGTACCCCGCACAACATACGCTTGCCAGCCTTATATTCTCTTGCGGCATGCCCAGACATATAACCACGAATCACCATTTCTACTTTAAAGGGTTCGCATAAATGTCCTACAGCCACATTTGCATCTGGAGTTGCCACCAACCAGTTTGGAACAAGATCTTCTGTCGCGGCCATCATCTTGGTAGCAATTTGGTTTAAAATCTGCCCTTTGTAAGGGATTCCTTTTGGCATCACAACATCAAAAGCCGAGAGTCTATCTGTAGCAATCATTACTAATTGCTTATCATTGATATTATACACTTCACGTACTTTTCCCTTATAAACTCCTTTCTGGTTAGGAAAGTTAAAGTTGGTATCTGTAATTGTATTACTCATTTAGTTACTATTCATTTCGTCATTACCAGGACGCAGTGTCGAAGTAATCTTTTCTTTTTAGCTAATTGCTTTGCTTTGCTCGCAATGATACTTTTTCACTGTACCGCAACTGCAAACTACTCACTAAACTAGTTTCTATTCTCAATATCTTTATAAGCGGCAATGATTTTCTTCACTAATTTATGACGTATCACATCTTTATCGTCTAAATAAATGATTCCTACTCCATCCACATTCTTCAAGATTAATAGCGCTTCTTTTAATCCAGATATGGTTCTTCTTGGAAGATCAATTTGACCCGGATCTCCGGTGAGCAAGAATTTTGCATTTTTACCCATTCTTGTCAAAAACATCTTCATTTGCGCATGTGTGGTATTTTGACCTTCATCAAGTATAACAAATGCATTATCTAGTGTTCTTCCACGCATAAAAGCTAAGGGAGCAATTTGAATAATTCCCTTTTCAATATAACCATCTAATTTTTCATGTGGAATCATATCCCGAAGCGCATCATACAATGGTTGCATATACGGATCTAACTTCTCTTTGAGATCTCCTGGTAAAAATCCGAGGTTCTCTCCTGCCTCAACTGCTGGTCGCGTTAAAATAATACGCTTGACCTCCTTATTCTTTAATGCTCTAACAGCTAATGCAACACCTGTATAGGTTTTCCCTGTTCCTGCTGGACCTATAGCAAAAACCATATCATTTTTACGCATAAGCTCAACTAGCTTTCGCTGATTTGCTGTTTGTGCCTTGATTAATCGGCCACCTACACCATGTACTAATACTTCTCCACTCGCTTCTGAAGTGGCGTAATCATCACTGGTCAGACTTGTGAGTACACGCTCAATAGTATTTTCGTCTAATTTATTGTATTTACCAAAATGGTTGATAAGCATGGTTAAACGACGGTCAAACTCCTCAAGCATCTCTTCATCACCATAAGCTTTAATCTTATTTCCTCGTGCAACAATCTTTAATTTTGGAAAATATTTCTTTAGAAGTGCAATATTTGAATTTTGAGCGCCAAAAAATTCTTTTGGAGTGATCTCTTCAAGCTCAATAATTATTTCATTCAAACGCAGATATTTTTATAGGTTTTCTAACGGTTTTATTACGTTTACAAACTTAAAAACTTTCGTGTTTTTTATAAATTCTTAAACGAAAAAAATGTGTAGGTTTGTAAAAGTCAAAAGTACATAATTTTACATCAAAGCTCACTAAAAAAATATCAACAATTTGCCAATGGCAATTATCACGTTAACAACAGATTTTGGAGAGAAAGACCACTTTGCTGGAGCCATAAAAGGAGCTATTTATAGTGAGCTTCCTGAAGTTAGAATTGTTGATATCTCACACTCAATTTCACCATTTAGTATTCCTGAAGCAGCATATATCATTCAAAATGCTTACAGTAGCTTTCCTAAAGGGACTATTCACATTATTGGAATTGACTCAGAGATCAACCAAGAAAACAAACATATTGTTGTTAAATTAGATGATCATTACTTTGTTTGTGCGAACAACGGAATTATGAGTACCATTTGTGCTGAGATCGCTCCTGAGAAAATTGTTGAGATCAATATTCATGACAAAATAGAGACCAGCTTTCCTGTTTTAGATGTCTTTGTAAAGGTTGCCTGTCACTTGGCCCGTGGCGGAACTCTAGAGGTAATTGGTAAGCCAATTGACACCATTAAACCCATTAAGAATATTTTACCCTTTGTAAACGCCGAAAAAAATCAAATTATTGGTAGTGTTGTTTATATTGACAACTACGGAAATGTGGTGACCAATATTAGAAAAAAGTTCTTCGAAGAGGTTCAAAAGGGAAGGCCATTTGAAATCTCGGCACGCAATTATAAATTCAAGACCATTTACACTAAATATAGTGATATTGTAAACTTCGATATTATTGAAGAAAAGCGGCATGATGAGGGCAAGGGATTGGTTGTTTTTAACTCTTCTAATTACCTTGAAATTGCTATCTATAAAAGTAATAGCACTACTGTTGGTAGCGCCTCGACGCTTATGGGATTACAGATGATGGACACCGTAACTGTAAACTTTTTAAAAGACTAAAATGCTTGTACGAATAGTAAAAATGAGTTTTAATAATATGCTGATAGACAGGTTTTTAAATTTATTTGAAACACATAAATATGATATCAGGAGTTACCCAGGATGTGCATATTTAGAGTTGTATCAAGATAAAGAGCAAAAGAACATATTCTTTACGTATAGTTATTGGAAAAGTGAGGCCGAACTTAATAACTATAGGAAATCTGAACTATTTAATGAAGTATGGTCTGAAACCAAAAAATTATTTAATGATAAACCGCTTGCTTGGAGCGTTAATAAAGTTGTAAGTTTACCCTAATGATAGCAATCTTAAGAAAAGAAATACAGTCATTTTTCTCATCCCCAATTGGGTATTTGGTAGTTGCAGTTTTCCTTATTATTAACGGGTTGTTCTTATGGCTTTTTAAAACAGAATTTAATATCCTGGATTATGGGTTTGCAGACCTCTCCCCTTTCTTTTTACTTGCTCCTTGGATATTGCTCTTTTTAATTCCAGCAGTTTGTATGCGCAGTTTTAGTGACGAAAAAAAACAAGGCACACTAGAGCTCTTGGTCACTAAACCTACTTCGTTATTACACATAGTTCTAGGCAAATACTTAGGCGCTCTTGTATTAATAATTGTTGCCTTACTTCCAACTTTACTCTACGTTTACACAATCCACGCACTTGGTAACCCTGTTGGGAATTTTGATTTTGGTAGTACCATAGGATCTTATTTTGGCTTATTATTTTTAGTGGCTTCATATACAGCAATTGGCATTTTTGCATCATCTGTAACCGATAATCAGATTGTTGCCTTTATTCTAGGTGTTGGGATTTGTTTGTTCTTTTATTTTGGATTCAACGGTATTGCCGACTTTGTTGCGAGTTCCATCGTTGAACAATTTGGCATGAACTATCATTTTAATAGCATAAGTCGAGGAGTTATTGATACCAGAGATATCCTCTATTTTATAAGCCTTACGCTATTTTTTATTATACTTACTGTCGCTCAAATTGATAACCATAAATCCACCAAAAGAAAATTAATTACGCTAGCACTTGTGTTCTTTGGATTGGTTGTCTTAAATAGTAATTCAGGCTTATTTCAAGCACGATTTGATCTTACAGAAGACAAGCGGTATACCCTAAGTGAAGCTTCTAAAGACCTTGTTAATAATGCAGACTCTCCAATATTTGTTGATGTTTTTCTTGAAGGCGAAGGATTTCCATCTGAGTTTCGGCGTCTACAAAACGAAACGAGGCAACTCTTAGAGGAGTTTTCAAATGCAAACAAGCACATTAATTT
>CAZAPO010000350.1:0-4910 GCA_964487005.1 uncultured Flavobacteriaceae bacterium
AGTCATATCAACCCAATCACCATTATATTTATATTGGTTTTGATTTGTTGGATTTAGATCATAAACATACAGGTCTTCACCATCTGTTCTAAATACTGTTAGTCCCCAAGCCCCATGATCATTATGACCAATGGATATACCTGGAATTTCAGGTTCTCCACCACCTATTACATTCCACTCAGGAGCTACTAAATGCGCCATATAGCGAAGTGAGGGAACAGCAATGGTTCTATGCGGATCATTTGCCATATAGGTGTTACCATCTGCCATTAATTTAGCACTCACCACCCAATTATTACTTCCAATTGAAAGAGAGTCATCTTTTTTATTATACGCTTTAATCATGGCTGTTGCGGCCTCAGTTTTTCTATGAGTTGGAACAATATCCTCCCTTTCAAATCTAACAGGCTTTCTGTAGGCATTATAAAGTTCGAGAATGTCATCAAATAGTAAAGATTTATTGATGCTTGGGTCTAAGGTTAAATCAGGGTCTTTTGGATGAAACCAACTTAGTTCTTTTACTTTATCAGCCCCTATTGTAGCTACAGCTCTACCAATTTGTAATTCTGAACCAATATTTCCTAATAGTCCCTGATGTCGAGAAATAACTACTTCTGGGGTCCAAAGTTGCGGTTTGATATTTAATAGTTTGAATTCTATAGGCAATTCTTCAGGGTTTTTAAGTACCTCTTCAATATATGCATTCACACCATTGGTGTATGCAGTAATAATTTCTACTCCTTCATCATGATAGTAATTCATTTCGGTTTTCATATCACCTCGAAACTTAAATAATCGAGTTCCAATATCTCTTTTAAGTTCGCGTTCTCCCAAAATTTCTGCTACAGTACCCGTTGCTTGCCGCCGCCATATTTCAAATTGAAACAACCTATCTTTGGCCGCGGCATACCCTTGAGCAAAGAAAAGATCGCTCTGGTTTTTGGCATAAATGTGATTGATTCCCCATTGATCCCTAAGGATTTCAACGGATGCTTGAAGTCCGTTAATTTTGACTGATTGTTCTGGGTATGAGGTATCATTTTTACAAGAAACTAGGAAGATGAGGAGGATGGTTAGTTGGCTGAATTTTTTCATATGAATGTAATAGAATTCCTCTTGGTAAGTTAATGATTAAATAATAGCCAACAAAAAAACCACTTCGGTTAAGAAGTGGCTCTTTATATTATATAGTCAATAAATTATTCTATTTTTTTTCCAGGTGCCTGTTGCCCACCTTGATACAGGGTAACCATATTTACTTTTCCATTCTCGTCTCTGCCAAATACTAAGTCGGCAGCAACTACTTTTAAATAGAATTTGTCTTTGGCCTCTGCAAATATTTCATTTTCTCCCTGCCCAGTAGCTTGTGCAAATATCTTTCCATTACGCGCCGATATTTTTATAATAAATCCTGGTGCCAATTCGTATTTACCTATGTATTCTTTTAGCTCAGATTCAGATAATGTAATTTCAGCCCTCGAGGCGGGTGGTGTTTTATCAATCTCTGTTCCAATTACCTCAGTATCTGTTTTAAAGGAGGCTTGTTTTTTACCATTGACCATTGAAAAATTATATTCGATATCTCCTTCTTCAAAAATATATCGTGTTTCTGATAGTGGATAGATCTCAAATTTTGTACTATTCTCTCGTTGACTATATAATTTGTTGTCCTCTAGTGTAATATAACGAATTGCCCCGTCTGGGAACTCATAGGCACCTAGCCATTTAGAAAGTTGGCTTTGATTTAAACTCACTGCATTTTTAATACTCGGAAATGGTTTCCCTATTGCTATGGCCGCAATTTTATTGGTTATACTTCCTGGTGACGTGCAATCACAGTTGGTTAGTACCGATACAAAAACATCTTCTTCAGGTAAATAGATGCCTTGTGTGGTATAGCCAAAAATACCACCTCCATGACTAATACTTTTTGATCCTTGAATGGTTCCTGCTCCAAGGCCGTAACCATAACCAATTTTTTCGCCATTATTTAAGGTCGATCCATTAATAGCCTTTTCATAGGTTGCCTTTGAAATTAATTGGTAGGTATTCAAAGCTTTCTGCCATTTTAATAGATCATCTACATTTGACATTAATGAGCCTGCCGCATAAGGTAGGGTCATACTTAAATAATCTGCATTCACGTAACCTCCTCTATCTGAATACCCATAAGCTCTATTTTTAATCACTTTTGAATGGCTTCCGTAATAAGAATTTGTCATTCCTAATTTGTCAAAGAATTTCTTTTGAACAAATTCTTCATACGAAGTGCCTGTTACCACCTCAATGATATGACCTAGAATAACATAGCCAGAATTATTATAAAGATATTGTTCTCCTGGATCGAAATCCATTGGTTCGTTTTTAACAAAATCAATTATTTCAGAAGGTGTCATATCTGTTCTTGCCTTCTGTTGAAAGCTTTGCATATTGGTATAACTTTTTATACCTGATGTATGATTTAGTAATTGGTGAATGGTAATAGATTTTCCGTTACTTGGATAATCTGGGATAAACTTTGTAATGTCATCTTCAACTTTTAGTTTCCCTTGTTCTTCTAACATTAATATGGCAATTGCTGTAAATTGTTTGGTGATTGAACCAATTTCAAAAACGTGCTCTGGTTTCATTTTAACATCGAGCTCAATATTAGCATAGCCAAATCCTTTTCTGTAAATAACATCTCCATCTTTATAAATTAAGGCTGCTGCTCCTGGGCCTTGCCGTTCATATTGTTCACTTAAAATTTCGTCTACCTGTTGCTCTAAGTTTTGAGCTGTAAGTGCTACACTAAAAAAAAGTGAAAAGGTGAATAGGGCAGTTTGTAATAATTGTCGTGATAGTTTCATTAGTCTTTTTTTGATTGATTATAAGTTACAAATTACTTGTACGACGACAAAAGATATAATGCGTTACACAAAAATCTTGAATGTATCCTAATATCTATTGGATGCAATGGTTATGCAAATGCCATTTCCCGATTGTACTTTCGCTGATATTCCTTAGGTGATAGTCCTGAGTATTTTTTAAAGGTGGCTCTAAAAGCCTTTTCATCGTTATATCCAATGAAATACATGATCTCCAAGATTGTTTTGGTTGTTGATTCTAATTTTTTCTTTGCGGCCTCAATTTTTACACGTTGAATATATTCTAGTGGAGTATTTGATGTTGCCTTCTTAAACCTGCGTAAAAAACTGCGCTCATTTAAGTTGACTTTTTGCGCTATTTCTTTGACGTTTAATTTTTCATGAAAGTTGTCCTCGATGTATAGTTGTGCATTTTTTATCGATTCGTCGGTATGTTCTTTTTGACCACTAAATATGATGAATTCGTTTTGACTGATTCTATCAAACTCGATTTCAGAAATTTTAGAGCACCAAATTGCCGTTTCTCTACCAAAATAGCGCTCTATTAAATAAAGTGTGAAGTTTAAAATAGAATAGGCCCCACCACTTGAATATATACCATTATCTTCACATATTATTTTTTCAGGGATTAAATTAACTTTAGGATAACGCAACCTAAATTGATCATGGGCTGTCCAATGCGTGGCGCAGGATTTTCCATTTAGTAATCCGGTTTCGGCAAGTAGGAAGGCACCTTTGCATAAACTGGCAATTTCACTGTCATGTTTAATTCGTTGAGCTTTTATCCAGTGAACAAATTCTAAGTTACTTCGTATTTCTTGTTCTAAATTTCCACTTATAGGAGAAACAATAATTATATCTGTTTTTGTGATACTTTTAATTGTGGCTGTTGGTTTTATGGTAAATAAACCCTGATATGTAATGGGTACATGGGTGATGCCAACAAGGTCTATTTTGAATATTGGTTCCGCTAGCCTGTGCAGTCTTTTATAATGTGAGTTGGCCATTTTAAAGAGATTATAGGGGCCAATTATGGTATCGACAACCGTATTTCCTTGGGGCACTATTACACTAATATGCTTCATAACGTCTAATTATGTTTACAAATTTAATAATAATAAATGTCGTAAACAACCCTTAATATTGTCGTAAACGACATATTATATATATGTAATAACGTCATAACTTTGTGTTGTAATCAATTATTAAATACAAGAATTATGAAAAATAATGAAATAATGGTAGTTTATAAATGGACTGCTAAACAAGGGTTTTCTGAAGCATTAAAAGAAATTTATAAAGAAGTTGAAGGTCAAATGAAGTCTAATGAACCTGGTGCACTTAAGGTAGCATGTTATTTTGATGAGTCTACTTCAAGCTTAGTTGTTATGGATCTCTTCGTAGATGCCCATGCTGTAGGTTTTCATCTGGGAACAACAGCTGCTGGGCATTTTAATGACTTATTACAAATAGCTAACCCAGGCGAGTTTATATTTTGTGGTGATGTTCCTCAAGAAATGAAAAGTGCAGCTTTGGGTATGGGATTAAATGCAACCTTTGCCCCATTTATTTTTGGGTTCGAGCGATAAATAGCAAATTTTACGAATAAAAAAACCACTTCAATAGAAGTGGTTTTTTAATATATAAAGAATACGTTGAGGCTCATTAAATAAGCTCGAAACCCCAAAGCATGATTGCCAATTTTACTTAATCATATCGTAACTTCGCTTGATGAAATTGGTAAGCTCTTCGCCCGTTAACAGTCCCTGCGATAATCTAGCCAAGTCTAAACTTTGATTGATTAAGCGTTCTTGTTTTTTACGTGTTTTGGTAGTTAAGATTTCACTAACAAGTTCATGATTTGTATTCACCACAAGATTGTACATTTCTGGCATGTTACCCATACCAAACATTCCACCACCGCCAGTTTGTTGCATTTCTTTCATACGTCTCATGAATTCTGGTTGTGTGATCATAAACGGTGCAGCATCACTATCCATAGTCTCTAATTGTACCATGAATTTATCGGCAGGGACTACTTCT
>CAZAPO010000351.1:0-6746 GCA_964487005.1 uncultured Flavobacteriaceae bacterium
TTAAGAAATTCAATTTGGTTATGGCATAACAATTGAACTTTACTGCATAATAAAAGTACTAAAAACCTTGTAACTTACTGGTTTTAAGCAGTAAAGTTTCAAAATTTGTTAATAAAGAAAAGAAATGGAGTTCTGTTTAAATGACAGAATGACCTAAAAATAGTATGGCGAAGTCAAAAATTACAAGTCTTGACAGTTTGTCATTTCAGGAATTTGATGAAAATGCAGAATTGATTCCCTTAATGACATCAGAAGATGAAGATCAAATAAACAGCGAAGCACTTCCAGAAACGCTTCCAATATTATCACTTAGAAATACAGTATTATTCCCGGGAGTTGTAATTCCAATTACAGCAGGACGCGATAAATCTATTAAGTTAATTGATGATGCTAATAAGGGTAGTAAAGTAATTGGGGTAGTGGCTCAAAAAGATGAATTGGTTGAAGATCCATCGGCCAAAGATATTTTTGAGACAGGAACAGTTGCACGCATATTACGAGTATTAAAAATGCCTGATGGGAATACTACCGTAATTATTCAAGGTAAGAAACGATTTAATGTAGCAGAGGTCATTACCGAAGAACCTTATATGAATGCTACTGTTCGAGATTTGCCACAGTCTAGTCCTGACAAAGACGATAAAGAATTTAGGGCAATCATAGATTCTATAAAAGATCTAGCCTTGCAAATTATAAAGGAAAGCCCAAATATTCCAAGTGAAGCATCATTTGCCATTAAGAATATTGAAAGCAATTCGTTCTTAATTAATTTTGTTTCGTCTAACATGAACCTTTCGGTAAAAGATAAGCAAGAACTCCTTGAGATAGATAATTTGCACGAAAGGGCATTACAGACACTTAAATACATGAATGTTGAGCTTCAAAAGTTGGAGCTAAGAAATGATATTCAGTCCAAGGTTCAAAGTGATATGAACCAACAGCAAAGAGAATACTTCTTACATCAACAAATGAAAACTATCCAGGAAGAACTTGGAGGCGTGAGTTATGAAGAAGAGGTAGAGGAGATGCGTGCAAGAGCACAAGAAAAAAAATGGGACGAGAAAATTGCTAATCATTTTGACAAAGAGTTAGGCAAAATGCAGCGAATGAATCCCCAGGTTGCAGAATACTCAATTCAAAGAAATTATTTAGACCTATTTCTAGAGCTTCCTTGGAACGAATATAGTAAGGACAATTTTGACCTCAAACGTGCCAAAAGGATTTTAGATCGAGACCATTATGGATTAGATGATGTTAAGAAACGTATTATAGAGTACTTGGCTGTATTAAAGCTAAGAAACGATATGAAATCACCAATACTGTGTTTGTATGGACCTCCAGGAGTTGGTAAAACATCCCTAGGGAAATCTATAGCCGAAGCATTAGGTCGCGAATATGTTAGAATGTCTTTGGGAGGCTTACGTGATGAAGCCGAAATTAGAGGGCATCGTAAAACCTATATTGGAGCAATGCCAGGAAGAATCTTGCAGAACATTAAAAAAGCCAAGACCTCTAATCCTGTTTTTGTATTAGACGAAATTGATAAACTATCAAATTCACATCAAGGAGATCCTTCTTCAGCAATGTTAGAGGTTTTAGATCCAGAACAGAATTCAGAGTTTTATGATAATTTCCTTGAAATGGGATATGACCTTTCAAAGGTCATGTTTATTGCTACTTCCAACAGTTTGGCCACTATTCAACCAGCATTGTTAGATAGAATGGAAATTATTAATGTTTCTGGATATACGATCGAAGAAAAGGTTGAAATAGGCAAGCGTCATTTACTACCAAAACAACTTCAGGAGCATGGTTTGACCAGTAAGGATCTCAAATTAGGTAAAAGGCAATTAGAAAAAATAGTTGAAGGATATACCAGAGAATCGGGAGTACGTGGTCTAGAAAAACAAATTGCCAAAATGGTTCGACATGCAGCCAAGAACATTGCTATGGAGGAATCATATAATGTTACGGTAAGTAATGACGATGTATCAGATGTTTTAGGGGTACCTAGGTTAGAACGAGATAAGTACGAAAACAATAATGTTGCTGGAGTGGTCACAGGTTTGGCTTGGACACGAGTGGGTGGTGATATCCTCTTTATAGAATCAATTCTATCGCGAGGCAAAGGGAACTTAACCATAACGGGGAATTTAGGTAAGGTAATGAAAGAGTCGGCAACCATTGCAATGGAATATATTAAAGCAAATGCCGAAGCTTATAATTTAAATCCGGAAATTTTCGATAAATACAATGTCCATATTCATGTGCCTGAAGGGGCAACTCCAAAAGATGGTCCAAGTGCAGGTGTTACAATGTTAACGTCATTGGTATCATTGTTTACACAGCGAAAGGTCAAGAAGAGTTTGGCAATGACTGGCGAAATTACGCTTCGGGGTAAAGTGTTGCCCGTGGGAGGGATAAAAGAAAAGATCTTGGCGGCAAAACGTGCAAAGATTAAGGAAATACTTCTTTGCGAGGAGAATAGAAAAGATATTGAAGAAATTAAAGAAGAATATTTAAAAGGGCTTACTTTTCATTATGTATCAGATATGAGTGAAGTCATAGATATTGCTGTGACACAACAAAAAGTAAAGAACGCAAAGAAACTATAAGAATTTGAGCCTCGATTTTTCGGGGCTCTTTCATTTAATTTAAAAATAAAACACGTTGCGCATCGTTTATAGATTTAGTTACTTTGCCAGCAAATGATTAGAACCGGTCTTGCCATATGCCTTTTATGTTTTATTCCTAATTTGACCAATGCGCAATTAGGAGGGGAGGCTACCTATCAATTCTTAAATTTGGTATCGGCACCACGACAAGCCGCACTAGGGGGTAAGGTTATTACTAATGTAGATTATGATGTTACCCAAGCACTTTATAATCCTGCAACTATTAATGTTGCTATGGATAATCAATTAGCACTCAATTATACTAGTTATTTAGGCGGTATAGGGTATGGTACAGCGGCATATGCATACACCATCGATAGAAGAACACAAACAATTCATGGCGGAATTACCTATATCAATTATGGCGATTTTGATGGTTATGACGAAAATGGAAATGCCACGGGTAGTTTTAGTGGTAGCGAAACAGCCTTATCGGTAGGATATGCAACGCAAATTGGGTATTCAGATTTTTATGTTGGGGGAAACTTAAAGTTGATAACATCAAAACTAGAACAATACAGCTCATTTGGTGCTGCAGTTGATCTTGGGCTAATTTATATAAACGAAGATTTAGATTTCAATGCTGCCCTAGCAGTTAGAAATTTAGGAAGTCAAATCACTACTTATGCAGGGCTTAACGAACCCTTACCGTTTGAGGTAGATTTTGGAATTTCACAAAAATTAGAACATGTTCCACTTCGATGGCACTTAACCTTTGAAAATCTTCAGGAATGGCCTATTGGCAGACCAAATCCAGCGAGAGCAATCAGTGATTTGGATGGAAATCAGACCGAGGAAAAAGTAAGTTTTTTTAATAATGTATTTAGGCATTTAATTGTGGGAGCAGAGTTATTTCCAGATCGTGGATTTAATATTCGAATGGGATATAGTTTCAGAAGAGCAGAAGAATTACGAATTTTAGACCAACGTAATTTTTCGGGCTTGTCTTTTGGAATAGGAATAAAATTAAATAAAATGCGATTTAGTTATTCGCATGCAAGATATACTAGCGCGGCAAATACAAGCTTTTTTGGCTTGCAAATAGACTTACAATAATGCAAAACATTACTATAGCCATAGACGGATTTTCTTCAACTGGTAAAAGTACTATTGCCAAACAATTAGCGAAAGAACTTGGCTATGTTTATGTAGATACAGGAGCCATGTATAGGGCCGTAACATTATACGCTATCCAACAAAACTTCATAACAACAGAGCATTTTGAAGTGAGTAATTTTGTGATGGACCTTGAAAACATCCATTTAGAATTTAAGTTTAATAGTGAATTAGGCTATTCAGAGATTTATTTGAATGGCATTAATGTAGAACGACCTATAAGATCTATGGAAGTTTCTGGATTAGTGAGCACAGTTTCTGCGGTACCAGAGGTTCGATATCAATTGGTAAAGCAACAGCAACAAATGGGTGAGGGCAAAGGTATTGTTATGGACGGAAGAGATATTGGCACAGTAGTATTTCCAGAAGCAGAATTAAAACTATTTATGACGGCTTCAGCAGAGATAAGGGCGCAAAGGCGTTATGATGAATTGATTACTAGGGGCGAAAGTGTTGATTTTAAAGAAGTCTTGCGTAATGTACAGGAGAGAGATTATATAGATTCACATCGTGAAGATTCTCCACTCATGAAAGCAGAAGATGCCATTGAAATAGATAATTCAAACATGAGCTTAGACGAGCAATTTAGTCAAATCATGCAATTGGTTAGAATGACCCTAGAAGACGAAGAATAATCGCACCGTCATGGCGAATCCTTAAGGCTAAAAATAATCTTATTGTGATCATTTAATTTAGCAGATAACTTTCTTACTACCTTCCTTGAAATGACGTATAGAATTCATTTTCAAATAAATTAGGCAATTCTATTAATAATGTTTACTTTTGCACTCCTTTTAGCGACTAATCAGAGAGATAAAAGGAAGTAAGATAAAAAGTATAAACACTTCTGTGTGTAATCGTTTAAATCTCTTGAAGCATAACAGAATACAAATTTTAATCAGCCATGGCTGAAAAAAAAGAAAAGAAAGCTGAAGCTAAAGCAGCTGAAGCAACTACCGTTGAGACTCCACAAGTATCTGAGGCTCAATCAAATCCAGAACAATTTCTAAAAGACTTTAATTGGCACAACTACGAAGAAGGAATCGATCCAGTTGAAGACTCTAAATTAGAAGAATTCGAAAAATTAGTAGCAGAGAATTTTGTAGATACCTTAGATGACGAAGTTGTAGAGGGTGAAGTAATACACATCACAGATCGTGATGCTATTATTGACATCAATGCGAAATCTGAAGGTGTTATTTCATTAAACGAATTCCGTTACAATCCTAATCTTGCTGTTGGTGATAAGGTAGAAGTATTAATTGATGTACGTGAAGATGCGACAGGGCAATTAGTATTATCACACCGTAAGGCCAGAGTAATTAAGGCTTGGGATAGAGTAAATGCTGCTCACGATTCTGGAGAAATAGTAAACGGTTTTGTGAAGTGCAGAACTAAAGGAGGTATGATCGTAGATGTATTTGGTATCGAGGCGTTCTTACCAGGATCTCAAATTGATGTAAAACCAATTAGAGATTACGATCAGTACGTAAACAAGACTATGGAATTCAAGGTGGTAAAAATTAACCACGAATTCAAGAATGTTGTAGTGTCTCATAAAGCACTTATCGAGGCAGACATCGAAGAACAAAAGAAAGAAATTATTGGTCAGCTTGAAAAAGGTCAAGTACTAGAAGGTACGGTTAAAAATATTACTTCTTACGGTGTATTTATGGATCTTGGTGGTGTTGACGGATTAATTCATATTACAGATCTTTCTTGGTCTAGAATCAACCATCCAAGTGAAGTTGTTGAGCTAGATGAGAAATTAAATGTTGTAATTCTTGATTTTGATGAGAACAAGTCAAGAATCCAATTAGGTCTTAAGCAATTAAGTAAGCACCCATGGGATGCTTTAGGAGAAGAAGTTAAAGTAGGTGACCAGGTTAAAGGTAAAGTAGTTGTAATCGCAGATTACGGTGCATTTATTGAAGTGGCCGAAGGCGTTGAAGGTCTAATTCACGTTTCAGAAATGTCTTGGTCTACACATTTACGTTCAGCACAAGATTTTGTTGCAGTAGGAGATGAAATTGAGGCTCAAATCTTAACGCTAGACAGAGAAGAGCGTAAAATGTCACTTGGTATCAAGCAATTAACTCCAGATCCTTGGACAGATATTACTAAGAAATATCCAGTAGGTTCTAAGCACAGTGGTGTAGTACGTAACTTTACAAACTTTGGTGTTTTTGTTGAATTAGAGGAAGGTATTGATGGATTAATTTATATTTCTGATTTATCTTGGACTAAAAAGGTGAAGCATCCAAGTGAGTTCTGTGCTGTAGGAGATACTTTAGAGGTATTAGTACTTGAGTTAGATGTTGAAGGACGTAAATTAAGTTTAGGTCACAAGCAAACTACAGAAAACCCTTGGGACAAGTACGAAAAAGAATTTGCATTAAACTCAACTCATGATGGTGCCATCGAAGAGATTGTAGACAAAGGAGCTACCGTTAAGTTTAATGAAGATATTACTGCTTTTGTTCCTTCACGTCACCTTGAAAAAGAGGACGGAAAGAAACTTAAGAAAGGTGAAGAAGCACAATTCAAGATCATTGAATTCAATAAAGAATTCAAACGTGTAGTAGCTTCTCATACGGCAGTATTTAGAGCAGAAGAAGCTAAAATTGTAAAAGCTGCAGCCAAGAAAGCTGCCGCTGTAGCAGCAGAAGCTAAGCCAACTTTAGGTGATGCAAATGATGCTTTACAAGCGCTAAAAGATAAAATGGATGGGAAGTCTTAATTCCTTTTCATTATAGTTTTTATAAAGCCTTCCAATTTGGAAGGCTTTTTTTATAATCATAATAAAACCCGAATAACTTTTTCTTTTAAAATTTTGCATTAACTTTGCAGTCCAAATACGTTTGGAAAGTTTATGAGTCAAAAAGTTTTACTTAATTCAAAAGAGGTAAACATCATTCTTCACCGATTGGCTTGTCAACTCATTGAAAATCATAA
>CAZAPO010000352.1:0-8514 GCA_964487005.1 uncultured Flavobacteriaceae bacterium
AGTGTTTTTGTTTTGATTGATATTGTTATTTATTTAATTGTGATTGATGATCGTAACTTATTACTCGTTTTAATACCCATTGGTCATTTACCTTTAGCCAAAGATGTGAAAACTTTGCAACGCTACCGGCTGTTTCTGCCTGGTTATTATAGCTTTCAAAAAACTTGTGTTCTCCATTTTGTAAGGCTCCATAAAGTGTTCCATTATTATAAAGCGGAAATACTTTTAATGAGCCTTTAACTAATGCCCTTCGCGACTTCGTTTTATTTTCAGGATTACATATTCCACGTTTCATGATGCTCATAAATTGTTCTTTTGAATTGGTTATTCCACCTTGATCATGATAAAACTCTAAGTCTTCTGCCATAATATGATTTATAGCTTGTAACTGACATTTATTAAAACTAACTTCAAATAGCAGACTATCGTTGGCTTTTAAAGCCTTGAATAATTCTGAGTTTTCAGTTATCTGAGCATTAATTTGCATCGTCATTAATAATGTAATGAATAGCTTTAATGCGATCTTTAATTTCACTTGTAAATGTATTTTCTAATTGCTAATTGATCTATAATTAAATTCTGAACTGTTGATTAATGGTGATGAACCGTTAATTATCTGTTGATTTAATTGAAATCCCACTAGAATCAATTGTAGCCTTTACATCGCTATCTTTATATTCTATTTTATCTCGATCCATTTCAAAAGATGAATCGTCATCTTTGACCTCTATTATTGTACCATCTTCAACTCCGCAATCTATACAGATCACATCATCTCTGATTACCTTTAGATACTGTTCTTCATCTCCGTTGTCAATAATGTCTCTATATCTACTTGAATTCGTATGGAATGAATAGGTGTTATTATCTATATTAATGATACTACCTTCTGGTAAATACAATACAACTTCAACCTCTTGATCTCTAAACTTATTGGTTGCGTCAGTCAAGAAATAGCCGTCTAATAATAACTCATTATTGGCAAATGCATAATTGTAATTAATTTCACCGGCTCTTGCCTTCGCGTTTTGATATGAATTTCCTCGTGCATTTTTTTCAACACTAACTGATGCTAATGAGTCTTTAGTTGATCTAAAAATTAATCGCACGTTAGACGAATAGATCATTTTTTTATCATTTTCATCATATAGAATATCAAAATCATAATCTCTATGTACATAACTAGAGTACATATCATTACCTTTCATTTTTACATAAAGAGTATCAGTTGCTGCGATGGCAATTTCATCTTTTTGGGTAACACTAGCATCTCTTGCATATTCGGTCACTTCTTTTGCTGCAAAGATTGATAAGGTCACGATAGCGGCCAACCATAATCCGAAAAGACTAAAATTAGCATACTTATTTGGTGCCTTAATGTTTTCTACTAAAATCTTTAACCCTAATATAAATATGTAGAAAAATGGAATTCCTACTGCAAATAGTACTAATATCGAGACTACCCAGATTGGTAAATTGGTAGAGTTTACAACATCTGCAAAATCAATACCTGGGAAGTGAAAAATATCTGCTACTCCTATTGATAATAATCCAACTACTAATCCAATAAGTGTAGAGGCTCCTACTATCATTAATATAATTCCAATAAACTTGGCTACAATCTTAAAGAAGAAAAGTATCACATTTCCAAGGGCATCAAAGAAAGAGCGCGAAGTTGACTTGATTTTGTCACCAGTTTTGTTGTATTCACCACTCTTTAATTTGTCTGTTACTTCGTCCAGACTATCTTTAACATTACTAAACCCTTCTTTTACTTTTTCTTCTATATTAGTAATGTTAACCGGCTTTCCCGACATTGCCAGTTTTTCAGCTGTTGTCTCAGCAGCTGGCATGAGTATCCATAATAGGATATAAATAAAGATACCTGTTCCTGCTCCAAAGAATAAAAGTATCCAGATCAGTCTTATCCATAATGGATCCAATCCAAAATAATGACTTAATCCTGCTGAAACACCACCTATATAGGCATTTTCTGTATCTCTGTAAAGTTTTCTTCCCGAACCTGTTGATGAAGAAGAAGATCTTCTTTTTGGTTCATCTTCGAAGATCTCGTCATCTACCATATAATCTTCTGGTTGTCCCATTATGGTAATAACTTCATCTACTTCTTTTACAGAAACAACTTGTTTCTCATTTTGCACTCGCTCACTAAACAACTCGGCGATTCGAGCTTCAATGTCGGCAATAATCTCGTTTCTTCCTTGAGAATCGGTAAACGAACGTCTAATAGCCTCAAGATAACGCTGTAACTTTAAGTATGCATCTTCATCGATATGGAAGAATATACCTGCTAAATTTATATTGACTGTTTTGTTCATTTTGATGTTGTTTTTTGACTTGTTACTAGATTTACGGCGTTTTGTAATTCACTCCAAGTAGTATTTAATTCATTTAAAAATAATTTTCCTGTTTCTGTTAAGCCGTAGTACTTTCTTGGAGGCCCTGAGGTTGATTCTTCCCAACGATAGTTAAGAAGTCCCGCGTTTTTAAGGCGCGTTAAGAGCGGATAGATGGTTCCTTCAACCACCAGCATCTTCGCATCTTTTAGCGTTCCAAGAATCTCTGCAACATAAGCATCATCATCCTTTAAGATCGATAATATGCAGTATTCTAAAACGCCTTTGCGCATTTGTGCTTTTGTGTTCTCTATTTTCATGTGCTCGTCCTGGTTTTTAATCTCCAGTAAACAAGCAAGTTATTTGCTTATTTTCTAAAGAATTTGAGTTCGTAAAACTGTTCATTTTTTGATTGATTGATTTTTTTTAAACCTGCCTGCCATCAGGCAGGTTATTGATTGATTAGTTTTTTTTGATTGATTGATTTTGATTGATGATTGATTTCTTGATTGATGGTTATTTTATAAAATTGATTGTTATTGGATACTTATAAGGTTCACCTTGGTTGGCCTTACTCGTTGCAATGATTATAAATATGAGTTCAAATACAACTACACCTATAGTTAACATAGCAGCTATTAGCGTAATTATTGCAATATTTACTCCATTAGCTCTACTAATGTGAAAATCGAAATCATACATATGCCAGAATTCTGGAAAGTCAATTGTATTGACAATTCCTAAAAAGAATAATGGGATGGTCAATGATGCCACTACAACTGCATATAGTAATAAACTTAATTGAAAGTTTAATGCCTGCTTACCATGCTTGTCAATGAACTCTGATTTGTCTTTATTAAGTGTCCATAAAATTAACGGAACGATAAAATTTCCTAACGGAAATAAGTACTTAGACAAAGTCGATAAATGTATAATCGCAGCGACGTTTTTTTGATGGGTTGTTAACATGATTTTTGATTGATATAGTAATTTCTATTGCAAATATATATCTAAAAACAGGTATTATGCAAAACATAGTAGTATAATTTAACATTTATTTAACATTTAATAATCATTATTATTTTGCCTAACTTCGTGAAAATTCAACGCTTAATATGAAGATAAACCCTAGTAAACTCAATACTTTTTTAATGTTTAAGCTTCCAGCAGCATATATTACTGGAGTACGTACTAAATATATTGATGATGATAAATGTTTAACAACAGTTAAGCACAGATGGATAAATCAGAACCCATTTAAATCAATGTTTTGGGCCGTTCAAGGCATGGCAGCTGAACTTACAACTGGTGTTTTATTGATAAAAAAAATTCAGGAAAGTAAACAGAATATTGCTATGTTACTGGTTGCAAATGAAGCTCAATACTTTAAAAAGGCAACCGGAAGAATTTATTTTGAATGTACACAAGGTAAAGAGGTAAGTGAAGTTATAAATAAAGCTATTGAGACAAAAGAAGGGCAGACAATAACATTAACTTCAATTGGCACCAACGAAGAAGGTATAAAGGTTTCGGAATTAAAATTTACATGGTCTGTTAAGGTAAGGAGTTAGTTGTAACAAATTCACCTTATTGTCAACATATAAGCAAACACAAAATTTAACAACTAAAAGAATATGACATCACACGAAATTGATTATAGAATATATGGAGAGGAAATGCAATTTGTAGAAATTGAACTTGATCCTCAAGAAGGCGTAATTGCTGAGGCAGGTAGCTTTATGATGATGGATGAAGGAATCACCATGGAAACCATTTTTGGAGACGGGTCTCAAAAAGATCAGGGATTTTTAGGGAAAATACTTGGCGCCGGTAAACGAATATTAACTGGTGAAAGTTTATTTATGACTGCTTTCTATAATGACTTGTCTGGTAAAAGAAATGTGTCTTTTGCTTCTCCGTATCCGGGTAAAATTGTACCAATAGACCTTACAGAATTTAGAGGAAAGTTTATTTGTCAGAAAGATGCATTTTTATGTGCTGCAAAAGGAGTGAGTGTTGGTATTGAATTTAGTAAACGCTTAGGTAGAGGATTATTTGGAGGTGAAGGTTTTATTATGCAAAAATTGGAGGGTGACGGTATGGCATTTGTTCATGCTGGTGGAACTATGGCTAAAAGAGTATTGCAGCCAGGGGAAGTATTAAAAGTAGATACTGGTTGTATTGTTGGTTTTACTCAAGAAGTTGACTACGATATTGAGTTTGTAGGTGGAATTAAGAACACCATATTTGGTGGTGAGGGATTATTCTTTGCAAGACTTCAGGGACCTGGAACCGTTTATATTCAGTCATTACCGTTTAGCAGATTAGCTGGCAGAGTATTGGCTAGTGCACCTAGAGCAGGAGGACGAGATAAGGGAGAAGGTAGTATTTTAGGAGGATTAGGTGATATTATTGATGGCGATAATAGGTTTTAACGTAAGTAGTTGATAATCAATATTTTTCTATTACTTAGGGTGTTAAACTTTAAGTTAAAATTTTAATTGTAGTCAATTTTTTTATAAATTTAGAGTTAACTAACTAAAACTATATTGCCTATAGAAACATTTTTACATTTATTAATTATTACTTAATACCTTAATTATTAATTTATGGCAAGAGCAATGTTTGAGTACACCAAAACGGTTCTTAGAAAGGTAAGTTTTGATGTAACTTTGTTCTGCAAGGAGCTTGAGAAAGCGCTTCAACGATTATTACCTTATGAGATTGAAGAGTTGAAAGTTTTTGTACAATCGCTCATAAAGCAGAACCCCGAATTAGATAAATGTCTAATCTATTTAAAAGCATAATAACAAAAAAGCGACCAACAGGTCGCTTTTATAATTTTCAAGGATACGCCAATTAATTTATTTTGTAACTGCTATTTCGGGAGCGGACTAATTATTTGAACATTTTGAAATGCAATGGCCCCGCGAATTATTCCTGAAATAACAGTTTGCAAGGCTTCAATTATTTGAATCTTTAGTTCACTTTTATGATAAATTAAACTTACTTCACGAGCTGGTACTGGATCTGCGAAGTGTCTTAAGTTTGTTGCGGATTTCTTATCTAAATCTAGTGTATGTAAAAATGGTAACATAGTCATTCCTAGGCCTTCATTAGACAATTTAATGAGTGTTTCAATGCTTCCGCTTTCTAATTGAAATTTGTCTTCCTGATGTTGTTTAAACGTTTTGCATAGGTTTATTACACCTTCTCTAAAGCAATGTCCATCTTCTAATAATAGAATATCTTCTATTTCTAGTTCAGACGCCACTATTTTATCTACTTTATGCATCTTATGATGTTCTGGCACATAAGCAACAAATGGCTCAAAATAAAGTACACGTTCTTTAATATTATCATGCAATAAAGGTGTAGCAGCAATGGCCGCATCTAAATGCCCATCATTAATACGCTGTATGATTTCTTCAGTTGTCAGTTCTTCCAGCTTTAACTTTACTTTTGGGAATCGTTTGATAAAGGTTTTTAAAAACATAGGTAGTAGGGTAGGCATAACAGTGGGTATTATTCCTAACCTAAATTCTCCACCAATAAAGCCTTTTTGTTGGTCTACAATATCTTGTATTCTATCAGCTTCATTTACTATGTTCTTAGCTTGACTTACTATTTTTTTTCCTACCTCTGTGAGTTCAATGGGTTTCTTGCTTCTATCAAAAATTTGAATATCAAGCTGGTCTTCCAACTTTTGAATTTGCATACTTAGGGTGGGTTGTGTTACAAAACACTTTTCTGCTGCTTTAGTGAAATTTTGATGCTCGGCAACTGCAAGCACATAATATAATTGTGTAATCGTCATGTCAATACTATTAGACTATAAAGATACAAAAACTATCAATAAAATTTATTAAAAAAATAAAAATGATAGATTTAATATTTAGTGAATTACAAACGAGGTTCTTGTGTAAAACGGTTAAGCGATAATAATAAACTTAGAAAATGGAGTCTAATTAGAATTGAAGAATCTCCATTGACCCAGCTCCTAATATATAGGGTTACAAGTTTTTATTCTTATACATTCTAATAACTAATTTACATTCCTGATGGCTTTATTTAGAGTAACCCTCTAGCCTTAATCTCGAGATATTTATTTATGGTGTCTAATGTTAAATCTTCTGGAGTAGTTAATATTGAAAATATACCGTACTTTTTAAGTTCGTTGACAATCAATCGTTTTTCATAGGCAAATTTTTCAGCAATTACTTTGTCATAAACTTGTTGCACTGTTTCTGCACGCTCGGTAACCAAACTGTTTAGCTCAGTGTTTTTAAAGAAGATTACTACTAATAAGTGATTTTTTGCAATTCCCTTTAAATAGGGTAGTTGTCTATTTAAGCCATCTAAAGTTTCAAAATTTGTATAAAGAAGCAGTAGGCTGCGTTGCGTTATATTTCGTTTAATATCTCCATACAACCTATTAAAATCACTTTCAAAAAAATCTGTATTTATGTTGTACAAACTTTCTAAAATTAGATTCATTTGCGAAGTTCGGCGTTCGGCAACAACCATATTTTCTGTTTTCCGAGAAAAGGCAAAAATCCCGGCTTTATCATGTTTTTTAGTTGCGACATTTGAAATTACTAACGCCGCATTAATGGCATAATCTAATAATGTTAATCCATCAAATGGCATTTTCATCACACGCCCTTTATCAATTACAGAATAAACTGGTTGTGATTTTTCATCCTGGAATTGATTAACCATCAATTGATTTTTCTTTGCAGTTGCTTTCCAGTTTATCGTTCTTAAATCATCGCCTATCACATACTCTTTGATTTGTTCAAACTCCATAGTATGTCCCAAACGTCTAATTTTTTTTATTCCATATTGATGTAAATTATTACTAATTGCCATGAGATCATACTTTCTTAGCTGAATGAAGCTAGGGTATGTTGGTATCATTGCACCTTCATTAAAACTAAACCTTCTTGCAACTAGACCAAAAATTGAGGTTACATAAATGTTGAGCTTTCCAAAATGATACTCTCCACGCTCTGTGGGGCGCAATTCATATTGGAAGCTTGAAGAACTTGATGCTAATAACTTTCGTTTAATTGAAAAATTTCTTACCTGAAACTGTTCAGGGATTTCATCTATGATGTTTGTGAAAACTGGAAACGTATAAAAGTTTTCGATGGAAATATTTATTGGGTTTTGATCGCCGTTCGAAAATTTTTCGGGAAGCACCCTACTAGCATTAATTCCTTTGTTAGTGACAAACAAAAGAATTAGATCTAAGAAAGTAAAAGCCACTAAAACAAGTAGTAAGAGCTTAACGATATTAAACCAACGAGGAAAAACAAAGCTTACCACAAATAATACCATCAAGACTATGCAGGCATAAAAGAATCTGTTTTGTATGTAAACTGGTTTTAAACGTTTCACAATTTGTGACTATGATATATTTACAATACTATCGTGGAATTTCTATAGCTTCAATTATTTGCTTTATAATTTGTTTTGTTGATACACCTTCCATTTCGCGTTCTGGTGTTACAATTACGCGATGCTGCAATACTGGAATGGCTGCTTTTTTGATATCTTCTGGCGTAACAAAATCTCTACCGCTCATAGCAGCAAATGCTTTACTCGCCTTCAAAATAGCGATTGAGGCTCTTGGGGATGCACCCAGATATAGAAATTGATTACTTCTAGTATTTACAATGATATTTGCGATATAGGTAACCAAATGTGGTTCTATAATTATTTGATTTACCTGATCTTGAAATTTTGCTATCTGCTTGCTGCTTAGATGAGCGCTTACCTGTGCAACTTTAGATTGCCCCTTAAGCTCTTGCTCCCTATTAATAATTTCAACTTCTTCATCTAGAGTTGGATAATCTATGTCTATTTTAAATAAAAACCTATCTAACTGAGCTTCTGGAAGTCTATAAGTACCTTCTTGTTCTACTGGATTTTGGGTAGCCAAAACAATAAATGGAAGTTCCATCTCATAGCGATGACCATCAATAGTTATTTGACGCTCTTCCATGACTTCAAATAAGGCAGCCTGAGTTTTTGCTGGAGCGCGATTAATTTCATCGATTAAGATCATATTTGAAAAAATAGGCCCTTTTTTAAATTCAAACTCCGAGGTTTTCAAATCAAATACCGACGTACCAAGAATATCACTAGGCAT
>CAZAPO010000353.1:0-6594 GCA_964487005.1 uncultured Flavobacteriaceae bacterium
TAATAATTTCAATATTTTCTATTGCGGCGAGGTTAAGATTATCAATTTGCCCTTGACCATCAGGAGTTGTTTCTGGGATGTCGTCTACAACAATTTTAATTCCGCGTATGCCAAATGCCGACCGCGCACCAAAACCACGTACCGAAACTCTCAAATCTTGACTAAAATTATTCGCATTAAGTACAAATAATCCTGGTACCGTGTTAATGTAATCATGCAAGGAAAGTTGTTGGGCTATGTCCTGTAACTCATTTATGTCGAGTACTGAAACAGCCATTGGCGCTACAAAGGTTGGTTCGACAATTTTTAAGGCCGTTAATTTTACCTCTGGTAGTGTTTGCACATTTATGCTATCTCCTTGTGAATGACCAGCTAAGCAGATACATAACAACGTTAAATTAAGTATAAAAAACCTAACCTTCTGGTGATAAAAATTCATAAACCGGTATCTTTAGTAGGGTTTAATGGTAAATGTAGCATGTTTTGTTAAAAACCAAAGCAAGTTTTTTGAATAAACTATGAATCATACAACAAATATCAATCAAAAACATAAACATCATGAATAGGCAAATAGTACTAATGACCATGGCCTTAATGGGACTAACATTTGGTAGTTGCGCAGATGGCACCATAGCGTTAACCGAAGAAAATCTAGAAGTCATCAATAGAGAAATTATGGTGGCGGATACTGCAGAAAATTCGGTAAGCTTGAATGATAAACCAAGTGATGGATTAGCCATTATTAAGAACATCAATTTTGATGGAGGAACAATTGCTATTGATATTAAAGGAGAAGACGTGCAAGGAAAAAGTTTTGTGGGTGTAGCATTTAATATTGTAAATGATTCTACCTATGAAGCCGTATATTTTAGACCCTTTAATTTTAGATCTAATGAACAAATAAGAAGAGAACATTCGGTGCAATACATTTATCACCCCAAAAACTCATGGCGTTATTTAAGAACGAACTTCGAAGGACAGTACGAAGCCGAGTTTCCAAGACAACCTCATCCTGATGATTGGTTTAGTGTACAAATTAAAGTAGACAGTAAGAATGTTTATGTATATGATACCGAAACGAATACTGAATTGCTTATTGTTGAGCGGTTGGCAACTCCAACTTCTGATAAATTGGCCTTGTGGACTGGGTTTAATTCAAAAGGAGCATTTAAAAACTTAAAAATAATACAATGAGAGTAGTTATAATTATTTTGTTAATCACCTTATTCACCAATCACGAATCATTCGCACAAACCAAGTTCGAACTAAAACCAGACCAGAGTATGCTCATGACAGGTAAAGGCCCTGGTCAAGATGGAGCCATCAATCCGTACTACGGACAAGACTGCTTAGCCATTATAAAAAATATTGGTAAAAGCTCCTTTTCAATAAGAGTGCAGCAAAAAGGAAAAATTATTAAGACCATTCCAATTTCAGGAAAGGAAACTAAAAAAGTAATTCTACTTAAGGGGCATGAGTTGTATTTTGATAGCAACGAAGTAGAAAAGATTAAAGTGAAACTAGACTTTAAGGAAATAGAAAACTAGCATCGCATAAGCCATAATTAAAGGTAATAACTCTAATCGATTGCATTTAATACTTCCTCAGCCACTTGTTGACATAATTGAGCTATGTTATTTCTTAAAATGACGTAGTATATTGCTTTTTCACCGTTTGCTTCATCACTTTTAAAATAATGTGGTAGTCCAAGAGGTGACTTACCTGTGAGTTTTCCATAGATTACACAAGCTGCCAGATAGGCCCCATTATGGTTAGCGTGTTTATCATCATCCATAAAAACTGGAACATCAGGATAACGTTCTCTAAAGACCTTAAAGGCTCTTCCTACTGGAAGCACTTCAGAATTGGTTTTATCTGCAAAACGTTGAATCATGGATTCTATTGGATATCGTGGTTTATAATCTGTTTGCTCCAATTGTGGATACATCCATGTAGCATATAAATACGCCTTAGCATCTGATTGTGATTTAATTAATTCTGAGAACTTTTTGAAATAAGCATAGGAAGTATCTGTTTGTGTCAATGGATATGTACTATGATCTTGAAGTACCACTTTATCAAATTCATTCTTGTAAATAATCGCCGTTGTTTTAAGGTCGCGCTCACCATTATAATGTTGTTTTAGGGTGGCACCGCCTAAGGTAGATTGATAAACTTCCAGATTTACGTTGTTCGCCTTAGCCATTTCCTCTACGACCACCGGAATGTTATAATAGTAAGTAAAGCTATTGCCTACAAACAATACTTTCTCACTATTTTGACCAAAACTTAAACAAACAAATAATAGGGCAAAAATGATTATATAACTAGGTCGTTTCATGTCAATTATTTTAAAATTTATACTTACCAAATTCAGTACTGAGATGTTCTATTATTAAAAATGTTATTATTGTTTAATAGTTTCTAAAAGATACCCCGGTAATCCGTTAAAAGATAATGCCTCAATTGCCAATTGAAATTCTCCAGAACTTAGGCGTGGAATTGTGATGGTGGCATTTCCATTATCATCGGTTAGAACGGCACCTTTCCAAAAGTGTGTGGCACTGTAATTAGTATTATTAACCTTTAGGTATTTTGGAATGTAGAATGATCGTTCAAGAGCGAAACCTTCTGTAGTTAATTGTGGAGAATCAATTGTCTTCGACGGATTTGTTCCACCTGTCTTCGTATAAATTAAAATTGCTGCGCCAATACCTCTTGCTCCAAGCATTGATACCCGAGGTCCCTTTATAATTTCAACTCGCTCGATATTATTTACGTCTAGCGAGCGAATTGCGATGGGTGCTGGACTCGGTGAAATCATTGAATTTAATGTTGGTGATGCTAATCTATCTGCACCACCTGCTTCAATGCTTGTATTTGGGGCAATGGTGATACCATCTATAACCCAAATAACGTCTCCAACTCCTTGTATTCTTATTTTTGGTTGCTGCGGATCTCCCGTCATAAATACGCCAGATCCCCGATTAAGTACACTCATAAGATCAGGGTCTTTTTCTTCTACAAAAATAACATCATCAGCTTCGGCGTTCATAAAGGAAGGAGTAAGCTTCACGCGCTCTTTTTTTCTGCCTTCTACAACCACTTCATCTAAGGCTGTTACTCCATCTTGTTCTAACTCGAATCCCTCAATCACATTATTAAGGTACTCTTGATCCATAATGTTCGTGTCAACATCTTGATTTGCATTTAAGGTACTTATGCAAATTGGACTCAAATTCATGATACTTTCTTCAGTCAGACTTACTTGAGATTCGAGGGGTTTACGCTTTTGGTCATAGGCATTAAAAGTGAGCTCGAAATCACCAAGGTGGTTCATTCCTTCAAAGGTAAATTCTCCCACATCTCCCGTCTTGGTAGAATACATTAAAATTTCACTCGAGGTTTTTACTATAAGATCAAGATCAGTATTTCTTAATGGTACATTATCTTTAGCAGTTATAATACCAGAAATACTGTAACTATCATTAAATTGGTAGTCACTCACATTCAATGAATTATTACCCTCCATAAGCCAATTAAACTTACGCCAACCATGGGTAAGCATAATTAAATCTAAACCATATTGTGTCCTTCTACTGGTATCATTCAAGAACATATTTGGGTCGCCAATTTCTCCTTTAAGATCTGATTCTAATAACAAATACGAAAGAATGTTTGATTGTGAATCACGCTTCTTTATCTGATTGGTATTTGTAATTCCCAATGATAAATTGGCCGCAACAGGAGCATCACTAAAATCTTTCACAGAAATTTGCAGATTTACAGAATCTCGATGAACACTATTGCTCATTTCTGTAGTAATATTCAACTCATTTTTATGATTAATAAAAACTATACGTTCACTCCATGGACGCATCTCTTTATCAACTAAAGTTAAGGTTACAATACCACTTGGAAACCTATTCTTTGGCACCTCAATATCAATAAATGGCCTGTTTTTCAAGTTATATTTACCTTGAAAGAACTTATAATTTCTCACCGATCCTATAAGGTAAATATCTCTATCCCTTATGTCGGCTGTTGCTTGAATTCTCACCTGAATGGTACCCTGATCTAGATTATTGACAAACATATTATAACCTGAAATCATGGTATTAGGTAGGTCATAATTTGTACCATTGTCTAATTTTGCCATGTAGGTCTCACCTGCCAATGGTAAAATGGTGAATGTTCCCATACCTCCTGCGCTTGCTTGAAATCGTGTTACAAAATTTCCTTTCGAATCTACAATTTGACCGCTTACAGCTTGTGGTAATCCGTTAGTATTACAAACCTTTAGTGCAACCCTATTTCTAAGCCCAGCTATAATATATCCACCTTCTGGAAGAAATTGAATATCTAATTCGCTGCTTGCTGTTTCTACTGCTTCTGGTTGAAGCGGATTATCTACAATAATGGTTTTTCTAAACAGCTTTTCTGGAGCAGTGTCTTTCATCCAATTGGTATATGCTCTAAGTTCATAGTTACCTGAAGGAATGTCTTTAGCGATGGTAAAATTACCAAGGCTTGTCCCGTCATAAAGTCTTTTCTTTTGTTCAAGCACCAGTTCTCCATTATTGTTAATGAGTTCTACATGCAAAGTCTTACTCGCTGATGAATAGTTATGCAAAGGTCCCAAAACTACATATGCACTGTACCACAAGTTATCTCCAACTCCCACTACTTTTTTATCGGTATGTAGATAAACCTTTTCAACAGGTAAGGCCTCATTATAGCCATCTAACAAACGTTCCATGTTTTGTATTAAGCTATCTTGAGTGATCCTAGACTGAATGACGGTGATTTCATCTTTACTATTCAAGAAAATAGACTCAAATGCGTTGTCTTTTTCAAAGGCTTCTATAACTTCGGCTTCAATGGGTGTTCGTTTAACTATTGGATTATTTTCCCAATATGCACTGTTGTAACCAATCTGATCTAAATTCTGCCAGTCACTATTATTTCTTCGAAACTGCCGCCCTAATCTGCGTCTTTCTGTAGTTGTATAATGTTCTATAAATGTAAGATTTGAGGTTGAGGACACATGACTAAAAAAAGTGTCATCCTTGAAATAATCGAATTCTTGATCTACCTTCAAATAATCTAAAACTTGGCCTTGAATGTCATCTGTCTTAAATACCAAATCAAAGGCCAGCATATAATTCTTCTTTTGTGCATTTTTCTCGGTAAGACTTACCAGATCCAGCTTGTCATTTCTCACTATACAGCTAAGTTTTAACAGTTCATCACTTGCTGTATTAATGTATGCTTCACCTCTAAATATTGGTGTTTCTAATGGATTTCTAGGTGTGAATTTCAAGATTACAATTTCATCTCCATTAGCGTTAAATCTGTCTTTAAAGTTGACATAATAATGCTCTTCCAGTTCTGGATGCAAAGGAAAAATAATATCTTCGGTGTCAGGTTGAAAACCTTTTAATATCTGCGTTAACCGTGTATAGTTTTTATTGTTAACTCCTGCCTCATTTAAGGCATATCTACCTTCAAGTATATCCCATTTAAGTACTCCGCCTCCATTGTATTCAGCATCGAATAGAATTTCAGAAAACTCGGTATAAAGATTATCTGTTTTCGTTTTTTGTCTGTAGAAGGCCTTTCCATATTTAAGCTCCCTGTTCAGTCTCGAACTAACTTTTCTATAAACTCTTTTAGCAAGTTTCGAAGCATTAGGGTCATTTTTAAGCTTTGGGGTTTCTAGTACTACTGTTTCCAGTAAATTTAATAAAGGGTTTAATCTGATTTCCAACACATCAGTCGCTTCTGATATGGTTAATTGGTAATCCTCAAAGTTAATATGTGAAAAAGTTAAGGTAACAGGAAATTCATTTACTCTTAACTCAAATTCTCCTAATTCGTTACTGGCTGTTCCAGTTGTTAAATTCAAAACCTTAATTCCACAATAGGGAATTATGGATCCATTTGTTGCATCAATTACTTTACCTTGGACTATGAATGACGCATTATTTTCTTGTACGTAACCAAGCATTAACATTGGTAGTAACAAGAAAAAGAATATTGAATAAACTCTGGATCTCATTGTGAATGCACTTAATATTTCATGTAATAATCGAACTATTAAGGTAAGGAGATTTCCTGAAAGAACTTCAATATTGAATTGTTAAAAGTTTGTACTATCGATTGCTAAAAAAAGCCTTTGCAAATTTTTATTACCAAGGCCAATGATAGAGACAACAATATGTTTATTTTTTAAACTCCTTAATAATACTTAGCGCATTTGACACTTGCTTCTGAATCTTTTGGTAATCAAAGTTTCCATGCGCATCCTTAGCAATGAGTTTAGAACCCATACCTACGCAGGTTACACCTGCAAGAAACCAAGCTTCTAAACTTTCTCGTGTTGGTGATACGCCACCAGTAGGCATAATCATAGTCCAGGGTTGCGGCGCTTTAATACCCTTCACAAACCCAGGCCCATAGGTGCCACCGGGAAACAGTTTTACAATTTCACATCCGAGTTCTTCTGCTTTTGCAATTTCTGTTAGGGAGCCACAACCTGGTGACCAAAGTACCTTTTTACGATTACACACTAGTGCAATATCTTCTCTAAGC
>CAZAPO010000354.1:0-4248 GCA_964487005.1 uncultured Flavobacteriaceae bacterium
GTCAATGAAAAATTCTGGACGCCATGTAAGTATGGACGCACCATTAGTAGAAGGTGAAGATTCTAACCTTTATGATGTATTACGTAGTGGTGAATCTCCTAATCCTGATAGAGAATTGTTACACGAATCGCTTCGTACAGAGATCGAAAGAGCCTTAGAGACTCTTACTCCACGTGAGGCTGATGTTATACGTTTGTATTTTGGTTTAGGCAACCAACACCCAATGACTTTGGAAGAAATTGGAGAAACTTTCGACTTAACTAGAGAGCGTGTTAGACAAATTAAAGAGAAAGCTATTAGAAGATTAAAACATACTTCTAGAAGTAAAATTTTAAAAACTTATTTAGGTTAGTTATATTTATAACCTAATAACCGCAACAAACAGTTACATAACTGTTCGTTTTTTGATTGATGAAAGAACCCTCGGCTGATTACCGGGGGTTCGTTTTTTTACATTATTTTTGCGCAAACAATCAACAAAACTAATGAGTAAATTAATTGCACCTTCAATTCTTGCTGCCGATTTTGGGAACCTACAACGCGATGTAGAAATGGTTAATAATAGTGATGCCGATTGGTTTCATATTGATATTATGGACGGTGTTTTTGTACCTAACATTTCTTTTGGAATGCCAGTACTAAAAGCCATTTCACAACATGCCAATAAAACAATAGACGTGCATTTAATGATTGTTGATCCAGACCGATACATTAAAACATTTGCCGCACTTGGCAGCAATATACTAACGGTTCATTATGAGGCATGTACACATTTGCATCGAACCCTTCAAGCAATTAAGGCCGAAGGTATGAAAGCAGGTGTTGCCTTAAATCCTCACACCAATATTAACGTACTTGAAGATACCATTAATGATATTGATTTGGTTTGTATTATGAGTGTGAATCCAGGATTTGGAGGTCAAAGTTTTATTGAAAACACCTATAACAAAGTAATTCAATTAAAAGAATTAATTTCACGCAAAGGAGCCGCTACAATGATTGAAATTGACGGTGGTGTTACAAATAAAAATGCCAAAGCCTTGGCTGATGCGGGAGCAGACGTTTTGGTTGCTGGTAGTTATGTGTTTAGAAGTGAAGACCAAGAAGCCACAATTAAAGACCTAAAATCTATTGCTAATTCTTAATTGCCAAATTAAACTGGCTTCTAACTATTACATCAGAAACCAGTCTAAAATGATTTGTGTAAGCTACTCATCAAATTGAGTTAATAAAAAATTTATCAAATCTGTAGTTGTCACAATACCAACTAACTTGTTTTCATCTACTATAGGTAAGGCGTGAAATTCTCTTTTCGCTAAAATCTGTGCCACTTCCTTTACCGTTGTTTTAGAGCCCACGCTCACTAGGTTCTTAGCCATTACCTGTTCTATGCTGAACATATTATAAACCACTGTATCTACATACTCTTCATGCTCGTCTACGGCATCGGCAAAACTTATTCTTAAAAGATCTGTATAGCTCAGCATACCAATAATTGTTTTACCCTTAACAACCGGAATATGTCTTATATGATGTCTTTTAAACAATCGTTCAGCAGTTTCAAGGCTATCTGTTGTATTTAGCGTAATCACATCCTTGGTCATTATCGCTGAAATTGGCGTTCCTCGTTTCATCTTACAGGGTTTAAAATTCATTTCTAAAGTTAGCCAACTAGTACTAGTTAATTTATGACAAATGTCATATGCACAGAAGAATTAATATCCTGCAAAATTGAAGTTAAGCATTTGCCGAACCTTACTATAAATTCTTGGAAATTGATTTTTAAAATCAACAGGTGATTCAATAAAATATTCAATCAATACAGCAACAAACTCATATTGATTTGTGTAGGCATAGTCTCTAAAATATTTTGACTTAATAAGTACATCACGTAATGGTTTATTACTAGATAATAACTCTGTAAGCTCCTTGAAGGAGTCTTTAAATATTGTTGAACTCACATCACGTTCCTTGATGCTATTTAAATGAATGGCATGCGCAAATTCATGGATTCCAACATTTAAGTTATCATTTCCTATTACATGCCCTTTTAAAAAATCTTCCCATGATAATACTAATGCTTTTAACTTTGGATTAAACTCTCCTTTATGATACTCTTGATTGATTGTTGAGTAGAATGCTTGTGGGTAAATAAAAATCTTATCAATCAATCCAATAAAATAATCTCTAAATCCAAATGTAAGCATAACGGCAGTTGCAGCAATAAGGGCCTTATGCTCATCTTCAACCAACAAACCATTACGACCTATAAAGGTTTTATCTTTGATAAAATTAACAACACGATGCTCAAAGAAAGCCTGTTCTTTTTGATTAAGCTTGTTATAAAACGTGAAGTTTGATAGAACTACTAATTGCCCCTTAGTAGCTCTTTTTTTTGCAACGTAGAAATGTCGATATAGCGGCTTTCTTTTTCGCATCACATAGGCCATCTCCACCATTCTAAATACAAAATACAGCATGATACCAAAAATGGCTACTACAAAAACTGCGATTAAAGTATTGTTCACCGAACTATTTAAAATGCGCAATTGTTCAATAGTCATATAAAGTCAACGATTTATTGTTCGACTAATTGTTTGTACCTACAATTTAGCTTTTTTGAGTAACAAGGTGCTTATAACTGCCACAAAACCAGCAACTATAAATGTTAATAAGCGTGAACTCACAACGGCATCCATTCCTGTACTAATCCAAACTATTGTGAATAATAAACCTACAATTATTGTTAGTAATGCAGGTACCCCATGAAATCGATTCCAGAACAAGGTTAGTAAAATAACTACCGAAAATGTTGAACCAATACCGGCCCATACATAACCTACTATTGTATATACAAGATCACTCGGAGACAAGTAGGCCAAAATTAACGCAACTAATGATAGTACCGCGGTGACCATTCTAGATTTTAATAATGATTTCTTGTTATTTTCTTTATCACTTGATGATTTAATTAAATTTTCAGATAATTCTGTTGCCGATAAAATTAAAAGTGAATTTGCCGTTGAAATGATGGCTGCTAATACACCTGTTATTAGTATTCCCGAAACCACTGGATTAAATATTGTTGTAAGTACTTCAGGCATTACTGTTTCTTGATCTTTCAGTCCGTTTGGTCCAAATATTGCTAAGCCAATCCAACCAACCAATAAAGCGCCTGTATAAGCAATAATTGTCCAAATAACACCAATATTTCGAGCAATTTTTGCGTTTCTTTCATCTTTAATTGCCATAAACCGCATACTTAACTGTGGTTGTCCACCAAGATATCCAAAAAACCAAGAAAAGGCTCCGGCTATAATAATACCACTGCCTAATCCTTTTACAACATTTAATGAATTTGGAAACCAATTGTTAAGGGTTTCAAATAAGGGAGTACCTTCATTTAAGACCGCTCCTCCTGTCATTGTTGAATAAGACTCACCAGCCTTTGATAAGGCTTCTGAAATTGAATGTGCGAATATGGTTCCTTCTGGTAAATTAGTAATATACATTATCCCCGCTATAGGAGCTATAATTAAGGTGATAATCATGATTACCGCTTGGATGACGTCTGTGTAGGTTACCGACCTAAATCCGCCATAAATAGTATAAGGTACAACGAGCAAAACAATAATTAACATGGCAAGATTAATATCAATCTGAAAAAGGTTGTTCAATGTTTTTCCACCACCAATAAATTGTGCACCTACATAAAAAAAGAAAAAGAAAACAATGGTCAAACTACCAACGATCCTAATCCATTTTCCAACCTCACCATGGCGCTTGGCGATAAAGTCGGTAAATGTATCTACTTCATACTTTTCGGCCTCTTTACGTAATCTAGAGGCTAATAATACCCATGCCACTATAATACCCAAGACGCATCCAATTGCCACCCATACCTCCATCAATCCTGTTGCATAGGCTGCTCCTGGAAGACCTAATAAAGCCCATGAAGATTCGCCCGTTGCTCGTTCGGACAATGCTGCTACCCATCCGGGTAATTTCCTCCCTGCAATGGCAAAGTCACTTCCTGTTTTTACCTTTCTTCCTTGATAAATACCAAACGCTATGAGCAGCACCATGTAAACACACATTACTATAAGAATGATGGTTTGATTTTCCATACACTATTTATTGGTTATACATCTAAAATAAATAAAGTAACTGAATTTTATTATTCCTCTTCAAAAACCTTGTTAAGAAATTATGCTAGTTTATCTTATTCGCTCTTCCCTCAATGCTCCG
>CAZAPO010000355.1:0-5392 GCA_964487005.1 uncultured Flavobacteriaceae bacterium
GGGTTAATCTGCAATAAGGTTGCTCTGGCGTCATCTATTTTATTGCGGAATAAATACAACCATCTCGGGCTTTTTGGTACTCCCAAAACCAAGATGGTATATAGTAAGGCAGGTAGAGCTTCAATACCCAGCATCCAGCGCCATGCATTTACTTCTATATATTGGTTGATGAGCCAATTTGAAACAAAGGCGATAAGAATACCAAAAACAAGATTGAACTGGTATAATGCTACCATTCTTCCTCTCGTGGCAGCTGTTGAAATCTCTGAAATATAAATTGGAGCGGCCACCGTAGATGCTCCTACACCGAAACCTCCAATAAAACGGAAGAATGAAAACGAATATGGATCCCACGCCATCCCAGATCCCACTGCTGAAACAAAGTATAATAGCCCGATATAAAACAGCGTCTTTTTTCGACCAAATTTATCGGTTGGATATCCTCCAAAAATTGATCCTAAAACCGTACCCCATAAGGCCATTGACATTATAAAAAAACTGTGAAAGAATCCCGATGTTCCCCACAGCTCTTGAATGTCTTGTTCGGCACCACTAATAACAATGGTGTCAAAACCAAATAAAAAACCTGCCAAAGCAGCTATTATGGATGATAATATGACCTTTTTATTCATGCGGAATAGTTATTTAGTTAGTAAAGCTAAATGTAGTAATAATATTGTTTTTTATGGAATGGAAAGATTAATGATTATTTTTATTAAATAACTGGTCAACTTTCAATTCAATGAATAAAATAACCGTTTATATTTTAATTAATATTCTTTTTGTTGGTGCGATCTTTGGACAAGAGGAAGCATGCGGTGATGGTATCACCTATGCTAATGAGAAACAAACTAAAAATGACAAGCGCTTTGCGTCCTACTCAAAGATTGAGGGTATACCAACGTTTAATGATGGTTTGGATGCGTTTAATAAATTAGTTGAAACGAATCTAAAAGTGAATAAGGAGGGTAAGGATATGGTCTTTAGACTTAATTATATGTTCATTGTTGGTTGTGATGGTATAATTATGGGTTTTAAAATTCTTGGGAACGCCATGTTTTCGGACTTAACAAACATTGAAGAAATTATAATAAGTACCAATGGAAAATGGACACCTGCAATTAAAGATGGAAAAGCAGTAGATTGTATTTACTTTTCAAAAAAGACTATTGTAGGAAGTAACTACCAACAATGATATTATGTTGACAAAACCTAATGTTGATACTAGTTATTCACTCTCCAGTTGAACCCTTTTGGCTTTGTATCTATAGGCAGGGAAAAACCTAATTTTCTCCTGAACCTCTGTAGCTTGACCGGGAAGATTTTGGAGGGTAAGTTTTTCATAAATATCTTGATCTACAATATGTTTCCAAATTTTAAAGGTTTGAAAATCTTTAGAGAATGAACTTTTAAACCTAAAAAGTGAATCTTCATTACTTCCTTTTCCTCCGCCCAGATTTAGGTATTTGTACCCCTGCTCTGAAGCTTTGATGCGCATGGTATCAATAATAAGCTTTATTGGATTTAAATGCGAATAATCTGCATTCATGCCCGATAGGTGATACTGAACAATGTCTTTAGTTTTAATAAATATTGCTCCGCCAATTATTTCTTGAGTTTCGTTGTTGACGCACAATAAAAGCTCTGAGTTAAGGTCGTCACTGCTAAATATTTTTTTAAAATAATCTAGTGGAAAAAAGTAACTTTCTTCTGCGTTGACCCTTCTCATGTTATCGTAATACAAATCGACAAAAATTTGAAGGTGTTTGGTAACATCTCCAGTTATTACCGAACATGATTTTTTTGATTTATTGATGTATGTTTTTAACCTCCTATTGTATTTTGCACGCTGGATTTCTAAACTATTTCCTAAATCAATGTATACAACATTACCTAACGGAATGGTTTGTCCTATCCCAGAAAATAAACTTTGTTCTTCACCAAAAAACGGGTGTAATCTTGAGAACAGGGAAACTATGTTTTCGCTAAAGAAATAATTATTAAGTTCTTTATGAAAATGAGCGGTGTCAAAAGTTTCACATTTATTATTAATTAAAGGACCAGCATAACCATAAACCGAAGTTGCATCTTTATAGATTGAATTTGGAATATCTCTAATTAATAATGGAAGAATTACCGAGGATTTTCCTTGTATATACTTAAGAAGGACTGGGTGTTCACCTTTATTTTTAGATAAATGATGATAATCATACGTATGATAAAAATCTGAATTTTTTGCGCTCGCTAGTTCATTAGCCCAGCTTGTTTTGTCTGTAAATACTTCAATCATTGTGTTAATTAAACAGGTCAAACATTAATTTCCAGTTTAACAATTGAGGTTAACGTAACAAAGTATTTTACAGAAAGTCATAACAAAAAGACACTGCAAAATTGATTATAGGGTTGCTCAAACCGTCTATAAAAGACCATTTGTTGTATCACTTAACTTTAATAATACCTAGCTAGGTTTATTATTTAAGTTAAGGGTACCTATTATACTCAACCAAATGGTTGAACATAAATTATTATTCCAAAATGTGTTTGCTATGTAATCAATTACCTGACTCGGGAGGAAGTTTAAATATACAAAAAAAATAGGAAAACCCTTGTTATTGTTAATAATTTGACGGGTTACCCATTACGGTAATTTTTCTTAATTCATTTTACCGTATTCACAATCTGAAATAGTGAAGCTCTGGTGTTTAATGATTCATTTTCAATTTTAATGGCTTTTAATTTTGCTTCAATTAGTTTTGATTCCCTTGAATTAATCAAAAACAATGAACTTTCTCCCAATTCAAATTTTCGTTCTTCAGCGGTCAATAAGTTTGAATAGTCATTAACAATATTGCTAGTTAGTGATTGTTGGGTGGTATAAGATGTTATTTCACTATTCACAGCATCCAATTTGTTTTTGAGGTTAAGCCTGGTGCTCATTCTATCCAAAGCGATATCATTTAATTTAAGATCGGCGATCTTTAAATTACCTCGTTCCTTTCGTAAAAATAGAGGTAAATTAACGCTAACACCTGTTTTATAATTGGCCGTATTAAATGTATTTACATTAGCAATCTGTTGCGTTAAAAAGTTGTGTTCTAGATCTATTTGTGGCAATAAATTATTCTTCATTAATCGTTTTTCAATCTGCTGAATTTCATATTTATTCTCTAGAATTCTCAATTTAGGATGATTTTCTAAATTGGTGCTTTCAACATCTAATGGCGATGTATATAATACCTGGTCCACAATATTGACGGTGTTAATATCGGGTTGCATAGTAGGTTGTAACTCTATTGGGATATTATTTTCTAACCAAAGAAAGTTAGAAACTTCTAATGACGATTTAACAAAAGCAATACGTGCTCTTTCAAGCGCGAGTTTGCGATTCTTATAAATGATTCCAGCCTCAAGTGTATCAATGGCCGGGTTTTCACCTAATTCATAATTTTTCTTAATCCCGTCCAAACGTTCCTTGGCATTACTAAGAAAAGTTTCATAGATCTCTTGCTCTCTAAAGGTCTTGATCCATTTAAAATAGGCAATGCTAGCATCACTTATAATTGAGTTTACCAATAACTGTCTCTCAGCAATTACTTGCTTTCTGTAAATCTTCGATTGCCGTAATGACGCCATGCGTTTGTTGGTGAGGAGGTTTCTAGCCAATGGAATTGATACACCTACATTGTATAGTCCGTCATCTGGAACGATTGCCTCTGGGTTTAAATAGGTACCGCTGTTTTCTTCCAACCCACCCTTAAACTCAATACCAAACCAAGTTGGGATTTTAAACGAGCTATTTAGCTTGTTGTAATAAGTGCTATTTTTAAATTCCTTTTTATCGTAATCAACTTCAATTTTAGGGTCAAAGGCACCGCGAGCTTTTAAAAGCTTTGCTTGTCCTTCTTCCAGCAATAAATTAGCCTGTTTTACATAAGGGTGATAGCGTTTTACATAACCTAAATATTCATCAAAAGTCAACAAATTATTGTTTTCTTCTTGAGAAAAAGCACTTAGTGCGATAAGGCTATAACTTATAATTAGAAGCGTTCTTAATGTCATTTCTTAGCAAGTTTAGCGTTTGTTTCAGGCCTGTAATAGTTTGGAGGGAATCCATTTAATTGACGCCATAATTCGTACCATACAGGCACATTATCTAATAAAGCAATTGTTCTTGCTCCCGAACCAATTCTAACGGCTTCTGGCCAGTCGTGGTCTGTCTTGTCTTGTGCGAGTAACACCCTATATTTTCCATTATCACTTATAAAGTTCTCAATGGCTACAACCTCTGCACCGTATGTTCCGTATGATACATTTGGCCAACCACTAAAGACAATTGCCGGCCAACCATCAAACTGTACTCTCACCTTTTCACCTATATGTATTAATGGAAGGTCAATTGGGTCAACGAAGGTTTCAACGGCCAAATCGTAATTAGATGGCATGATACCCACTAATTTCTCACCTTCCTTGAAAGTCTCACCAATTCCAGATCTTATAGCCTTGTTTACAAATCCATCTTGTGGAGCTGTTATAAAAAGCAATTCATTTCGTTTTTTATAGTTGGCATAGGTATTCTCTAATTTCGTAACCTCGGCCTCAGTATTAAACTGACTAGACTGTGCGGTGTACATATCACTTTGAGCCTTCGAAATTTTATCGGTATACGCGGTTGTAATACTCGATAGTTCTATTTCGGCATTAATGATATCATTTTTGCTACTTAATAGTTTGTTTTGCTGTGATATGAGCTTGGCTTCCGTTTCCTGCAATTTTAATCTTTTCTCTTCTACATCTTTTACGGCTTTTAATCCTTCAGACTGTAATGCTAACACACGTTCATATTGGCGTTTTGCAATATTTATATTTGTTTTAGCAGCCTCTAAATCAATACTATCACTCTGCACCTTTAGCTTAGATTGTACTAATTTATTCTTTGCTTGTTGCAGTTTTAACGATTGTTCGCTTCGTAATGCCGAAATTTGACGTTGCAGTGCATCAACCTTTTCCTGATAGGCCATTGTCGATGCTGTTTTAGCTTCAATTTGATCGTTGGTACGCTCTATAAGCCTATCGTCAAAATATTCACTTTTTACCTCCGAGATTTTGAGAATAGTATCGCCTTTTTTAACGAAATCCCCCTCTTTTACAAACCAGGCTTCAATACGCCCAGGAATTTGCGATTGTATCGTTTGCGGGCGTTGTTCTGGTGTTAAGGTAGTTACCTGACCCTCACTTATAATGTTTTGTGTCCAAGGCAAGAATAGAATAAGCAATCCCAATATTGCCGATACTAACAAGAACTGATTGAATCGCTTATAATACGCTTTATTTAGTACCAATTCTCCCGATTTGTACTGCTCTAAAGAGACTTTTTTATTTAATTTATTGTGAG
>CAZAPO010000356.1:0-6802 GCA_964487005.1 uncultured Flavobacteriaceae bacterium
TTATTTAACATAGAATTAATTCTAAATTCTTGAAAATCACCGTTTATCGATGAAATATGCAATATAACTGAAACTTTAACAATAAATAGTCCCTAGATGTCTTTTTTTTTTGGGAAAATATTAAGAAGTTTGAGGCACAAAATAATCATTTAATAATATGAAGCGAAAATTTACTTTCTTACTTACGCTATGTATGGCGTTTGTAATACAGTTATCTTTTGCACAAGAGATGACTGTTTCAGGTACAGTTACTTCTGCTATGGACGGATTAACGTTGCCAGGAGTTAACGTACTTGTAAAAGGTACAACAAGAGGAACGCAAACAGATTTTGATGGTAATTACTCGATAGCAGTAAGTACTGGAGAAACTTTAGTGTTTTCTTATGTTGGATTAAAAGAAGTAGAAATTGTAGTAGGTAGTTCTAGTACCATTAATGTATCAATGGAAGAGGACGTATCTACATTAGAAGAAGTTGTTGTAACTGGATATACTTCGTTTAGAAGATCAGAGGTTACAGGATCGGCGGTTCAATTAGGTAACGAAAAGATTTCAGACGTTGCTGTTGCACCAAGTGTTGATCAGGCTTTAATGGGTAAAGTAGCGGGACTTACTGTAAGTAGTAACTCTGGTACACCTGGTTCTACTTCGCAAATTAGAATACGTGGTATCAGCTCGATTACAGCTGGTAACGAACCACTTTATGTAATTGACGGTGTTCCTATGGAAGTAGGAAACGCATCAAACTCTGGTGCTACATCGTTCTTCTCAAACTTAGCTGCTTTTGATAGCAACAACATTGAGAGCATTACCGTATTAAAAGATGCATCAGCAACTGCTCAGTATGGTGCACGTGGTTCGAATGGGGTTATCCTTATTACTACTAAAAAAGGTAGTCAAGGTAACACAAGATTCACTTTTAACTCATCTTATGGTGTACAAAACGATGCTGTTGATGGACCAGATCCATTAACTGCAGCAAACCGTTTAGAGTTAGCTGGTGAAGCTTATTTCAATGATGGATTCTTTTCAACGAAACAAGAAGCAATCGACTTTTTATTAGGTACTAGTACTTATGCAGGTTGGGATGCTGCTGGAAGACCAGAAGGTAACTGGAAAGAAGTAATTAAGAACAAAGACGCTGTAGTACAGAACTATAGTCTTTCTGCAACAGGTGGTAGCGAATCGCATAATTTCTATGCACAAATTGGTTACACACAACAAGAAGGTACTGTAATTGGTTCAGAATTTGAGCGTATTAATGGACAGATTAACTTCTCTGCAAAGTTGAAGGATAATGTAGAGTTCTCTTCTAGAAACAGTGGAGCGCATACATATCAGGATGCTTTCTTAGAAAGAAGTGCATACTTTGAAGGAGCACGTTCTGCACCATTCTTCTTATCTCCATTAAACTTACCTTATAATGATGATGGTACGTTCAACCAATTTGGTGGATCATTACCAAACCCATTATACATTACTAAGTATAACATCAATGATAACCGTTTAGCAAGAATTGTTTCTAACAACCGAGTGAAGTGGGATATTACTGAAAACTTAAGCTTAAGTTCTCGTTTTAATGTAGATTACCAATACTATAACATTCGTAACTACTCAAACAGAATCTATGGTTATGGAGCTGCAACAAGTGGTGACGCTGGTCAGTATTCAAGAAATACTGTATTGTATACATTCCAGAATCAGTTAGACTATCACATTGATTTAGATGACAATCATGCATTTGATGTAACATTACTTCAAGAATATTCTTCACAAAGAAGATATTACTTAGGAGCTTATGGTGAGAACTTTGCAGATGACGGGTTATTTAACTTAGATTCTACAGGTAATCCAACATTCATTACCTCTAACTACACAGATTACAGATTAGGTGCTTACATGGCGGTACTTCACTATAGTGGATTCCAAGGTAAGTATGTAGCAGATGTAAACTTTAGATATGAAGGAAACTCAAGATTCCACCCAGATGAAAGATGGGGTAGTTTCTGGTCTGTCGGTGGTGCATGGAACATGCATAAAGAAGACTTTATGAGTGATGTAAGCTGGTTAAATAACTTAAAGTTAAGAGCTGCTTATGGTGTAACAGGTAACGCAAATATTGGATTAAACCAATACCAGTCGTTATTCTCGTTCGGATCTGATTATAACGGTGAAGGTGCTCAGGTAGTAAATACATTTGGTAACAACCTATTAACTTGGGAGAAATCAAACACACTAGATATTGGTGTTGATTTTGGAGTTCTTGATGGAGCAATCTCAGGTAGTATTAACTACTTTAACAGAGAGTCTACAGACTTACTATTAAACGTACCATTATCTCAAACTACTGGATTTAATAGCCAGGTTCAAAACATTGGTGAGTTAACTAACAAAGGTTTTGAAATTGAGTTAAACGCAGATATCGTAAGATCAGATGATTTCAACTTATCTATTGGAGGTAACCTTGCTACTGTAGAAAACGAAGTAACAAAATTACCATTAGATCCAAATGGAGTTGAAAGAACAATTACAACTACAATCACTAGAATTGAATCAGGTCACCCAGTTCGTGGATGGTACATGCCAACTTGGGCAGGTGTGAATCCTCAAACAGGTTTAGAAGAGTATTATGTTAACGGTGTTGACGGTGCTACTACTACTAACTTCAACGAAGCTCAAGCAGTATGGCAAGGAGACAACGCAGTACCAACAATTACTGCTGGTCTTAACTTACACGTAGACTTTAAAGACTTCTACTTAGATGCAAACGGATACTATGCTGGAGGACACAAGATCTACGAAGGATGGCACAGATATACCAATACTACTAATGCTTTCCCAATCTTTGCATTCCAAGGATTGACAACATTATTAGACAGATGGCAACAGCCAGGAGATATTACTAGAAATGGTAAATTCTCAAGTTCATTTACACCTTGGCAAAGACACTCTAAGTACTTATACGATGGTGACTTCATGAGATTAAGAGCCTTAACTTTTGGATATAACTTTAGAGATAAGTTAGAGTCAATTGGTATTACTAGTGCAAACTTATTTGTAAGAGGTAATAACATTTTAACTTGGGTGAAAGATGATAATTTACATTATGATCCTGAGGTGGATCTTGGAGGACAAACAGGTTTAGAAACTCCTCCAATTAAGTCATGGTCACTAGGATTAACAATAAACTTTTAAGCTATGAAGAGAGTATTAAAACTTACAAGTATATTCGCATTGAGCATGGTAATGTTCACTGCATGTAGCACTGAGGACTTAGAGCCAACTTTAGCTCAAAGTAAACCAGTAGAAGGAAGTATCAACAGTGTTGGTAACCTTTTCAGTATCTTAAAAGGGGTACATAGCCAGTTAACTGGTGGAGGTTATTATGGACAAGCCATGATCGTTACTAACGAGGTACGTTCAGACAACTGTTTTTCAAATGGTAACTCTGGTAGATATTCTACACAAGCAGAATTTGCCTATAACTCAAACACAGGATATGTATGGGATAACTGCTATTCAGTAATAGCAAACTCAAACATTATAATTAATGAGCCACTAGATGGATTAGATGGTGATCTTGCATATGGTGAGCATATTCAAGGACAGGCTACAGCAATTAGAGCTTTAGCACATTTCGATCTATTAAGAAGTTTTGGACAACAACATACTTCAGGAGGAAATCTAGGAGTGCCAATTATCACGCAATTTAAAGATGAGAGCAACTTATTCCCAGCACGTAATACTGTTGATGAGGTAAAAGCTGCAATCTATGCTGATCTTGATGCTGCATTTAACATGATGAGTACTGCTTATGATAGCAAGATTTACATGTCTAAATACGCTGCAAAAGCTATTGAATCTAGAGTAGCAATCTACTTTGGTGACTGGGCTAGAGCACGTGATGCTGCACAAATGGTATTAGATACTGGTAACTGGGCAATTGAATCTGCTGCAAGTTTCGTTGGAAGTTTTGCTGTTGATCAAGCTTCTAACTCTATTTTTGAATTAGAGTACAGTGCTGCTGATAACGCAGGTATTGGTGGACTTCAATACATCTATCGTTTCCCTGGAGATGCTCCAAGTGGATATGGTGACGTAGAAGTTGTATCTAACGTAGCTGCTTTATTTGAAGCTGGTGACGTACGTGGTGTAGGTGGAATTCTTGGTTACCAAGATGGTGGTACAAGATTAAGAAACATGGGTAAATACCCAGATACTGTTTCGTTCACAGACAACGTACCTTTAGTAAGAATTGAAGAGGTTATTTTAAACTTGGCAGAAGCATTATTTGAAATTAATAATGCAGATCCAATGGCATTAACACACTTAAATTCAATTGCAACTAATAGAGGTGCATCTGCATATGCTTCAGCAACAAAGGCGAACATTCTTTTAGAAAGAAGAAAAGAGTTGATGTTTGAAGGATTCAGATTTGATGATATGATGAGAACTGGACAAAGTGTTGATGTTTTAGGATCTATCCAAAACTTAATCACTACGTTGAGTTATCCAAACAACTTGTTTGCATATCCAATTCCATTGTCAGAAATGAATGCAAACTCTAACATGGTACAGAACGCTGGATACTAGTATTACAGCTTATAAATACTTTGTTAAAAAGCCGTCAATTTTATTGACGGCTTTTTTTATTATATAATATTGTACTTGCTTAGACCATAAATCTAAAATATTCCAAATACGTTCTCGTTATAAATATTTATTTTTGTCACGCTTTGAAACAATGCAGGCTATGAAGCGACTTCTATTATTTTCATTTATCATATTATCACAATTTGTGTTCGCACAAGAACGAACCAATAGAATTGATGATAGAAACCAATTTGATGCTATCGAGAATGATACGCTTAGAGGTCGAGATAAGAAGAGCAAACCTATAGTAAAGAATGAGAACGCTACTATAGATCTTTATAAAATTATTTCATTTGATAATGACACTACCTATGTAGATACCACATTAACACTTAAAAAAGATTATAAGTTTAATTATTTAAGAAAAGATTATTTTGATCTTATTCCGTTTAATAATATTGGTCAAACCTTTAATACGTTAAGCCATGATTTTAGTGATACTAACTTAATGCCAATATTTGGCGCTAGGGCAAGGCACTTTAATTTTATGGAGATAGAAGATGTAAATTATTATTATGTCCCAACACCATTTACAGAATTGATGTTTAAAACAGCATTCGAGCAAGGACAACTGCTAGATGCTTTCTTTACTGTTAATACAAGTAAGCAGTTTAATTTTTCAATCGCATATAAAGGTCTGCGATCACTTGGAAAATATCAGCATATATTAACAAGTACTGGAAATTTTAGATTCACTACAAACTATAAAACAAAAAATGGCAGGTATAATTTAAGAGCACATACCGTAATTCAAGATTTATTAAATGAAGAGAACGGAGGCTTATTAGATGAAGATTTGCCAGACTTTGAAAATGGAAATGAACGTTTTCTAGATCGATCTGTATTTGATCCAGCATTTGAAAATGCAGAAAGCATCCTAAAGGGAGAAAGGTTTCACATAGATCATTATTATAATATAATTCAGCAAAAAGATTCATTAAGTAATAACACTTTAAGCGTGGGTAACATTATATCATATGAAGACAAGTATTATCAATATGATCAAAGTGCTCCATATTCAGAATTTGGAGGTTCATTTTCTTCGGCAGACCTGCAAGATAAGGTTACATTAGAAAAAGTGTACGTAGAGGCAAATACCAAATACACCAATAATACATTGGGAGAGTTAAAATTCAATCTAGGTTATCATAAATATAATTACGGATACAACAAATTAGTTTCTATAGATGGCAATAACATTACTAATAGACTTAAAGGAAATGTCGTTACAGCTGGAGGAGCTTATACAAATAATATAGGTCAGTTTTTAGTGCATGCAAAGTTAGGTATTAATATATCGGGAGATTTTACTGGGAACTACTTTAACGGTATTGCGAGATATCAATTTAAAGATAGTTCTTTTGTCCAGGCTAAACTTAATATTAATTCTAAAGCACCAAATTATAATTATCAGTTGTACCAAAGTGATTATATAAATTACAATTGGCAGAATAACTTTGATAATGTGCAAACAAAACAATTAGGATTTGAATTAACCTCAAAAAAGTTTTTCAATGCTCAGGTTGACTATACTACCATAGAAAATTACACCTATTTTTCAGCATCAGAGCTGGACAATTTGCTAGACCCAAATCAGTACAGCGGAACAATCAATTATTTGAGAGTAAAACTAGGGAAAGAGTTTAAACATAATAAGTTTACATTAGATAATACAATTAGGTATCAAAAGGTATTGGATGGAGAAGGTATTTTAAATGTGCCAGAAATTGTAACAAGAAACACTATATACTATTCAAATCATTTCTTTAAGAAAGCATTATTTCTTCAAACAGGATTTACCTTTAATTACTTTACAAAATTTAATATGAATGCCTACGATCCTGTGATGGCCGAATTTTATGTTCAGAACGAACAAGAGATTGGCGGATTTCCAAGGCTAGACTTCTTTTTAAATTTTAAAGTTCGTCAAACACGTGTATTTTTAAAAGCAGAGCACCTTAATTCTTCGTTTACAGGATACAACTTTTATTCAGCACCCAACTATCCATATCGCGATTTCACGGTTAGATTTGGTTTGGTTTGGAATTTTTTCATGTGATAAGTTATTGTGGATTAGGTTAGTAAGATATGGGTTCATAAAAAGGGATAAAAAAGGTTTGGTTGGAAGCAAAAGGGTTTTATATTTGCGCG
>CAZAPO010000357.1:0-4707 GCA_964487005.1 uncultured Flavobacteriaceae bacterium
ATTGAACATAATATGGATGTGATTAAAATGGTAGATCACATTATTGATATTGGTTACGAAGGTGGTAAAGGCGGCGGAGAAATTGTAGCAGAGGGCACACCAGAAGAAGTAATCAAAGACCCTAAGAGTTATACCGCCAAATTCCTAAAAAAAGAGCTAAATTAGCATGTTAACTTAATTATTAGGTATGAGAAAGCAGCATCATAAAGGATGGAATGAAATAAAAACCAACGATTCTTGGGCCATATTTAAAATTATGGGAGAATTTGTTAACGGTTTTGAGAAGATGAGTCGTATTGGTCCGTGTGTGTCAATTTTTGGATCGGCAAGAACCAAACCCGAAGATCCTTATTATAAATTGGCAGAAAGTATAGCTAAGCGTATCGTTGAAGAAGGTTACGGCGTTATAACTGGTGGTGGGCCAGGTATCATGGAAGCAGGTAATAAAGGAGCGCATCTAGGTGGAGGTACATCGGTGGGATTAAATATTGAATTACCTTTTGAACAACATGATAACCCATATATAGATGCCGATAAAAATCTAGATTTTGACTACTTTTTTGTTAGAAAAGTTATGTTTGTCAAATATTCACAAGGATTCGTTGTAATGCCAGGTGGTTTTGGAACCTTAGACGAGCTATTTGAAGCAATGACTTTAATTCAAACCCACAAAATAGAACGCTTTCCAATAATAATGGTAGGTACAGAATTTTGGGAAGGAGTCCTAGATTGGATCAAGAACGTATTACTTAAGAAATTTAATAATATAAGTGAACAAGATCTGGATCTGTTTCATCTGGTAGATTCAGAAGATGAAGTGATTGATATCTTAGATAATTTCTATAAGAAATATGAGTTAAGCCCTAATTTCTAAACACCTAAGCCCCAATCTCTTTATACTTTACCTACCCCATTATCTATAAACATGGCCAAGAAGTGTCTCATTACACTGCTATTCTTTGGAGTAAGCTTTAGTGCGATTTCGCAAGAAACATTTAAAACAATGTTTTATAATGTTCTCAACTATCCGTTGCAACTTCCTGCAAATAGAATTCAGCATTTAGATGTGATCTTAAACGATTATCAACCAGATTTATTCATGGTGTGTGAGTTAAACTCTGCATCTGGAGCTGATGATATTTTACAGAGTCTACAAAACATAAACCCTAATTTTCTGCGTGCTACATTTGTAAATAATACTTCTGATGATGCTTTTGGTGATCAAAATGAGCTTCAACAGCTAATTTTTTATGATAGTACAAAGTTTATTTTAGAATCTGAAGCTGTCGTGACAACAATCTACAGAGACTTTAACCACTATAAACTTAAGTTAAACACGACCGACCAGGCAACAAATCCAGTGTATTTAGACCTTTTTGTGACCCATTTAAAATCATCAAGTGGTACAACAAACCAAAACCATAGATTGACCATGGTTAATGATCTGGTTACTTATTTAAGTGGCTTTTCTTCAAATAGCAATGTGGTACTAGCTGGTGATTTAAATCTATATACGTCATCAGAACCTGCATTTCAGGAATTAATTGATGTCACAAATAATATAACTTTTGAAGATCCTGCCAATCGCATAGGAAGCTGGAGTAATAATACGAGTTTTCTTGATGTATTTACGCAGTCTACGCGCACCACATCAGGACTAGGAGGCGCTTCAGGTGGATTTGATGACCGATTTGATTTTATAATGACCTCTGATAATATGGATACCAATCCAGAACTATCATTTGTGCCTAATTCATACAAAGCTTATGGCAATAATAACAATAGTAGTTGTTATAATAGTGACATCAATTCGACAGATTGTAGTGGTGCCAACTACAATCAAACAATTAGAGATGCACTTTATTATATGAGTGATCATTTACCAGTTATACTTGAGTTACAAACCAACAAAACTTTAAACCTTCAACGTCAAGAGACAGTCAAAGGCATGGAAATTGTGGGAGGAAGTATAGTTGAAGATTTTTTACGACTAAGAATGAACAGTATGCGTCAATTAGATGCTCTAACTGTATTTAATGTGATGGGGCAAAAACTAAAAGAAATAAGACTAACAGATAGGAGTTTTGTTGATATAAATGTTTCATATTTATCAAACGGAATATATTATATTCGTGCAAACAACTCAAATATGAAAGCCCTCAAGTTTATCAAGAAGTGATTTGAAGTTTAAAATACTATACATATCTGCATTATTAACCTACTCGAGTCTATTTAGTCAAGATATTATTGAGCTGAAGGCAGTTTTCGATACGAATTTAAATCAGGTTCATATAGATCAACATATCTCCTATTTTAATAAAACTAACGACACTTTAAAAGTCATTTATTTAAACGATTGGAGTAATAGTTATTCAACAAAAAAAACACCTTTAGCCCTGAGATTCGCTGAAGAGTTTAACAACAAATTCCACTTTGCCGAAAGTAATGAAAGAGGCTTTACAGCAGTTACGTCAGTGCTTAATAATACGGGGGAAACACAAAATTTTTCAAGATTAAAAGAACATCCAGATGTTTTGAAAATAGAGTTATCAAATCCGTTAATACCAAATAGTAGCTACAAATTATCTTTAAAATATATTGTACAGTTACCTAGTGATAAATTTACCAGATATGGCGTTTCTCCGTTAGGAGATTACAATTTAAAGTACTGGTACCTAACTCCTGCTGTTTACGATGGCAAGTGGCACTATTTTAGTAATAAAAATTTAGATGATCAGTACATTCCAAAAGCAACCATTACTATGCAATTGGAAATACCTAGAAACTTTGTGGTAACAACCGAGTTAGATCTAATAGACATTGATCAGAATCCAAACACTCAAACTTTAGTCTATACCGGTAATGATCGTGTTGACAGCAAGCTCTTTTTGCATAAATTTCCAATTTATAAAACCGTACAAACAGATCATTTTACGCTGATTTCAAATTTTACCAAAAAAGAACTTAGCGGAACAGATAGAGCAATGATCACCGATAAAATTGTTCAATTTACAACAAAGTACTTGGGTTCTTACCCGCATCAAAAATTAATAGTGAGTGATATTGATGCCAAAAAAGATCCTATTTACGGTTTAAACCAGCTGCCAGAATTTATAAGACCCTTCCCGAAGCATTTTCAGTTTGAAATTCAATTATTAAAAAATATACTAGGCAATTATCTGGATAATACCTTACTCATTAATCCAAGAAAAGAGCATTGGTTAAAAGATGGTATTCAAACCTATTTAATGATTAAATACATTGAAGAGTACTATCCAGATATGAAACTTTTAGGTTCATTTGCAAACGTTTGGGGAATCAGGTCATTTCATGCTGCAGACCTCAAATTTAATGAGATGTATACGCTGGTATACTTGCATATGGCAAGAACTAACAGAGATCAGCCATTAACAACATCTAAAGACTCGTTGTTAAAATTTAATAGTGATCTGGCCAATAAATATAAAGCAGGTGTGGGCTTTAAATATCTAGATGATTTTGTAAATGCAAATATCATTGAAGATGTCATTAAAGAGCTGTTAGATAAGAAGAAACTTCAAAGCACTACACCATCAGATTTTGAAGCCATATTAAAATCTAAAACTTCAAAGAATGTAGATTGGTTCTTTAAAGATTATGTGCAGTCAAATTCAAAGATTGATTTCAAGATTAAAAAGGTGAGCAAAACTGAAGACTCCATAACATTAACCATAAAGAACAAAAGAGAGAATACAATGCCAGTCTCATTATTTACACTTAATAATGATTCTATTACCTCAAAGGCATGGATTGAAAATATCAAAGGAAACAAGACCATAACTATTCCAAGAAATAATGCGAATAAACTGGTATTAAATAAAGACAATGCCATTCCAGAGTATATTTTAAGAGATAACTGGAAGTCGTTAAAGGGGTTTCCAGCCAATAATAAACCTCTACAACTACGCTTATTTAAAGACATTGAAGATCCTTCAAAAACACAAGCATTTTTAATGCCGTTATTAGAATATCGTAATATTTATGACGGATTGGTACTTGGCACGAAATTCTATAATAAAACAGTGCTTAGAAGAGGATTCGTTTACAAATTCACACCTACCTATGGCACCAAATCAAGGTCGTTTAATTACGGAGCATCACTTTCATACACTCAAAACATAGAAAACAAAGATCTGTATACAATCACCTATGGTTTAACAGCAAAAAAATCGTCTTATGGTCCTGATTTATTTGCCCGCGTAATATCACCTTATGTCACCTACAATTTTAGAGATCATACAGATTACCGCTCCAATAAATTTCAGGCATTAAACTTTAGATACCTGGATATTAAAAAGGATCAGGATATATTGGGTATAGCCGGTGAACAAGATCCAGCATATAGTGTATTTAACGCACGGTGGATTAATACAAATCCAGGGCTTATAGATTATTATAGGTGGTTTACCGATTTTCAGTTATCAAAAGATTTTGGGAAATTCTCATTCAACTATGAGTACAGAAAGCTTTACGAAAGCAATAGACAGCTTAATTTGAGATTCTTTTTTGGATCGTTTCTTTATAACGACACTCCCATAAATGATGACTATTTTAGCTTTGCTTTAGACAGACCTACAGATTATTTGTTCGATTATAACTACTTAGGACGTTCAGAAGCATCAGGAATTTTTAGTCAGCAAATAATTATTGCAGAAGGAGGGTTTAAAT
>CAZAPO010000358.1:0-3031 GCA_964487005.1 uncultured Flavobacteriaceae bacterium
GGTAATCCTGCACCAACATTGGTCTCAAACAAGAACGGTGCATTATATCGTAGTGAAAGACGCTTCAATAAATTATAGGTATCAAAATTACTTGAGCACGCAATCTTATTACATGCTACAATTCCGATGCTTTCACGCAAGTAATTAGGATAGATGTTCGCCACATCTCTGCTAGCGGTAACATCAACAAATACACTATTTCTAAGGTTGAGTTCTTTGGTACGCTCAAAAAATCCTTCCATAGAGGCCTTTTCTCCATTGGCAAGTTGTTCTTTCCAATCTTTAAGGCCAATACCACCTTCATCGAAGATCATCGTTCTAGAATTTGACAAGCCTACAACTCTAAGGTTCAATTTCAGATTTTCTTTAACGTATTTCTTTTGTTGTTTTATTTGTTCTACCAATCGTTCACCAACGTTTCCAACGCCTGTGATAAATAAGTTTAATTGCTTGGTTTTGGTTTCAAAGAAGCGCTCATGTATTACGTTCAAAGCTTTCTTTACGTCTTTTTTGCGTATAACGGCCGAGATATTACGTTCTGAAGCGCCTTGCGCTATGGCTCTAATATTGACATTATTTTTACCGAGTGCGCTAAACATCTTACCGCTTATCCCTTGATGGTTTTTCATATTGTCTCCAACAACAGCAATAATGGCCAGTTCTTTTTCGATGATAATTGGATCAATCTTACGCAATGAAATTTCATTCTCAAAAGTGATGTCTATTGCTTTTTTTGCCGCATCGGCATCGCTTTCTAAGATTCCAATGCAAATCGAGTGTTCACTTGACGCTTGAGTGATTAATATGACGTTAATTTTCTCTTGCGATAGTGTTTCAAACAAACGCTTTGAAAACCCTGGTATTCCTACCATTCCGTTACCTTGCAAGGTTAATAAGGCGATATCGTTAATATTGCTTATTCCCTTTACTGCTTTTACATTTCCGTTGACGTACTCATTAGAGATATGTGTTCCAACATCGTCTGGCGCCATGGTGTTTTTAATGACAATAGGAATGTTTTTATTAAGCACTGGTTGCACCGTTGGAGGGTATAAAACCTTGGCACCAAAATGTGAAAGCTCTACCGCCTCAAAATAAGAAATATGGCTAATGGGTTTGGCCTGCTTAACTAATTTTGGGTTTGTAGTAAACATTCCACTTACGTCCGTCCAAATTTGAAGTTCAAGCACGTCTAAGGCTGCCGCAACAATCGCAGCAGTATAATCTGAACCACCACGTCCTAAGGTGGTAATTTCACCATCATCTGATTTTGAGATAAATCCTGGTAATAAGGTTACTGGTTTTGAATTCTCTTCAAAATAGGACGCGATATTCGCATGCGTTTTTGAAAAATTTACGGATGCATTGGTATGAGTATCGTCGGTGATTATTAATTCCTGAGCATTTTTTAGCTGTACATCAAGCCCTGCACATTTCATAGCTTCAGAAATAATGAAGGAGGACATTTGCTCACCAAAACTCAATAATTTGTCCGTTGTTTTTGGTGATAGTTCGTTGATTAAGTAAATACCATCGAGCAAACGTTCAAGACTCGCCAATCGACCATTGATAATCTCGGTAACCATGGCATGAGCATCTGTGGTTATAAGTTGATCTACGATGGTTAGATGGATGGTTTTAATATGTTCGAATCCATCTTTGTATGAGCTGTCCTTTTCAACGGCTTTTGATGCGGTATTGAGTAATTTATCGGTAATTCCACCAACCGCAGATACAACAACGGTTACCTTGTCTTCCTTAGAAGAATTTCGAACTATTTCAATGACTTTATTTATGTTATCGGCTGATCCTACTGAGGTTCCGCCAAACTTTAAGACTTTCATTTTAGAATTATTTATTTGAGACATTAATTGCGTGACAACAAATCACAGGTACGAACGGAAAGATATATAATTAACAACCCCTAAGGGTTGTAATAATTGTAGATGTGATTGTACCAAAAATAGGAGTACTTCTAAATGTAGAAGTCTTTGCTATGCTAATATTTTGGTTGAAAATGTTCATTTGTTTATTAATGCTTGTCAAAAGTATTACTTTTACCGTAATAAAAAAATTAATCTTAAATTTTTGCGGATTTATAAATAGTCGTTGATTTTATTGAGATTATTAATAAAATAAATTGTTTAAACCGCAATTTTTTCAACAATAAATTATTGGTGTGAAAATATTTTCGAAAGAACAGATTTACCACGGAGATACCTTAACCACGCAACGTCAAAATATATCGTCTACCGATCTTATGGAGCGTGCAGGTATGCAAATCTTTAATTGGTTGCATAGCCGTATGCAAGGTGCACAAGTACCTATTCATATATTTTGTGGAATTGGTAATAATGGTGGTGATGGCTTGGTGATATCACGGCATTTGATCACACATGGGTATAACGTGAATACCTATGTAGTGAATTGTAGCGATAAGCGTTCTAAAGATTTTTTGGCGAATTACGATAGAATTAAAACGGTTACTAAAGATTGGCCTACCTTATTGAGTTGTAAAGAGGAATTCCCAGAAATTCACCGAGACGATATTATTGTAGATGCTGTTTTTGGTATTGGATTAAATAGACCAGCCGATGATTGGGTAAAGGCATTATTTCAGCATTTTAGGGCTTCAAGAGCCTTTACGCTGGCAGTAGATATTCCTTCTGGATTGTATCCTGAAAAGGTTCCAGAAGACGAGAACGGGGTTGTTTGGGCAAACCATACCCTAAGTTTTGCCTCACCAAAACTGGTTTTCTTTTTACCCGATACCGCTAAATACACCCAACAATGGGAAGTTATTGATATTGGAATCGATCCAGAGTTTTTATTTACCACACCTACTGAAGCCGAATTGATTGGAAAGTTTGAGGTACTACCAATGTATCGTCCACGTAATAAGTTTTCGCATAAAGGTGACTACGGACATAGTTTGATAATTGGGGGAAGTTATGGCAAAATTGGTGCCGTTTCGCTAGCTAGTAGGGCTGCATTAACAATAGGAGCAGGGTTAGTAACAAGTTATATTCCA
>CAZAPO010000359.1:0-5463 GCA_964487005.1 uncultured Flavobacteriaceae bacterium
GCTCGCCAACATATCGTCCTATCAGATCACTGAGCTCATTTCTGGTCGTAATTCTGTCTAAAAGTGGAAGGTACTTTTGATACATGGCATCCCAGTCTACTCCATGCATATTCTTATCATAGAAATAATCACGTTCCATTCTCCATGCATCAGTAAAGATTTGTTTCCAATCTTCAACTGGTGTAATGGCAAATTTCCAACCACTTAAATCTATTTTCCCGGTATTCAAATCTAATTTGCCTGTTCCGGCGTTGACCATAAAGAAATTGTTCCCTTTTCTCACTAACAATTTCTTGCCATCGTCTGTTAACTGCGCACTACTAATTCGGTCAGCAATTATTTTTAGCTTAACATCTTCACTGCCAATTTTTACAACACCAAGGCTCGTATAGGCATTTACTCCTGTTGTTCTTGAAAGCGTATAAATGGCTTTATTGGTAACACCCAAGCCAAAATAATTTCCAGCCTTAATTGGTACTTCTTCTATACGTTCGAGAATACCGTCTTTGTCAATAGTTACACTTACGCCTTCTTTTTTATCTTCTTTATCATCTTTCTTAACTAGTTCATCGTTGGCTCTAAATGGAGATCGCGTTCCTTTCTTCAAAGAAATATGATACAGTTTTTCTTTTGCATCAAAATAGGGTTCTGGTTGACGTGGGCCCCATGGAGAACCAACAATGGTAGTAAAACTTCTATCAGATAAGAAATAAACGAACTTTCCATCTGGGCTCCACTGTACACTTCTACTATTTGCTCTATCTGTAGTCATAGGGAAGCTATCACCAGAATCTACATTATACACATGAATTTGCGCCATGGTGTTATTGGCTACTTGTACAAAAGCAATCCATTTACTGTCTGGTGACCATGCAAAATCATAAATACCTTCTTGGTTTGAAGATATTTTTTTGCTTTTACCAGTGGCTATGTTTAAAACAAACATATTGCTTTCAAGGTCATCATAAGCTATCCATTTTCCATCTGGTGATGGAATTCCAGCATATCGTAAGACATTGCCGTTTTTGGTAATAGCGCTAGGTTCTCCTTCACCATTTGCACCCATTTTTATAAATTCAAATTCACCACTTTCATCTGAAAGTGTATAGATCTCTTTACCATTGGCAGAAAATATAGCATCTCGATAACGCACATTTTTTTGATGTGTAAATTCAACGGCTCTTCCAGATTTTACTGGAAAAACAAATGCTCTACCCCTTGAAGTCACTACAATACGTTCTCCTTTTTTATCGGGAAAAACAGAGGTGATATAGCGTGCAGGATTTTCTTCCCATTTTTCTCTTAATTGATCAAGATCAGATAGCAATCTAATATTGATTTTTTTTGAGGTATCTGAAGCAAGATTGTAATGCCAAATATCTGCCCCAACTTGATATACAAAATTGCCATTATGCTGCTTTGCATATCGTACATCGAAACCTTCATGTTTTGTGTGTTGTTTAAGGTCTTCACCATTTTCATTTATAGACCAGATATTCATTGTGCCATCTCTATCGGTGATAAAATAAACGCGGTTATTATACCACATAGGATGATGACTTCCACCGGCAAAATCTGTGGTTAATTTCACCGCTTCTGGTTGGCCGTAGGTGTATTTCCAAAGTTGTCGAGCCGTACCACCTTTATACCGTTTTGTTACGTTACCGTGATACGATGGGCGTACAAAAAATACCGTACTACCGTCACCGCTAAAAGATGCCTCACTTGCCTGACTTAATGGCACTCGATGCTTTTTCTTTGTCTTGGTATCAATGGTAACTAATTGGCGGTCGGGAAGCGTTGAAAATGCTCTGGTGTCATACATAATTTCTCCGTTTGGAGTCCAGCCATTAACTATAGATGCATCACTTTCATAGGTCCATCTTGTAGGTATCCCTCCCGTTAGAGGCATGGTATACACTTCAATGGGGCCTTCATAACTTGCGTTGTACGCAATTGTTTTACCATCTGGTGATATCGCAGGGAACCTTTCCTCTTCAGGATGTGTGGTAAGACGTTGTGCAAGTCCGCCAGAAAGTGGAACAGTCCAAAGATCTCCTTCGGCACTAAAAACAACAGTATTACCGTGAACATCTGCAAATTGGTAGTACCCCTCAAATCCCTGTGAGAATACTAAAAAAGTTGATAAAAAAAGACTAAGGAATAATGCAATAAAGGGCATTTTTGAACGGTTCGCTTTGGTCGTCATAAAATGAGATTTTTGGTTGATAAAGAAACAGGTTGTTCAATTAGAATTGATGAAGGCAAGCTAATTTAGTCTATTTTAGTCCAAATTCAAACAGAACAGTCTTAAATAAAAAACACTTGATTGTTAAATTTTAATCAAGTGTTTTTCAATAAGTTTTTGGGTGGATTATGTGATGAGGTTTCCGTCATCATCCCATTGAGCAATATCATTTCGTTTACTTTGGTCAACACATTTTGCCAACCATTCTGGTTCATAAGCAACTCCATGTTGATCAAGTACTTCTTGAGGTACTCCATCCCAGATGTTAAATTGATTTCCTTTATAACCTAAATCATCTATCCCAGTTTTAGTGGTATAATACCCCGTTAGTGTTAGGTTTCTCATAGTAAGAAAGAAGCGTTCTTCTAATGGCCACTCACTTTGAGGTTTCGTAATATCTGGAACAGCTATGTGATCTAAAATTTCCTTTTGCTGTGTTGTAGTAATCGACTTGAACTCTAATTCAAACTTCGAATTACTCGAATGATCTAACCACATAAGCCCGCCCCTAATTGGTGTTTGGTAATGTGGCATATCTTTTACAATAAACTCAATGAAGTCCGGAACACCAACATCTTTCGCAGACGGGAATTTATTGTTTGCTGGCAAGATAAGCGCACTTAAAACACCTATAGTTGCCATTTCATGTTCACTAAAAAATTGATCAGCTTGTAGTTTTGTATCTCTTTCTTTTTCTTTTTGGGTTCTCCCATAAAGTTCTGCGGCCTCTTGTAATGCCTCTTGCTCTGTTGCTACATTTTCTGGTTTACAACCATGTAATGCTAAACCTCCTGCCAGTGTTCCAAGAACTATCGACTTTAAACTTTCTCTTCTATCCATAACTTAAAGGTTTTGCTGTTTTAATTGTTCAACAATATAATCTGATGTCCTCCACGAGAGTGCTAATATGGTCCAAGTTGGATTTTTGTCTGCTTGTGACACAAATGGTCCAGCATCTACAATAAAGACATTATCAACATCATGTAATTGTTGATGTGCGTTTACTACCGATGTTTTTCTGTCATTCCCCATTCTTGTGGTTCCCACTTCATGAATAATTCGTCCAGGAGCAAGTAATCCATAATCACTATCGGCACCAGGTTTATTCCATAGCGGTTCTCCGCCCATGCTATGCACAAGCTCTTCAAATGTGTCTTGCATATGTTTTGCTTGTTTCACTTCATAGTCTGTCCAATTGTAATGGAATCGCAATACTGGAATTCCAAATTCATCAACTGTAGATGGATCAATTTCGCAGTAATTATCTTTCATAGCAATAGATTCTCCTCGGCCACTAAAACCTACAACTGAGCCATAGTATTTTTTAACATCATCTCGTAAACTATCTCCATATCCACCTACTTTAAGACCGAAGAATTTATTGAAGTCGTTAGCATTAAAACCAAATCCATAACTAGGCATTCCCATTCCACCCCATACTTCAATGTGATACCCTCTAGGAAAATCGAGGTTCTTATTATCGAGCCACCATGGGGTATACACGTGCATTCCGCCAACACCATCTTCATTATAAGTTTTCCTATTCATGAGATCTGGGACAAATGCTCCCATACCACCACCTGTAGAATCGTGTAAATATTTTCCAACGTGATTGCTGCTATTACCCAATCCATTTGGATGTTGTTTGCTCTTCGAGTTCAATAAAATTCTAGCTGTACTACAAGCAGAAGCCCCGAGCACAACAACTTTTCCTTTTAATTTATATTCTTTTCTATCTTCTTTGTTAATGTATGAAACGCCTGTTGCCCTACCTTCATCGTTAGTTGTAACTTCTCTTACCATACAATTCACAAATAAATCAATTTGCCCGCCATTCTTTTGAGCAGGAAATATTAAACACGTACCTGAAGAAAAGTCTGCATACATATTACACGCTCTATTGCACTGCCCACAATAAAAGCAAATCCCTCGATCGCTATTAATACGTTTGGTAAGCATCGACATTCGGGAAGGTATAACGGGAATATTTAGTTTTCTAGCTCCCTTGATATAAAACAGTTCATGCAATCTTGGTTTTGGAGGTGGTAAAAAGAACCCATCTGGTTCATTCTCTATGCCCTCTTTTGAACCAAAGATCCCAATAAGTTTATCTACCTTGTCATAATAGGGCTTTACATCTTCATAACCAATTGGCCAATTTTCGCCTAAACCATCAATATCTTTATGTTTAAAATCACGTTCACTAAAACGCAACGAAATTCTTCCCCAGTGATTGGTTCTACCTCCCAACATTCTTGATCTAAACCAATCGAATTTTGTTCCATTTTTTCTGGTGTAGGGCTCGCCATCTATTTCCCAACCTCCATAGGCAGCGTCAAAATCACCAAATGCCCTTGTAGATCCTGCACCACGTCTAGGTGATTGCCAGGGCCATTTTAATTGCGTTTGATGTTCGGGTAAAGCAGGGTCGAAGAATGGACCAGCTTCTACAATTGCTACTTTCAAGCCTGCTTCCGATAATACTTTGGCAGCCATACCACCACCTGCTCCTGACCCTACGATAATAGCGTCATAGATGGTTGAAGATTCAATTATTTGCATAGTAATTTAGTTAGAAGGTAAAAAGTTAAAAATTAAATTGGAAACCAGAATAATTCACTTCTAGTTTTTATCAAGAAAAGACAAAATTTAACCTAGAACGATAATCTAAAACTAAAGTTTGGTGTAATACCCAATGAAAGATTTTCAATCTTCGAAACCATTTGGTCATCATCCAGCGTGTAGTAGGTGTTAATAATATTCTTTCTGTCTAAGACGTTCCAAAGGGAGAAGCCAACAATGGCATCAGTTTCGTCAGCTACTTTAAAGGTATAGGTCATTGAAAAGTCAGTGCGAAAATAGTCTTGAAGATTCGCGTCGTTTGGAGCGTTATAATTAATCTCATTAGCAACTACGGGATTCACTTCATTATAAGTAGTAAAAGGTTTTCCTGTACGCCAATTGGCCCCAAGTGCAAATTTATAACGCTTATAGTAATAAGTTGCTGCAAATGTTAAGGCGTGCCGTGTGTCTATATTATTAGGGAATCTAGTACCAGAATTAAGACTTGAAAACTCATAATCATTTTTACTAAATGAATAGCTCAACCAAGCACTAGCACTTTTAAACTGTTTATTTATTAAGAAGTCCAACCCACGAATCTGGTAATTTCCAATATCTGTTTCAAATTGATATTGATTCTGGAATCCCTGACT
>CAZAPO010000360.1:0-4151 GCA_964487005.1 uncultured Flavobacteriaceae bacterium
TGAACTTAAAAGAAGAAAAGTATTAGTTAAAGGGATAGTAAAGGTATCTACAGGAGCTATAGCTTTTGGAGGCCAAACTCCACCAATATTATATACAGGAGCAAGACTAGAATGAAAAAAAGCCCAAAAAAACGCAAAAAAAAACATAACTTCAGATACTATAAATAGAATCATTCCAAGTCTTAATCCTTTTTGAACTACTACGGTGTGCAAATCTTCAAAAGTAGCTTCTCTTATAACATCTCTCCACCATGTGTACATTACAAAAAATACAACAAGAAAACCTGTCATAAGTAATGTCCAACCACCTAAAAATTTATGCATGTATAAAACTAATCCTGAAGTGATCATAAAACCTCCAGCAGCAGCAACAATTGGCCAAGGACTTGGATCAACAAGATGATAAGAATGATAAGTTTTTAAGTATTTAAATTGTAAATTAGGCGAATTTATCTTATTATTATAAGAAACATATTGTGTATTAATTGGTTTATTTAATAAGTTTTTTTCTTTTTTTTTTATTAATGAAAAAATATTTAAATTTCTATAAAAGTTAATCATTTTTATTAGAGTTAGGACTTGAACCTACAATTTCAAGGCATATAAACCTGGTGTTTACTAATAACACTTCTCTAGCTTTATTAAAATTAAATATGTAAAAGGATAAGGTGGGATTTGAACCCACGGTATTAAAAAATACAATAGTTTTCAAAACTAACGCCTTAAGCCACTCGACCACTTATCCTTATAATATATATATATTTAAAAATAGTTTTAAAGAACTTTTTTACGAGCTGTTTTAGCATTTGTATGAGTTCTTTGACCCCTTAAAGGTAAACCTTGATTTCTTCGAAATCCTCTATAAGATTTTATTGAAATCAAATTTTTAATTGATAAAAATTTTAATTTTTTTAAATCAGAAGAAAGCGTTAAATTTAAAATATCTATAGTTTTTAATAGTTCAGTTATTTGATATTTAGATAAATTTTTAACTTTTAAATTATTAGAAAATCCTAGTTTTTTACAAATAAAAAAAGATCTTTTTTTATTTATTCCATAAATTTGTTGTAAAGCATAATAAATCAATTTATTTTCAAGTAATTCAGTATCAAATATATAAATCATTTTTTAAAAATAAATAAATTCAATTAAGTTATTTACACTTGTATGCATAGTAGTTAAAAATATATCAGGTAATATTCCTGTTATAAGTGTTCCTATAATTAAAGGTAAAAAAGCTAAAAATTCTCGTTTATTAATATCAATAAATTTTTTAGTATATTGAGTTTTTAAATTACCAAAAGCAATTCTATTAAATAACCATAAAGAATAACATCCACCAATTATAACACCAGTTGCCCCTAAAAATGTTACACTTGTATTAGATTTAAAAGAACCTACTAAAATTAAAAACTCACCAGCAAAGCTACTTGTACCAGGAAAACTAATATTTGCTAACGTAAAAAATAAAAAAATTGTTATATATAACGGCATAACAACTGCTAATCCACCATAATATTTAACAAGGCGTGTGTGATACCGCTCATAAACAACACCAATAATTAAAAAAAGAGCACTTGCAACAAAACCATGACTTAAGCTTTGAAATAAAGCACCTTCAAGACCAATAACATTAAAACTAAAAATACCTAACATTACTAAATTCATATGAGCAATAGAGGTATAAGCTATAATTCTTTTAAAATCAGATTGTCTAATTGCTGTAAAAGATGTATAAATAATTCCAATAACCGAAATTGTATAAACAAGAGGTGTAAAATAAAAAGAAGCTTGAGGTAGTAATGGTATTGTAAATCTGATAAAACCATAAGTACCTAACTTCAGTAGAACACCTGCTAATATAACTGAACCAGCTGTAGGAGCTTCAACGTGGGCTTCGGGTAACCATAAATGAACAGGCACCATTGGAACTTTAGCAGCAAATGAGATAAAAAAAGTAAGCCATAAAATTTTTTGCTCACTTTCAGAAAAAGAAAAAGTTAATAAAACTTCGTAATCTGTTGTTCCAACTTGATAATAAATGTATAATATTGAAAGAAGCATTAATACAGAACCCAATAACGTATATAAAAAAAAATAATATGCAGCTAAAATTTTTCTATCTCGCGAACCCCAAACTCCAATAATTAAAAACATAGGAATTAGAACACTTTCAAAGAAAATATAAAACAATAATAAGTCTAAAATACAAAAAACACCAATTAATAAAAATTCTAATATAAGAAAAGAAATTAAATATTCTTTTAATTTATAATTTATGCTATTCCAACTAATAAGAATACATATTGGTATTAATAAAGTCGTTAATAACAAAAAAAATATTGAAATTCCATCAATTCCTAAAGTGAGATTTAAGTTTAAATTTGGGAACCAAAAAATTTTAGTTACAAATTGAAAATTAGCTAAAGATTTTTGAAAAAAGATCCACAAAAACAGTAAACCAATAAACGGTAAAAATGAAAAATTTAAAGCAATAAATTTTAAAAAGTTTTTTTCTTTCTCAGAAACTATTAATAGTAAAAATACTCCTATAATTGGAGAAAGTAAAATATAAATAAGTACATTTTCAAATAACATTTATAATCACATTTTATGGGAATTGAACCCATGACCGACAGTTTAGAAAACTGTTGCTCTATCCAACTGAGCTAAAAATGATTATTTCTTAATAGAAATTCTTATTTAAAAATAAAGTAGTTTTATAAGCAAAAAAGCTAGGTAAAACTGGACTAATAAATAAAAATAATAATAAAAAGAATAAAAGACTACGAATAATATTATCTTTCGAATTTGTCGGGTAAAATAATTTTCCTACTAATACATTTTCAAAAAAAATAACTTTTAAAACTCTTAGATAAAAAAAAGTGGAAATTACACTTGCAAGTATACTAATTAATGCAATACAATACATTGAAGCTTCAGTTAAAGATAAAAAAATACTAACTTTTGCAAGAAATCCTACCATTGGTGGTATACCAGCAATTGTAAATATAGTAATAACAGAAGCATAAGCTAAAACTACATTCAACTCATGTAATAAACTAAAATCTCCTAAATCTTTATTATGTTTTTCAGAAGGTATTTTTTTTTTTACTTTTAAAAGTAAAAAAATAGACCAAACAGCTAAACCGGATACAATATATAAAATAAAAAAATAAAAAAAAGCTTTTATACCTTCAAAATTACCAGCACTAAATGAAACTAAAATTAAACCCATATTACTAATTGAACTATAAGCTAAAATACTTTTAAATTTTCTTTGCTTTAATCCACCAATCGAACCTACTAAAATACTGACAATAGCAACCAGTAACGAATATAATTGCCAATCAACAATAATACTATAAAAACTAATATAACATATTTTTAATAAAAAAACAAAAATACTTAATTTAGAAATAACTGTAAAAAAAAAAGTAGAACTAGATGGTGATCCTTCATAAACATCAGGTGACCATAAATGAAAAGGAGATAAAGCTAATTTAAAAAATAAACTAATTAAAATTATTAATACTCCTAGTTCAATTAAAGCAGAGTCAAAGATAAAATTAGAAGTTTCATGTTCACTATAAGAAAAATCAAAAAATAAAGAACATAAAGTTAAGATATGTGCAACACTTACAAAAATAGATTCATTTTGTTGATTAATAGTATAAGAAGAATATTGAATATTATCAGTTAAAAAAGTATTACTTGTTCTTATAGCGTATTGTGAGTATAAATTATTATCTTGATATATAGATGCTAAAGTTTTTGACATTATATCATGCTTTAGCTCTGATTTTAATAAAAGATCTTTTGTACTAAAATAATATTCTAATATTTCAGATACAAATGGACGACTATTCTCTTTAGATAGATTATTAAGTTTAGAAAAAAGTATATCAGTATAAGGCTTATTAAATGAATTTAAAATTTGTGATAATTCTAAATAAAGTTTTCTTTTTTCTAAACTAATTTCCTTACCAAAAATATCTTTCATTTCATTTACTAAAAATTCAAACTCCCATTTATTTAAAAAAAAGTTTTCACCAGAATTCTTTAATTTTAAAACAATAAAATTTAAAAAATTTGATTTTTGTTCTTCATTAAAATATTTAGGCAATAAACTAAAGTTATCATAAATTTCA
>CAZAPO010000361.1:0-2823 GCA_964487005.1 uncultured Flavobacteriaceae bacterium
TTCTAACGAAAATTGTTTGTGTAAAAGGTGTGGTATTGTAGTAATTTGCTGGTAAAGGATTACTATTGGCATCTGCATCTGCAAGTGTTGCATGATAACTAATAGCAACGTCTGTGGCTATTTGCGTTCCCAAGACCACCGTATCTATTGTCGATAGATCAAATTCTTTCTGACCATTCATATTGTTACCATCATCCAAATCATCACATTCCACCCAATCTTGAACCGTGTTTGCAATTGGGGTATCGAATACTTCAACCATAAATGAAGTGGTATCGTAGCAATTTGGATTCCCGCTATTATGAACTCTCGCAAAAATTTGTTGCGGATTGCTCGTATTATTATAGACGCCTAAAATTACATTTTCGTTATTATCTGCATCTTGCTGAGATTCAAAATAAAGGACACTATAAACATTTGGGTCTAGCGCCCCTAAAACACTTGCATCATGGCTGCTAAAATCAAAACCCCAGGTAGCGTCATTATTATCGTCACAAATTATTATATCTGATGGCTGACTTGCAACCGGGTTTTCAAAGTATTCGACAAAAGCTATACCTTCAAATGTATCACACGACCCATTATTAAACTCAATTAGCAATTCGTATGTTCCATCCTCAGTGACTACCAAATCGTGATCGGTTTCTGGGAGCAAAACCCCATCTTTATACCATGTATAAATGGCATCAGGAAGGATGTCATAAGTTAAGGTATAAACATCACCTTCGCATAGTGGCAAATTGGTTGTACTTACATCATTTTGAATAATGTCAATTTGATCGTTGAAGAATGACTGTACAAAAGGAGGAAGTCCTTGTGTCGATCTGTTTGGTGACAAATCTATTGCGTTCTCTTCATAATTACATGCTATACCTACAGCATTAGGATTATGGATTACACTCAAATACGGTAGCCCCATGGTATAGTTAGCACTCATTGAACGATATATTTTTCCGTCTGGACCTAACTGTAAAGAACCTCTATATAATTGTGCAGTATCTACCCTAAACTCGGTTGATTGAATATCTGCTGCCGTCAAATCAAATTGCGTAAGCAATGAAATATGTGCTGATGGTGGTTGGGTTGCTCCTGCGTTATTGGTAGAATGTACATACAATAAAGAACTATTTGGAGAAAACTCTACACCATAAGCTGCTGATGAAAAATTGTTAATTAATAATTCTATTGGATTTGATACAACTCCAGTAGTTGTATCAAAGTCATACAAATATAGCCCTTGCCTCATATTTGCTGAGACCATTTTTGTTCCGTCTGGTGAAACTTTCATTTGCCCTCTCGGATCTCTTACCACCCCTGGAACCAACGAAACCACTGGTGTCGTATTCACGCCAGCAGCTGTTACTTCAAATGCTTGATAACTATTGTAAGGTCCAGCACCAGAAGAATTAGCGTAGGTAATAACCCAAATAGCTTCGGTTTGACAATCTTGTGAAACAGCGGTTATTTTTTCTGAACTATCATTAAGTAAATTGATGTTCTTTGAAGTCACACCACCAAGTCCACCATCTAGACTCATATCAACGATCGAATAATTAAAACCGAAGTCAGGATCATTTTGACCCACACTTGTATCGACCGTAAAAATGTAGTAAATGTTTGGGTCCTGTGGTTTTGGAATTACAATGGCCGACTGAGTGCTTGATGCGTCCCCATATAATCCAGTTCCATTTTGCATAACCGTATGATTTCTGTTATATACAACCGAGCCATCTGTATACAAAAGCAAGGCACCATTTTCGTCAGAAATAGATGTACACCCTTCTCTGGTATTTAATCTACCGTTATCTACTGATGTTACTGCACCATTTGCTAGATTGAAATTTACACCTGCATTTTGACCAAAATACCAGTTTGCAGCTTGGTTTTGAGCCAGCGATGTAGCGCTAATAGCGAGGGAAAGGATTAATAGTATCTTTTTCAAAGACTTACATTTATAAGCGTGTAGCCTATAAATATATTATAAATCCCGCTTTTTTAATAACCTGTACGATAAAAATACAAATAATGCTGTCCAACCTAATACAATCACAATTTCATACCAATGAACGGCGTAGTCGTAGGCCAAACTTTCTTTATCTGGAAATTTGGACATAGCAACACGTTGAAAAGGTTGTTTAATTAGGTTATACATTGACTTCAATGGGAAGTAGTTTTGAATTTTTTCGGCGATGTCTGTACTTTTAGTTTGCCACGCAATTAATCCAAAAAATAATCCACTCCAATACAAAGTCAATAAATAGAAACCCTAATGCGAAGGCCGATCGTTTTGCTAGCATTCCTAAGAATAAACAGAAGGAGAAGAATCCAACGAGTTTTACGAAATAGCCTAATAAATATTCGGTCTCTGATAAGATAATACCTATCTCTTTATAGCTTGAATAGTATAATCCAATCAATAATGAAATAAGGGCCAATAATAGTGTTGCAACCAGTGAAAAGAAAACAATGGTATAGAATTTAGATAAAATAAATTCTCTTTTACTTAAACCATCAATTAGGTTTTGCTTAATTGTTTTATTGCTGTATTCGTTTCCAATCATACTTACTACCACAATTGCAAAGAAAAACTTGAATTGTGAAGCAAAGAAGGTGGTAATGTGCCAAATAATTGGAAAGTTATAAATACCCAATTCACCCAACTCTAGTGTAAAAAAACCAAAGAAATTGATTTTAATTGAAGATAGAATTAATACCGTAAATGGTAGAATAAAAGAAATGAATATAAGGATCTTACTCGTTCTATTGAGCAATAATTTTTGTAATTCTAATTGTAAAAGACGTAGCATTTTTGATTGATATTGG
>CAZAPO010000362.1:0-6605 GCA_964487005.1 uncultured Flavobacteriaceae bacterium
CATGTGTAGCACCTTACGCGAGAAGATATTAAAGTTTTCTGGATCATAATCTTTAATATCGGTCACTTTACCATTATACTTAAAGAATTTGTATAATTCTTTCATACGTGGATGCACCTTTAAGTTCTCACTTGTAGTTAATTCTCCACTATCTTGATTAATCATAGGATATAAGTAAACTTTCAGGTCTTTAAAGAATAACTTTCCAAAAGCTTCTAAAATACCACCACTTAAATGGCGATAGTATTTTTCATCAAAGATGTCTATTAGATTATTAACGCCCATCGCCAAGCCTAATCTAGCCTTGGTATATAGCGAGAAGTACTCAACTAGTTTATAATATTCTTGAAAATTAGAGATCAACACTGTTTGTCCAAGCGAACACAATAAATCGGCTCTATCAATAAAGTCCTGCTCGTCTATTGTACCTCCATCAGCTCTAAGGTTAGAAAGTGTAATCTCAAAAAGCACCTGTGTTTTTTCTTCATCAACCCTGTTTTCATCTAAGAACATTTTATATGATTTCTCATACATGTCCATATTAACCTTGGTAACTGGTCTAAAACTACCTCTTAATGCTAATATATTCTTTTTATATAGTGCTCTAGCAGGTAAGACGTTATTACCATCTGGTGCAAACATTACCGCGTCTGTCATTCCATTTTTAACCAGTTGTAAACTCATTAAACGGTTATCTACATTTTCAAAGAGAGGGCCAGAGAAATTAATAGTGTCTATTTCTAACTGATCTTTGTCTAAGTGATCGTATAAATATCGTAGCAACTTTTTTGGCTCGTTATATTTATAGAATGCACCATAAATGAGGTTTGTTCCTAAAACACCCAAAGTTTCCTGCTGTAATCTGGCATCATTTTCCTTAAATCGAAAATGAATAATGATATCACTATATTCTTGATCTGGTTCTATTTGGTATTTTATACCTACCCATCCGTGGCCTTTAAATTTCTTCGCAAAATCAATTGTGGTAACGGTATTGGCATATGAAAAGAACATCTTATCTGGATGCTTATCTCTAGTTATACGTTGCTCAATTAAACTTATTTCATGGGACAACATTCTTCTTAACCTAGACTCGGTCACATAGCGTTTGTCATCTTCAATTCCATATATTGAATCACTAAAATCTTTATCATAAGCCGACATCGATTTTGCAATTGTTCTTGAAGCTCCTCCAGCTCTAAAAAATTGTCTAACCGTTTCTTGGCCAGCTCCAATTTCAGCAAAGGTTCCGTAAATATGTTCGTTAAGATTGACGCGAAGCGCCTTTTGTTTCAAGGAAGGAATGTTTTCTAATTCATAATCTCCTTTCAGCGTAATTTCCATAGCGGTTTTTTACATTGGTAAATCTGTAACAAAAATATAAAATATTAAACCATCTCAATAAAAAAAGACCAGTAATATTACTGGTCTTATACTTGTTTTAAGATAACTTTAAATACTTTTTAACTCATTGACCAGCTCTTGGATAACATCTTTGGCATCACCAAAAAGCATAGATGTTTTTTGATTGAAAAAGAGCTCGTTCTCAATTCCAGCATACCCAGGCTTCATACTTCGTTTATTTATTATTATTTGTTTGGCATTTTCGACTTCCAAAATTGGCATTCCGTAAATTGGACTTGATGGATCGTTATGTGCTGCCGGATTCACTACATCATTTGCACCAACAACAAACACAACATCGGTATTTGAAAATTCTGGATTTACATCTTCCATTTCGGCAAGTTTATCATACGAGACATTCGTTTCAGCCAAGAGTACATTCATATGCCCAGGCATACGCCCAGCTACGGGATGTATTGCATATTTAACTGTTACTCCACGATTTTCTAATAGTTGTTCTAATTCGTGAATTACATGTTGTGCTTGCGCAACCGCTAATCCATATCCAGGAACAATAATCACCTTTTGCGAATAATTCATTAGAATTGCCACATCACTTGCAGTAGTTTTTTTAACATCACCTTGTGGTCCTTTTGTTCCTCCTTCAAGTCCAGTATCACCAAACCCACCAAAGATTACATTAGATAATGGTCTATTCATGGCATCACACATAGCAAAAGTTAATATAGTTCCTGCAGATCCAACTAAGATACCTCCTGTTAGCATGACCATGTTACCGTATAAAAAACCTCCAAGCGCCGCCGCTAGTCCTGTAAAAGAATTTAATAAACTAATAACTACAGGCATATCAGCACCACCAATTGGGATTACAAATAGTACTCCATAAGCCAGAGCTCCAAAACATAATACATACAATAACAACTGACTTCCTGTACCAGACCAAACCATATAGGCGGCTAGACCTAAAAGCGCTAACAAAATAATATTGTTTAGAAAATTATATTTTGGGATTCTTATTGGTTTGTAGAGAGTTCCATTAAGTTTTGCCCAAGCTATCATACTACCTGAGAAGGATACGCTACCTATTATAACTCCACCCAAAATAGTTAATACAGAGAGTATATCTCCTGTATAATGGCTAAATTCTATGAGTCCAATTAATGCAGCAGAAGCACCTCCCATACCGTTAAACATTGATACTAACTCTGGCATTTTGGTCATCGCAACTTTTTTTGCAACTACAAAACCAATGATTGTTCCAATCAATATAGCAGTGGCAATTAAAATATATATAAGTGAGTGTACTTCTTCTTTATACAAGAAAATGGTTCCTACAATTGCCGCGGCCATACCAAAGGCTGCTAACAAGTTACCAGTTCTTGCTGTTTCAGGATGTCCTAGTTTTTTAAGTCCAAGAATGTAGGTAATTGAGGCTACTAAATATATAAACTCAAGACTGAAGATATATTCCATTATTTTTTCTTTTTAAACATTTCTAACATGCGGTCGGTAACAACAAATCCACCTACAACATTTAGTGTTCCTAATAATACCGCAACAAAGCCCAGTGAAAGCGCTAAATAATTATCGGTACTTGTATTAAGCATCACAATAATTGCTCCTATAATAACAACACCGTGAATAGCATTTGCTCCAGACATAAGTGGTGTATGCAATACAGCCGGTACATGGCTTATTACTTCAACACCTACGAAGACCATCAATATTACAATGTAGACCATCTCCATATTACTGCTAAAAAAATTGATTAATTCACTCATATTTCTATAAAGTTCCGTTTTGTCTAATATCTCCGCTATAAACTATTAGCGTTTCATTTGTTATCTCTTCTTCTAATTCCCATTTAAATTGTGCGCCTTCAGTGAGGTGCATTAAGTAATTGAACATATTTTTTGCAAAAAGTTCACTGGCATTTGTAGAAACGCTTTCTGGTGCAATTGTAGTTCCTATTATTTTAACTCCATTTTGAATCACCACTTTATTAAGCTTACTAAGTGCGCAATTACCACCTTGGGCAGCAGCTAAATCGATGATAACCGATCCATTTTTCATTTGATTGACCTGTTCTTCGGTTATAAGTACTGGCGATTTTCTACCGGGTACCATTGCTGTAGTGATAACAAGATCTGCTTGGAACAATGATTTGTTGACTGCTTCTTTTTGACGCTGTTTATATTCTTCTGAGGCAACTTTTGCATATCCACCTTCTGAAACATCATTTTCTTCATTTTCTACGGTAATAAAGGTAGCACCTAATGATTCTGTCTGTTCTTTAGTTTCTGGCCGAATGTCAGTAGCTTCAACAACTGCACCTAGTCTTTTTGCTGTTGCAATGGCTTGAAGTCCGGCAACACCAACACCGTATACAAGCACTCTTGCTGGTGTTATTGTACCTGCTGGAGTCATCATTAATGGAAATATCTTGGTCATTTCATAGGCGCCACGAATAACGGCCTTATATCCGGCCAAGTTGTTTTGCGAACTTAAAACATCCATGTCCTGTGCACGAGATATTCGAGGCATGGCATCTAGCGAAAATACTGTAGCTCCCTTAGCCGCAATGGCCTTTACAAGATCTGGATGGGAGCGGTGAAATAATTGACAAATTAAAATTTGATCTTTTTTAATGAGTTTAAGATCCTCCTTAACAAAAGGATTAATGCTTACCAAAACATCAGCATCATTAAAAACGACACCATGCGAGGTGATACTAGCTCCGGCATTTTGATATTCTGAATCTTTGAAAGAAGCTGACTTGCCAGCATTCTTTTCAACTATTACTTCGAATCCTTTTTCAATAAGTTGTTTGGTAATTTTTGGAGTGATTGCAACTCTTTTTTCTCCTTTGTGAGTTTCCTTTAAGACACCTATTTTCATACGCTATAAGTAGTGTTATGTATACATCAAATGTAAAATTTTAAGTAGGTAATTAATGTGATAATTATCAGTTTTAAAAAAATGAATTAAATACTGAATTAAAGGAAAACCTTTATAGTAAAAATAAGAAAAGACTTTGTATGTTGATAATAATTTAAATAAAATGACAGTTTATTGAAGAATTAGCACATCGAAATCTCGATCATATATTAATAATAAGGGTAGAATCTCTATTTTTGCGCACAAGAAATTAATCATGAAAGTTACTTTTCTGGGTACTGGAACCTCACAAGGAATACCGGTTATTGGTAGTAATCATCCTGTATGTTTAAGCACCAATAAAAAAGATAAACGGTTAAGAGTTTCTATTTTGGTAGAATGGGATCAACATACGTATGTAATTGATTGTGGCCCTGATTTTAGATATCAGATGCTTCGAGCTGGGGTGAATAGAATTGATGGTATTTTATTTACTCATGAACATGCTGATCATACTGCTGGGTTAGACGATATACGTCCTTTTTTCTTTAAGCAAGGCGAAATACCTATTTATGGGCATAAACGAGTGATAAAATCACTTGAACGACGTTTTGACTACATCTTTGAAATGGAAAACAAGTACCCAGGTGCACCGAGCGTTGACATTCAAATAATAGAAAATAACCCTTTTACATTAAAAGGTATGAATGTTACACCTATTAATGGTTTTCATAATAAATTACAAGTTTTTGGATTTAGGTTTAAGGATTTTGCCTATTTAACAGACATGAAGACTATTGAAGATGAAGAACAAGAAAAATTAAAAGGCTTGGAAGTGTTAGTTATTAATGCTTTAAGACATGAACCGCATGAATCTCATTACAATTTATCTGAAGCACTTGAGTTAATAGAGAAGGTACAACCTAAACAAGCATACTTGACTCATATTAGTGCTTTGTTAGGGTTTCATGACGATGTTGAAAAAACATTGCCAGAAAATGTATTTTTGGCCTATGACGAATTAGAATTAAACATTTAAAAGATATCTATGAAAGGAAGAATATTTATGTACTTATTTGTTTTTACACTACTGTTAGTGGTGTTTATGTATGCTAATTCAAAAAGCATACTTGAGAAGTACGAGAAAGATATTACCACAACAAAAGATAAGGTAGTAAAGTATCAAGATTCATTAGAAAACCTGCGTGATGCCAATTATAACCTTATGTATTTTAATCTTGAACATAATGAGGATGCCATTAGTTACTTTGAACGCGATGGTCTTGATGCAACTAAATTAATCCCTTTTATTAAAGACAAGCTTTACGAACTTAATGAAGTTGAAGGAGAACATCCATTAATACCTTATGCATCCATGACCGATGGTAAAATTATGATCAACAATATTAAAATGTTGAACCATAAATGGATTATTGCCGATTTCTCAGATGGTAAGTATTGGGGGGAATTGTTTTTAACTTACGAGGTTGATAAGGAGATGAATTTAAGCTATAAATTAGTTGAACACTTTTTATATCCTCCAGTGAGTTACTAGATTCGAGATTCTAACCAGGCCTTGAATTCGTAAAAGTTTTGGGGTGCCACACCATGCCCTACAGGAAACTCTGAATATTTGTATTCTATACCTAAATTACTTAACAATTCTGGTGATTTTCTAGCCCATTCAACTGGAATTACCTGATCAACGGTCCCATGAGAACAGTAGATACTTAAATGTGATAAATCACTCGTATTAATTTCCTCTGGTACAATTTTAGTATTTATATAACCACTTAATGCTACAACATTCTTTATTAAGTTAGGGTAGGTTAGTGCTACGGCATAACTTAATATGGTACCTTGACTAAATCCAAGTAATGTCACATTTTCTTTGTTAACAGGGTAATTAGCTATTGCTTCCTCTATGAAGGTTGCAATCTTATCTCTTGATTGCATGGCTTGCTCATTATCACTCCACTTCCCTTTTTCTGCATCAAAATTTATTGCATACCATGCATTTCCAAACGGATGCATAGGGTAGGGTGCTTTTGCTGAAATTATATATAATTCTTCAGGTAATTCGGAAGCAAATGAGAAAAGGTCGTTTTCATCACTGCCATAACCATGCAACATAATAAGTAGCGGTGCATTGCTTTGTAGAGAGGACTTTCTAATTATGTAGTCAAGGGTAAAAGAACTCATTAGCGACCGAGACTAGCAAAAATTCGTTGATAAAAATTTCCAACCAATGGAACAGGCATCGTTTTGCCACCTAAGCAAGATATAAAAGCAAAAACAAACAAGGAGCCAAAGCAAATTAAAAAGGATATGCTAATCATCAATGAATCAAAATTGGTAATAAT
>CAZAPO010000363.1:0-3079 GCA_964487005.1 uncultured Flavobacteriaceae bacterium
ATTTGAGCACTTAACACCATTGTTTCCAGACGAAAAAGTTAATATTGGGGAAAAGCAAAGTACCATTTCAACACGTGTAATGGAGTTTGTCTCTCCAATTGGTAAAGGGCAACGTGGGATGATGGGATCACAGCCAAAAACTGGTAAAACAATGTTACTTAAGGATGTGGCTAACGCCATTGCCGCAAATCATCCAGAAGTATATCAAATGATTTTACTTATTGATGAACGACCAGAAGAGGTAACCGATATGCAACGTAATGTGCGAGGAGAAGTAATTGCTTCTACCTTTGACAAAGAGGCAAGTGAGCACGTTAAAATAGCCAATATTGTTTTAGAAAAAGCAAAAAGGTTAGTTGAATGTGGCTATGACGTGGTAATTCTATTAGACTCTATAACACGATTGGCACGAGCTTATAATACGGTACAACCAGCCTCAGGAAAAATATTAAGTGGTGGTGTAGATGCTAATGCTTTGCATAAACCAAAACGTTTCTTTGGTGCTGCGCGTAATATTGAAAATGGTGGTTCACTTACCATTATTGCAACGGCACTTACAGAAACAGGATCGAAGATGGACGAAGTTATCTTTGAAGAATTTAAAGGAACCGGTAACATGGAGCTTCAATTAGATAGAAAAATATCGAACAGACGAATTTTCCCTGCTATTGATCTTACGTCTTCAAGTACGCGTCGTGATGATCTATTACTAGATGATGCAACAATTCAAAGAATGTGGGTGATGCGTAAGTATCTAGCAGATATGAACCCGGTTGAAGCCATGGAATTTATTAATGATCGTATTAAGAGATCTCAAAATAATGAAGAATTCCTTATTTCTATGAATGGATAACTTTTTAAATATAAAATTAAAAGCCTTTGCACTTGCAAAGGCTTTTTTTTGGGCATAAAAAAACCTCTCAAAATGAGAGGTTTTTTTATATTTTGATTATTACTTTGTCTTATAAAGAAGCAACGTGCTTAGCTAAACCAGATTTTAGGTTTGCTGCCTTATTAGCATGAATGATATTTCTTTTTGCTAATCTATCGATCATTGAAACTACTGAAGGAAAAAGTTTTTCAGCATCTTTCTTTTTAGTTGTTTCACGCAACTTCTTTATAGCATTACGTGTAGTTTTATGCTGATACCTATTTCTTAAGCGTCTTGTCTCGTTACTTCTAATTCTTTTTAACGCTGACTTATGATTTGCCATTTGTTCTTTTAATTTATAAAAAATTGTAGCCCGTAGGGGAATCGAACCCCTCTTACCAGGATGAAAACCTGGCGTCCTAGCCGATAGACGAACGGGCCATTATATTTTGAGTATTCAACTCGCAATAGTTTTCAAAAAACTCACAATGTTTCCATTGCGGATGCAAAAATACAACTAATTTTGAATGCTGCAACAACTTAATGCATTTTTTCAAAAAAAAATTCTATCTAGTATGCCTTAGCAAATAATACCCTATGTTTAGACGGGTTGCCTGTTAAAACACACTTCCCATCTTCCTGCTTCACATCTAAAGGTATACATCTAATAGTTGCCTTAGTTTGTTCCTTGATTTTGTTTTCGGTTTCGGCAGTACCATCCCAATGTGCAGAAACAAAACCTGTTTTTGTATCTAGAACATTCTTAAAGTCTTCAAACGTATCAACTTCGGTGATATGAGAATCTCTAAAATCTAGGGCTTTCTTAAATAAGGATGTTTGAATTTCGGTCATTAAGCCTTCAACTTTTCCAACTAAATCGTCTAATGCAACAATCTCTTTAGATAAGGTATCACGCCTAGCTAGCTCGACAGTACCATTTTCTAAATCTCGTGGTCCCATGGCAATTCTTAACGGTACACCCTGTAACTCATATTGTGCAAACTTTGCTCCTGGTCTATGTGTGGTTCTATCGTCATACTTCACAGAAATACCCTTTGCTCTCAAACTATCTATTAAATTATTAGCAATAGATCCAATGGCTTCTAATTGTTCATCTGTTTTATGAATTGGTACAATTACAACCTGTACCGGAGCCAAATTTGGTGGCAACACCAATCCCTTATCATCACTATGTGTCATTATTAAAGCACCCATTAAGCGTGTTGAAACTCCCCATGAAGTTGCCCACACAAAATCTTGCTTACCTTCTTTGTTTGTAAATTTCACATCAAAAGCTTTCGCAAAATTTTGCCCTAAGAAATGTGAGGTACCAGCTTGTAACGCCTTACCATCTTGCATTAAGGCCTCAATACACATAGTTTCTTCAGCTCCGGCAAATCGTTCACTCTCTGTTTTCAATCCTTGAATTACTGGAATGGCCATAAAGTTCTCTGCAAATTTTGCATAAACACCATTAATTAATCTGGTTTCTTCCCATGCTTCTTCTTTAGTAGCATGTGCCGTATGACCTTCTTGCCATAAAAACTCTGCTGTTCTTAAAAACAAACGCGTTCGCATTTCCCATCGAACAACATTTGCCCATTGATTCACTAGAATTGGCAGGTCTCTGTATGACTGTATCCATCCTTTGTATGTGTTCCAAATAATAGCTTCACTTGTTGGACGAACAACGAGTTCTTCTTCCAATTTAGCAGCAGGATCAACTCGTAGTTTTCCTTCATTATCTGGGTCATTTTGCAACCTATAATGAGTAACAACTGCACATTCCTTTGCAAATCCTTCGGCATTTTTTTCTTCAGCCTCAAACAAACTTTTAGGAACAAATAAGGGGAAATATGCGTTTTGATGGCCTGTTTCTTTAAACATTCTATCTAATTCTGCTTGCATCTTTTCCCAAATAGCATAGCCGTATGGCTTAATAACCATACACCCTCTAACGGCCGAATTCTCGGCCAAGTCTGCTTTTACAACAAGTTCGTTATACCATTTAGAATAATCTTCGCTCCTACTTGTAAGGTTTTTACTCATAAATATCAATTTGGCACAAAAATTGTGTCTATCTTAAATAAAAAAATAGTTCGACAAAACTAACTATTTTTGTTATGTTCAACAATTTAATTTAAAGAGATATGCTATTAAAGAACTACTTGAATTCAGGAATAAAACTTGTTGGCGCAATATGTTTAC
>CAZAPO010000364.1:0-4935 GCA_964487005.1 uncultured Flavobacteriaceae bacterium
TTATCCAAATCATGGTGCGGGTTCAGCCTGTGGAAAGAACATGAGTTCTGAAACTTTTGATACATTGGGTAATCAAAAAAAGACCAATTATGCACTTCGGGCAGATATGACTAAAGAAGAGTTTATTGAAGAAGTGACTACTGGGTTAAAACCTCCACCACAATATTTCCCTAACAATGTGCGTATGAATAAGTCTATTAATACAAGTATAGATGAGGTATTACATAAGGGAACAACACCTTTAGACCCAATTACGTTCAAGGAAATGAGTGAACAAAAAGATATATTGGTTGTCGATACACGTTCTAAGGCATTGTATACTGAACAAGGTACTGTTCCAGGGGCTTGGTATATTGGAATTGATGGAAGTTTTGCGCCATGGGTAGGAGCTTTAATAAGAGATATAAATCAAAAAATCATATTCTTAGCAGATGATGAATTAAGAGTGAATGAAATAGTAACTCGATTTTCTCGAGTTGGGTATGACAATACACTAGGGTATCTTAATGGAGGAATAGAAGATTGGTTGGCTCACGGATTTGAGGTTGATAAAATTGGATCGATGTCGGCAACTGAGTTTACAAAACGATTGGCAGATGGCTCAATGGAAAAGCCTACAGACGTTAGAAAGGAATCTGAGTATAAGTCGGAGCATGTGGTAGGAGTAGACAATTTCCCATTAGATTATATCCATCAAAATTTCGCTGAAATTGATCCTGATAAGGAATATTTCTTGCACTGTGCAAGTGGATACAGATCTTTGGTAGCGGCTTCTATATTTAAAGCCAATGGTGTTAAAAATGTTACAGATGTACGAGGTGGTTTTAAAGAAATTAAAGAAGCAGACGCACCATTAACAGAGTATGTTTGCCCAACAACATTATTATAGGTTTATTTAGATATTTAAAAAAGCAGCTTTTTAGCTGCTTTTTTTTTGTATATGTAACTCATGTTACTGTATATCAAATATTTATAAGTTAATTTTGAATAATATATGTTGCTAGTTCGTCCTGAGTCCAACAGATAAAAGGCCATCTAGTAATGAAACAATTAGGTATACGAAATGGAAAAATTTTCGAAAATAATTAATAACTCAAAACCTGTTCTAATTGACTTTTACGCAGATTGGTGTGGTCCATGCCAAGCCATGGGTCCAATACTAAAAGAGGTAAAGAATGATCTACAAAATGACGTTTCAATTATAAAGATCAATGTTGATAAGAATCCTGAAATTTCCAGAAGATATGGAGTAAGAGGAATTCCAACGTTTTTCATTTTTAAGAACGGAGAACAGCTATGGAGAAAATCTGGAATATTAAAAAAGGATGAATTGGTAACCATAATTAATAGTTTTAGTTAGTATCGTATTTATGTTTATTAATTGAAAAAGGCAGCTATAAGCTGCCTTTTTCTGTAACTCAAGTTACATACTATCTCAAAAATAGAAATTAATTTAAGGAACTATTAATCAGATAACTAACTGTTATTTTTATGAATTTACATCATCAAGTACTAATTATTGGAGGAGGTACGGCAGGAATTATGGTAGCCTCGCAATTACGAAGAAAAAATAAAGAAATTGAAATAGGAATAATTGAGCCATCGGAGCATCACTATTATCAAGCTGCTTGGACCTTGGTAGGGGCAAATGCTTACAAATTTAAGGATACAGTACGGCCAATGATTGAGCTAATTCCTGAAAATGTAAATTGGATAAAAGATTATGCAGAGACATTCATACCAGAACAAAATCAGGTGATAACTAAGAGCGGGACTATTTTTACTTATGACTATTTAGTGGTCGCGCCAGGATTAAAAATCGCGCCAGAATTAATTGAAGGGCTAGAAGAAGCCCTAGAAAAAGGTATAGTTTGCAGTAATTACATCGATCCAGAACAAACGTGGGAGACCTTAAAGAATTTTAAAGGGGGTACGGCTTTGTTTAGTCAACCTACAACACCAATTAAATGCGGTGGAGCTCCTCAAAAGATCATGTATATGGCCGAAGAACACTTTAAAAACTCAGGAGTGCGAGATAAAACCAATATCGTTTATGCCTTACCAAGTTCAGCGATATTTGGTGTAAAAAAAATAGCAAATACATTGATGGGTGTTATAAAAAGAAAAGATATCAATGTGCGGTTCTTTCATAAATTGATAGAAATTGACGTTGAAAATAAAATTGCCTATTATGAGATTGGTAAGAAAGTTTCAGCAAATAAAACAGTAGTGTTATTGGATGGAGATAAAGCTTCAGTAGATAATGATATTCATATTAATTATAAAGATGTTAAGGTTACCAAAAAGGGTGATCTTTATGGAATTCATTTTGATATGATGCATTTGGCACCTCCTCAAAGTGCGCCAGATTTTATAAGGAATTCACCACTTGTAGATAATTTAGGTTGGGTCTCGGTGAACCCAAAAACTACTCAGCATATCAAATATGCCAACGTTTTTAGTCTAGGAGATGTATCTAATTTACCAACTTCAAAAACAGGAGCTGCAATTAGAAAGCAAGCTCCAGTTACAGTAGCACATATTTTAGCGATGATAAAGTCAAATTCATTGTCAGAAAAAGAATATGACGGATATACATCATGCCCGTTAGTCACAGGCTATGGTAAAATGGTTTTGGCTGAGTTTGATTACGACAAGAATTTTAAACCAGATCCACTACTTAAAAAATTTCCTTTTTTTATTAAAGATTCTTCCAAGGAACATTGGCGATTGTGGATACTAAAAAAGTATGGATTGCCTTATTTATATTGGAAAAAAATGATGAAAGGAATTGAGTTCTAACAGTATTATATGAGCTATTTTTGAGTCCCTTTTTTGTTATTTATAAGTAATTTATTGTAGAGAATTGATGGAATACATATATCAGTAGTACTTACCAATACTGCCGAGAACAACAAGTTTGCGCCAACCACATATCCAGCTGTCATATAATTGGCATCAAACAAAAAAATGGTTACAGCTATAAAGCTCGTAGCAATTGAGCATGCAAATTTTAATTGTTTAGAACGCTGAGGTAGCTTAGGTTTTTTAAGCATGTGTCGAATTACATAATTATAAATGTAATCAAAGGGATGGTTAGGTAATACAACCCCACCAAAGGCAATTAAAAGCATGGCCATTAAAACGGGTACACTGGCTGAGACTACCCCATAAATTAAAACTATTGTACAAACTATGTACGCAAACCTGTTTCCAAAGGCAATTTGAGCGATCTCATAGTTTGAAAAATTAAAGTATCCTTGTTCTTTAATCCTTTCTATTCTTCTTTGTGAAATGGTGTTATTTGGTTTCATGATTTAAAGTATTTGGGTGATTTATTATGTTTTTTCTAATTCATAATCTTGTATTTTGGCTATAGTTGCTAACGCTGTATATTGTTTGTCAAATTCAGCCTGCAAGCGGTCAATTGCCTCGTTGTTTTTATTTGCAATCAAGTCTTTAAATCGCGCTTCACTCTTTAAATAAGTTTCAATATCAATACTTGGTTTCGCTGAGTCTAACTGTAGCGTTGGTACATTGAACCTACTATTTCGAGGATCACGTCTATATAATGACCATGCTCCCGAATTGACGATAGCCTTGTGGTATTGACTTGGGTTTTTCATATCAATACCATGGGCATCGCTATGGCAGTACCCAATAATTATTGAAGGACCATTAAAACTTTCAGCCTCGTTAAATGCCCTTAAAGTCTGTTCTTTATTGGCTCCAAGCGCCACTGAGGCCACATAAACATCCTTATACATCATAGCGAATTTACCGAGATCTTTTTTGCGAGTTTGCTTTCCATTGTGCGAAAACACAGCTTTAGCTCCAAAAGGAGTTGCTTTAGATGTTTGCCCTCCAGTATTATCATATACTTGGTTGTCCAGTACCAAGATATTCACATTTTTTCCCGACGCTAAAACATGGTCTATACCTCCAAATCCAATATCATATGCCCAGCCATCTCCACCAATAATCCATACACTTTTTTCTATAAGATATTGTGTTAAAGAAAGTAATTGTGAACCTTCAAATGAATTTAGTAATGATAATTCGCGATTTAACAGTACAATTCTTTTACGTTGCGCATTAATTTGAAGCTCTGTTTTTTGTTGCGCGTTTAAAATTTCTTGAACAAGACTGTAAGGTAATTGTGTTTTTAGTTTTTTCAATAAAGCAATAGCTTGCTCTTTTTTATAATTAATAGAAATACGATAGCCCAATCCAAACTCGGCATTATCTTCAAACAATGAGTTTGACCATGCGGGACCTTTTCCGTCTTTATTTTTTGCCCAAGGGGTTGTTGGTAAAGCACCTCCAAATATCGAGCTTGCTCCAGTTGCGTTTGCCACTAGTAACCTATCTCCATATAGCTGAGACAATAACTTAAGGTATGGTGCTTCACCACAACCATCAACACCCAATGCGTATTTAAATAAGGGCTCTTGTAACTGCTGCTGACTTAATTTAGCAGGGTTTATTTTGTTTCTGTCTAATTCAGGTATGTCTTCAAAATGTGACCAGTTTAATGCTTCCTCTTTTGCAACTTCAACTCTTGATACTAATTTAAGTGCATCATAGTCGCATGCATCTAAACAATTGTTGCATCCGTTGCACTGTTCAGGATTGATCTGAATGGTATAATTAAGCAAATCAACCTCCCAATCAGATTCCATAGAAGCAGTCCATTTAAATGTACTAGGTGCATTTGTTAAGTACTTATCATCAAAAGCTTTAATTCGTAGTGCGCCCAACGGACATGCCATACTACAAGCACCACATTGTGTACATGCATCAGGATTCCATGCCACCAAATCTTCACTAGTTCTGGCATTATTGAATTGCGATGTGTTTGTTTGAAAAGTACCATCTGGCGGCAGCATGCTTGTGCTCAACTCAAGTTTTCCCGTTGACAAATCTTTATCCATT